>CALKWW010000082.1 GCA_938003945.1 uncultured Bacillota bacterium | reverse complement strand
GATACTTGATGGTGACTGGAGTTCAGACGTGTGCTCTTCCGATCTGGTTATATTAAAAAGATGATAGATATGATCTTAAAATAGCAAGTAAAAAGCATAAAAGTATTTAATTAAGACTTTTATGCTTTTTTTATTCAAGGTCTAAGGTTAAGAGGTAAATGTTAATCTATTGAAGTTAAATTAGATAATTATTTATTATAAATAAATCAAATACAAATGAAACACACAGAAAACAGAGGTTCAGAATGGCGAAAATGGGATTTGCATGTTCATACAAAACTCACTAATAAAAATGATCAATTTAAGTCTAAAGATATAAATAGTTTTTTTGAATTGTTTTTTAAAAAGGCTTGTGAATTAAATATTGAAGCAATTGGTATTACAGATTATTTCTCTATTGATAGATATAAGGATGCACTTAATTATGTGGCAAATATTGATAATAAAGTTGATGAGTTAGGAGTAAAAATATTTACAGATAATGAAATAGAGTTTATAAGAAAAATATTTTTATTTCCAAATGTTGAATTAAGAATGTTACCTACTACTCATAAAGGTAAATTACTCAATATTCACTGTTTGTTTAACCCAACTTATGTTAGTTCATTAGATAATGATTTCTTTAATCATATAGAAAATGAAAGTCATAAAAAAATGAATCGATGGACAGGTTACATTTGGTGAGAATACTATCATGAAGCATGGTGCGAGAAAGGTTAGAAGAGTATATCATGATCAGGTAGTTGTTGGATTTGCAGGTTCTGTTGCAGATGCATTTACTTTGAGTGAAAAATTTGAAGGTAAGTTAGAAGAATACTCTGGGAATTTGAGGCGTGCAGCTGTAGAGCTTGCTAAGGAATGGCGTTCGGATAGAGTTCTGCAAAAGCTTGAAGCTATGCTCATTGCTATGGATACGCAGGATATGTTTGTAATATCCGGAACAGGTGAAGTCATAGAGCCAGATAATCAAATAGCTGCCATTGGTTCAGGAGGAGGTTATGCCCTGGCTGCTGCCCGGGCTCTATGCGAGAATACTGATCTAGAGTCAAGTGAAATTGTCAGAAAGTCTTTGGAGATTGCGTCATCTATCTGTGTGTACACAAATGACAATATATATGTAGAGGAGATCTAGGAGGGGAAAGATGTTGGATGAACTTACACCTAAAGAGATTGTAGAAGAACTTGATAGATATATAGTGGGGCAACATGAAGCTAAAAAAGCAGTTGCCCTTGCACTTAGAAATAGATATAGGAGAAGTTTGTTAAGTCCAGAGTTGAGGGATGAAATAACGCCTAAAAACATAATATTGGTAGGACCTACTGGTGTGGGTAAGACAGAGATAGCTAGGCGTCTGGCGAAGTTAGTAAATGCTCCGTTTGTAAAGGTGGAAGCTACAAAATTTACCGAAGTCGGATATGTTGGACGAGATGTTGAAGCAATGGTAAGAGATTTAGTAGAGGAATCTGTACGGATGATAAAAAGGCAGAGCATGGATGAAGTGGAAGATAAGGCCAGGATTGTTGCTGAAGAGAGGATACTAGATACCCTATTGCCCAGGAAAAAAAAGAAGGAAAAAACCCCATTTGTACTCTTCCCTCCAACAGATGACGGGGAAGAAGAGCATGAACCTGAGCAAGAACATGATATGGTAGGAACTAGAGAAAAATTTAGAGAACTCCTCAGAGAGGGGAAATTGGAGGACAGTGTAATAGAAATAGAGATAGAGGACTCTCAGCCTCCCATTGGCTTTATTCCTGGCGCGGGTAATGAGGATATAATGCTACAGATGCAGGATGTATTTGATAATATCTTTCCAAAGCGAACTAAAAAGAAAAAGACAACAGTTAGAGAGGCTAGAAAGATATTTGAACAGGAAGAAGCTCAACATTTAATAGATATGGACGAAGTGATAGAAAGAGCTGTAGCTGCTGTTGAGGAAAAAGGCATTATATTTTTAGATGAGATAGATAAGATAGCAGGGAAGGAGTCGGGAAGTGGACCTGATGTGTCCAGGGAAGGTGTACAGAGGGATATACTTCCAATTGTGGAAGGTACAACTGTAATGACGAAATACGGTCCGGTGAAGACCGATCATATATTATTTATTGCAGCCGGTGCTTTTCATATATCTAATATTTCCGATTTAATACCTGAATTACAAGGTAGATTCCCCATTCAGGTAGAGCTTGATAATCTTTCGGAAGAAGATTTTAAAATGATCTTAGTTCAGCCGGAGAATGCAATAATAAAGCAACAGATTGCCCTTATGGATGTCGAAGGTGTAAACGTAAAATTTACAGACGATGCAATAGATGCTATAGCAAACGTTGCCTTTTTTATGAATCAGACAAAAGAAAATATAGGAGCACGGCGTCTACACACTGTACTAGAACAAGTAATGGAAGACATTTCCTTTAGAGCCGATGAGTTGAAGGGTCAGGATGTAAAAATAGACGCAGAATATATTGAAAATGCACTCTATAATACTATAAAAGAGAATGATCTAAGAAAATATATATTATAATGCAGGTCTTTGACGATAGGTTGTATAGGAGAAGTTTAATAGGGACGCATTTATTTAAATGTGTCTTTACAGGGAGTGAAATAGATGCCCAGTACACTGCTTGAAAAGACCCGAAGATTAAATCGATTTCTTCAAAGTTCTGGTTCAGATTTTGTTCTTTTTTCTGATCTGTGTAAGATGCTTGAGGAGATATTAGAATGTAATGTATTTGTATTGAGTAGAAGTGGTAAGATATTAGGATATGGTTTGAGGGATGAAATTGAGGAGTCTTATATACATTATTTCGTCACACCAGATCTAAGATTAAATGAGGTATATAACGATAAACTTTTAAAGTTAGATGAGCCCCTATATAATACAAAGGGTTTCCTGCAGGATATTGATGTATATGAGCAACTAAGAGAGAGATTACTTACGGTTGTCCCAGTATTTTGTGGTGGTAAACGTTTAGGTACCATATTATTTGACAGAATAGACAAAACTTTCACTGAAGATGATATTATATTAGCTGAATACGGCGCTACGATAGTTGGCATGGAGATAATGCGTGCACACTCAGAGGCTATGGAAGAGGAAGCAAGGCAGATAAGTAATGTACAGATGGCAATTTCCTCATTATCATATTCCGAGTTAGAGGCTGTTATTTATATATTAGATGAATTGGGTGGCATGGAAGGACTTTTAGTAGCTAGTAAAATTGCAGATAGGATAGGCATTACCCGATCTGTAATTGTAAATGCCCTTAGAAAATTGGAGAGCGCCGGCATAATAGAATCGCGCTCTCTAGGTATGAAGGGCACATATATTAAAATATTAAATGAAAAAATATTCAAAGAGATAAAAAAATAGAGTGGCATCACATGCCACTCTATTTTTTTATCCTTTTTTTTACGCAGGTATAAGCATTTGGAGGTATACACATACTAATTCTAAATATGTCATTTAGAATTCAAAGTCTATTTATAAGGCTAACCATTATTAATATTTAAAATAATGAGATGCAGTTATGTATGGAATCATTAATATTCGTAGTATTAAACTTAAATAATTATAATGTGGCTGTGGTCTTCAATATGCAGAAAGGATGATGAAATGAAAGGAATTATAATGGCAGGTGGTGAAGGTTCAAGACTTAGACCTCTTACCTGTGATCTGCCAAAACCAATGGTAACTATTATGAATAAACCAGTAATGACATATAGTATAGAACTTTTAAAAAGATATAATATAAGTGATATAGGTGTTACGTTACAATATCTTCCATATGTGATACAAAATTATTATGGTAGTGGGATAGATTATGGTGTAAGACTAGAATATTTTATAGAGGAAAAACCACTCGGGACAGCAGGAAGCGTTAAAAATGGAGAAGCTTTTTTGGATGAAACCTTTGTAGTAATTAGTGGTGATGCTTTAACTGATATAGATCTATCCGAGGCTATAAATTTTCATAGAGCTAAGGGTGCTATGGCTACACTAGTTTTAAAGAGGGTGGCTATTCCATTAGAATACGGGGTTGTAATTACGAATAGGGAAGATGAAGTCACTAGATTTCTGGAAAAACCAAATTGGGGAGAAGTGTTTAGTGATACTGTGAATACAGGTATATATATATTAGAGCCTGAGGTACTTGAATATATTGAACCTGAGACTAAGTTTGACTTTAGCAAAGATCTATTTCCTATACTCTTAAAAAAGGGTCAACCCATATATGGCTATGTAACAGATGAATATTGGTGTGATATAGGGAACCCAGAGACATATTTAAAAGCCCATTTTGATGTATTAGATGGGAAAATAGGCAAAATCGATATCGATGGGGAGTTACACACAATAGGGAGGGATATATGGATAGGTAAGGGTTGTGATATACATCCTACCACAGTGATAGAAGCACCATGTTTTATTGGCGAATATAACCATATTGGTGCAAATGTCCGTCTAGGTCCATATACTGTTATGGGAAGACATAATATAGTGGAAGAGGCAAGTGATATTGCCAAGACTATAATTTGGGACAATACGACAATTGGTAGAGAGACAGAACTTAAAGGGGCATCTATCTGTAATAAGGTGAGGATACAACGACATGCGAGGATATATGAAAATACTGTGATAGCAGATGGTTGTTGCATTGGAGAGGCAACAGTTGTTAAACCTTTTGTAAAGATATGGCCATCTAAAAAAATTGGTGATGGTATGCTTATAACGGAAAATATAGTATGGGGCAGTGGGTCTGACACAGCATTATTTACTCAAGATGGAATTATAGGACAGGCTATAATGGATATAAACCCGCAGTTTGCAACTAGATTAGGGTCTGCATATGGTTCTATATTGAAGTCAGGAAGTCAAGTGGGCATAGGTGGTGATAATAATCTGGTAACCCATATGATAAAATACAGTCTCATTTCAGGTATGCTATTGGTGGGCTTAGAGGTATTCGATTTTGGCCAGATACCAACTTCAGTATTGAGATATTCAATTGGCAAACTAGGGCTAGATGGGGGTATACGTATATTAATCCAAGATGATGGACATATAAATATCCAACTCATGGGTGAAAAGGGAATAAATATTTCGCCAGATGAGGAACGAAAGATACAAAACCTCTTTTTAAGAGATGATTTTTACATGCAACCTATGGATAAGATCAAAAATGTAAAAAAGATTGATAGTGTTCTACAGTTCTATAAGGGAGGGATTATAAATTCAGTAGATAAAAATGATATAAAGGCATTAAAACATAGAATCTTCATAGAGGATAGGGGATTGGCTTCCCATGTACTTGGAGATATCTTGAAAGATTTAGGATGTATTGTTGAATATGGTACTGAAATAGATAAAACTAGGAATTTTTCGGGGGAATATGGATATGATATGGGGATAGAATTATCCGATGACGGAGAACGAATTGTATTATACGATGAAAGAGGAAGGGATATTAGAGATGAAAAATTATTTGCATTAATTTCCCTAATATGTCTAAAGCAAAATAAGGGGTGTAGTATAGTTGTTCCACATACTGCACCCAGCATAATAGAAGATATTGCAAAGAAGTACACGGGAAGGGTAATTAGAACTAAGACTTCAAAAAACATTATTATGGAAGCCATATATGCAAATATGGGTAAAAAAGATGCGGAAAATATATTTAAGTTATATTTTGATTATAATTATATGATAGTCAAACTATTGGGTATTCTGTCTAGAGAACGGACCAACTTATCAAATCTAGTATCTGAAATACCGAATTACTACATGAAGGAGCGGGAAATTGATTGTCCTTGGGAGTGGAAAGGAAGAATAATTCGTTCCCTCATAGAAGATGATCATTTAAATTCAAATGATGTGGAATTAGATGAGGGTATTAAAGTCAAATATAAAAAAGGCTGGGTATTGGTATTACCCGATAATGACAGCGCCTCATGCAGATTATACAGTCAAGGCTATACTGAAGAGTATGCAACAGAATTGGCAGATTTTTACGAGAAAAAGATAAGAGATATAAGGGATGACAATTAATTTTATCGGAGAGGGGCTTAATTGAGCCCTTTTTTATTGGTTTGTGATTTGCATTATTTTGGGTGTTAGACCTTTATATTGAAGCAATTGTTGCACATTTATATTAAATAAAGTATAATAGATGTAATATTGGATGTGGACGGATTTTAAATATTATAAAATAGGAGGAAATGCATTAGTGGCGTCAAATAACAATAGAAACAATAGAAACAATAAAAATAACAAGAATAACAAGAATAACAAAAACAATAATCAGAATGGTAAAAAGGGGAATAATAATCTTAAGGATGTACTTAAGATTATTACACTCGGTGGCGTATACGAGATAGGAAAGAATATGACAGTATTTGAATATGGAAATGACATAATATTGATAGACTGTGGTATGACATTTCCAGAGGATGATATGTTAGGAGTAGACTTGGTGATTCCCGATATCACTTATCTGACACGGAACAAAAATAAGATTCGGGGAATAATAGTCACACATGGTCATGAAGATCATATTGGTGCCCTTCCATATGTTTTAAGAGAAGTAAATGTTCCGGTATATGGTACGAAGCTTACCTTGGGATTGATTGAAAACAAACTTAAGGAGCATAATATTCAAAATGCAAAACTAAACAGGGTAAAAGCTGGTTCCAAGATTAAGTTGGGATGTTTTGCTGTGGAGTTAATAAAGACAAGTCACAGTATTGCAGATGCGGTGGCTCTTGCCATATATACTCCTGTTGGAACAATAGTTCATACAGGAGATTTTAAGATAGATTATACGCCAATAGATGGCCAAGTTATAGATCTTGCTAGGTTTGCCCAACTAGGAGAAAAAGGAGTCTTGGCATTATTTGCAGATAGTACAAATGTAGAGCGACCGGGATATACTATGTCGGAGCGAACAGTTGGTAAAACTTTCGAAAACGTATTCAGTACAGCTCAAGGTCGAATAATTGTAGCGACTTTTGCATCCAATATACACAGAATACAGCAGATAATAGATGCTGCGGTAAAATTCGACAGAAAAGTAGCTATATCGGGAAGAAGTATGATAAATGTTGTAACAGTGGCCTTAGAGCTAGGATATTTAAACGTTCCAAAGAATACGCTTATAGATTTAGATAGGATAAATAACTATCCAGCCAATAAGATAACAGTGATAACCACTGGGACACAAGGTGAGCCGATGTCTGCTCTATCACGTATGGCAGCTTCCACACATAGGCAACTAGAGATTACCCAGGGAGACATGGTCATAATATCTGCAAATCCCATCCCAGGTAATGAAAAGCTTGTGTCTAAGGTTATAAATCAACTATTTGAGAAGGGCGCAGAGGTTATATATGAGGCATTAGCAGACGTGCATGTGTCAGGTCATGCTTGTCAAGAAGAACTCAAACTAATTCATACGCTAGTTAAACCTAAATTTTTTATACCCGTTCATGGTGAATATAGACATCTTAAGCGCCATGCTCTGTTAGCGGAGTCGCTTGGTATGCCTAAGGAGAATATATTCATTCCAAAGATAGGCTCTGTATTAGCTCTAACTAAAAATTCATGCAAGTTTGCTGGCAATGTTCCTGCGGGCAGAATTTTAGTAGATGGCCTAGGAGTTGGAGATGTGGGCAATATCGTTTTAAGGGATAGAAAGCACCTAGCCCAAGATGGGCTTATGGTAGTTGTTGTGACCATATCAGGGGATACAGGCGAGATGATTGCTGGTCCTGATATTATATCTAGAGGATTTGTATATGTAAGGGAATCGGAAGAACTTATCAATGAAGCCCGTCAATTGGTCAAATCCATATTAGAAGAATGTGAAGAGAAGAATATAACTGATTGGGCCACTTTAAAATCCAATATTAAAAATGGGCTAAGGACTTTGCTATACGAGAAGACTAAGAGAAATCCAATGATATTACCAATTATTATGGAAATATAATTGATGGTCTGATTTGATCAAAGATGAAGAAAAACTTTATTTGATCAAGTTTTTCTTCATCTTGTAAATATCGTATAGATAATATATAATAATGTAAACTTTAGCTAAACATAAAATGAAGATAGACTTAAAAATATATTTGTGACCATGTAAGGCTTACTGTACAGCTCTTATCTCTATCTTAAAGAGGTAAGGGCTGTTGAACAGTGTAATATAAAAAACTGAATTTTATAGTTTTTTATTCTTAACTTGTAGCCTTTAAAATGATGATTACACTTGTTTCATCCTTCATTTGATGTTTGGCAGAGGGTAATTTATTCGAATTGGAGGTTGACTAATGTCCCAACCCATTATCAAAAAAGAGAAAAAGCCTGTTGTAAAAAAAGATCAGAATACTCATTTACAACATCCTTTTATTAGAAAATTACTTATATATGTAATTAGCCTATGTATAGTCGTTGGTACGGTATTTTTTGCAGTTAAATATACTTATAATAAATTTACAAATCCCATGGATTCCAATGATCATAGTGATGTTGTAATTGTAGTTCCCATGGGGACGTCTGCGCGGGGTATCGGTAATATCCTATATGAAGAAGGGCTTATTCGCAATAAAGGTGTATTTAAGATCTTCATGGAATTGTCGGGCAAATCGTCCAATATACAAGCAGGTAAGTATAAGTTAAAGAAGAGTATGAGTCTTCCAGAGATAGTAGATTCTATTACATCGGGAGAAGGGGCCATACCGCAGAAAAAGTTTACCATTCCAGAGGGAAGAACTATAGCACAGATAGCCAATGCACTCGATGAAAGTGGGAAATTCCCGTTTACTGAGGAAGAATTCATAGAAGAGGCTGCAAATATTGAAAAATATGAAAAACAATTTACCTTTCTACAAGATATACCTGAGGAGAGGCGGGATAAAGAGAAGTATCCATATCCACTAGAAGGTTATCTATTTCCCGAAACATATTTTGTAGATGAAGGTTCCACACCAGAGGATATAATAAAGACAATGTTGTCTCAATTTGCTAAGATATACGGTACAGAATACAAAGCCAGGGCTGATGAATTGGAATTGACAACTGATGAGGTTGTAACATTGGCATCTATAGTTCAGCGCGAGGCAAGGCTTAAAGAAGAATTTCCTAAGATAGCAGCAGTATTTCATAATAGAATGAAAAAAGATATGGCACTTGAATCGTGTGCTACAATACGTTATATAACAGGGAAGAATATACTATACGTAACAAACGAAGAGGCCCAGATTGAGTCTAGGTACAATACGTATAAACATAACGGCCTACCAATAGGACCCATAGCTTGTCCGGGAGAACTTGCCATAAAATCTGTGTTATATCCTGATGAGGAGATGATGGATCCAGAAAAGCCATATCTCTATTTTGTGCTAATGGATCCAAACGAAGGGAGACATTCATTTAATTATGATTATGATTCCCACGTAAACGATAAGAAAAAATATGAAAAGCTATGGAAAGATAGCTCAAACTAAGATCCACTCAAATGTGGATCTTAAATTTTGCTGTGGAGGTGTCTATACATTAGTCTCATATATAAAGATTATATAAAAAAATATTTGGACAAATTGACAAAATATAAAGAAGACGAGATAATGATTCAAATGAGAAAAGAGGCTGAAGAAAAACACTTTCCAATAATGCGTGAAAGTCTTGCATGCTTTATGGATATAGTAATTAGAACCACAAAACCTAGGAATATACTTGAAATAGGAACATGTATAGGATATTCTTCTTTGGTAATGTATAGAGCTATGGCACAAAGAGGACGTATAGTTACAATAGAGATAGACTATGATTTGGTTTGTCAAGCAAGGAATTATTTCAAAATGGCAGGCGCAGATGAGGATATATTTATATACAATGGAGATGCGGGAGAAATACTAGAATACATGGATGGGGAGTTTGACATCATATTTATGGATGGACCTAAGGGTCAATATTGTAGTTATCTGACCCACTGTTTGAGATTACTAAAACCTGGAGGTCTTTTAATATGTGATGATGTATTGTTCTATGGTATGGTAGCTAGTGACAAAATAGTAAATAAGAAAAAAGGCACTATTGTAAGGGAAATGAAAAAATTCTTGAATACTATATCGAATCATTCAAATCTAAGTACCATAATAATTCCCTTGGGAGATGGTATTTCAATCAGTTATAAAAAGGAGGACAAGGCTAGAATATGAAAATACCCGAACTATTAGCCCCTGCTGGAAATCTGGAAAAGTTGAAGATAGCAATCGAATATGGGGCCGATGCTGTATATATAGGTGGTAAGCAATTTGGGCTTCGTGCCTTTGCAGATAATTTTGATCTTCGAGAGATAGAAGAAGGAGTTAAATATGCCCATGATAGAGACAAAAAGGTATATATAACCATGAATATATTTGCCCATAACAGTGATTTCAATGGAATGAAGGAGTATATAGAGGCCATAGCTGATGCAAAGGTAGACGGAATTATACTCTCCGATCCAGGCATATTAGCTCTTGTTAAAGAAGTTTCACCAGATATGGATGTGCACCTCAGCACTCAGGCGAACACCACAAATTGGAAAAGTGCGCTTTTTTGGTATAGCCAAGGTGTGAATAGATTAATTTTGGCTAGAGAATTATCACTTGATGAGATTAGGGAGATAAGAGCCAACATACCAAATAATCTTGAAATAGAGGCATTTGTACATGGTGCCATGTGTATATCCTATTCGGGAAGATGTGCTTTGAGCAATTATTTGATAGGAAGGGATGCAAATAGGGGGGCATGTGCCCATCCGTGTAGGTGGAAGTACTATCTTATGGAGCAGAAGCGGCCAGGAGAATATCTCCCAGTGTTTGAGGACGATAGGGGAACCTATATATTTAATTCCAATGATCTGTGTATGATAGAACATATACCAGAGTTGATAGGTGCAGGTCTTGATAGTCTTAAGATTGAAGGTAGGATGAAGAGTAGTTATTATGTTGCTACTGTAGTTCAAGCATATAGGCAGGTATTGGATAGATATGCCGAGAATCCTAATGACTATATATTTGACACTGACTGTATGGAAGAGATAAAAAAGGCTAGTCATCGTCCTTTCACCACGGGATTTTATTTTAACAGACCTACTGCACATGATCATAGGTATGATGATAGTCAGTATATACGGCATTATGACTTTGTGGGTATGGTAATGGACTACATGCCTGACAAAGGGATTGCAATAGTAGAACAACGTAATCACTTTAAGGTAGGCGATAAACTCGAAATAATGAGGCCAGGAAAACCCCATATAGAGTACGAAGTAAAGGCCATGTCAGACGAGGATGGACAATCTATTGATTGTGCACCCCATCCCCAGCAGATAGTACAATTGCCAATTGATATCCCACTGACAAAATATTGTCTCTTGAGGCGTAAAAAAGTATAAAAAAGAGGGATGTGTTAATAATATTATTAGCACATCCCTCTTTTTGTATTTTACGAAGAAAAAGTCTCTTTTGGCACAGGAATTGTTTTAGGGGTGACTAGGAAATATGAGAAGTTCAGATACAGTTAAAGGGCGACTAAAAAAGCTTTATATCTTTACTATAATGATATTTTGGGTGTTATTTGTGGTGCTGTTCAATGTACAGGTAATAAACCACAATAATCTCAGTAATATGGCAGATAACCAATATAATGCAATTATTAAATCAGAAAACATAAGGGGACATATAGTAGATAAAAATGGTATATCGCTTACAAAGGGTAGGGATAGAGTATATCTTATAGTATTCTCCCAATTAATTGCCCCTCAAGATCAAGTGTTTGATGTCATTTCTATTCTTACTGGTAAGGAAGTCCATGAGATTAGGACGGAAATTAATCAGAATATTAAAACCATAGAGATGGAAATATTGAATATGGATTATAATTTGATACAAGAGGTAGAAAGGGGTAAGTACAAAGGACTATATGTATATACAACTAATCCTCGCTATGATAAAAATTCTATTGCCCGGCATGTAGTGGGATATATACAAAGGGATGGTACTCCTGTGATGGGAATAGAAAAGAATTTTGATTCATACTTAAATGGTGATGGTGAGAGGATTTTGTATGCCTTAAAAGATGCAAGGGATAATCTAGTACCTGGAGCTGGTTATGGCATTAAGCAGGCAATAGATACATCATATTATGACGTGGAACTCACCATAGATTATAATGTACAAGAACTATTAGAACAAGCCTTGGATCGTCTAGGACATAGGAATGGTGGTATAGTTGTGGAGATAGATAGTGGAGATATACTAGCATTAGCAAGTAGGCCCAATTATAAGCAGTATGATTTAGGTGCTAATAGTGAGGAAGATTGTCTGTGGGCAGTTCCTCTAAAGGCATTTCCTGCCGGTTCAATATTTAAGGTTGTTGTGGCTTCTGCAGCGTTGGAAGCTGGACAATACGATGGTGATGATATTTTCTATTGTAATGGTGGGATAGATGTAAACGGAGTATTTTATTCTTGTCATGGAGATGTAGGTGGGTTAGGGAAATTGTCTTTAAAGGAGGCATTTAGCCATTCATGTAATGATATATTTATATCTATAGCGAGAGAATTAGGAGGTGAAGCGATAATAGAGCTATCAAAGCAATTTGGTTTTGGTAGTGAATTAGATATAGGAATTGATAATGATAGAGGCTTACTTCCAGATAGAGATGAGTACGCCGGCGCAGGTATAGGCAATCTTGCCTTAGGGCAGGGAACTGTGATGGTTACCTCTATTCAAGTAGCAGATATGATGACTACAATTGGAAATGGTGGGGTAAGAAAGCCCTTACGATTGGTTAGGGGACTTATATCAAATGACAATAGAAGGATACAGTGGCGTACTAGTGGTAGGGAGTACAGAGTCCTTAGAGAGGAAACAGCTAAGGAACTTCAAAATTGGTTAATACATGCGGCAAGATATGGTACTGGTAAAAAAGCCTATGATGAAGAATTTGGTGGCTGTGGAGGTAAGACAGGTACCCCACAGATAAATAATGACAAATATGCAAGTCACTATGGATGGTTTGTGGGGTTTTGTCCAATAGATGAACCTAAGTACGTAATTGCAATACTATCTAGAGATGGAGGAGAGGGGGGAGAGACTGCAGCGCCTATATTTAGAGAGGTTGCAGAGGGGATATGGAACTATTATTCTAATTTGGATTAATTATAGTTCATAAAATAGAAGAAGACAGGCACAATTCTACAATTATATTCATATTATGTATAGTAATTGAGTATGGGGGGTGCATGTCTTGTTTTCTGTTGCAAATATGATCCTATATTTTGTAAGCAATCTGTTTCCAATTATATCCCATATATCAGGTAGCAATTCATTTCCCCAACCATTGAGCCCAGAAGAGGAGAGATACCACCTAGAACAATATGCTAAGGGCTGTGAGAAATCTAAAAATATACTGATAGAGCATAATCTACGATTAGTTGCACATATAGTGAAAAAATATAATAATACGGGGAAGGATACAGATGATCTAATATCAATCGGAACAATAGGGTTGATAAAGGGTATATCCACATATAATTTAGAGAGAAAGACAAAGTTGGCAACATATGCAGCTAAATGTATAGAAAATGAGATACTAATGTCAATTCGAGTTTCTAAGAAAAACAGGGGAGAAATATCACTACATGATCCCATAGGTGTTGACAAAGAGGGCAATGAGATTAAACTTATTGATATACTTGGCACGGATCCAGATCAAGTCATGGATGAGGTGGAATTGCGATTACAGACTAAGAAATTATATCAAAAGATGAGACTATCTTTAAAACAAAGGGAACGTATGGTACTAGAGATGAGATATGGATTGTCTAATGGTTACAATATGACACAGCGAGAAATTGCTCAGATTTTAGGGATATCTAGATCATATGTGTCACGCATTGAAAAAAGAGCTATAGACAAATTGGCCAAAGAGTTTTGTGAAAATACCTGTTGACTATATATGCTTGTCATGGTAGCTTATATTCAGACACTTTACAATTTCATTTGAAACTTAGCAGATTTTTTAATACACTATTGCTTGAGAATAGCTTCCTTTTTATCTCTGATTCAAGTATGAAAAAGGAGGCTTTTTAAAGTAGTTTTGGACAACTGTATGGGGTAATAATCTTACGTGTATGACTATAATTGGGCAGTGATATTTACGTGATAACTTGGTATGTAAATAGTAATCTTACGTGTATGACTATAATATTAATAGTGTTTATTTCTAAAAAGGAATTTATACCACTCCAGCCATTAGATGTTTGGAACGAATACTGATAGGAAGGAAAATAGAATATGAAGATGACCAATGATATAAAAGCAATAGGTCTTATAGGTAACCCAGTGGAACATAGTATATCTCCATTTATTCACAATACCTTATATAAAGTACTTGATATGAATTACATATATATGGCCTTTGATATTGAGACAAATCAGCTTGAAAAGGCAGTAGAGGGAATGGTTGCCCTGTCCTTTACTGGTTTTAATGTGACAATTCCCTATAAACAGAGAATATTGGACTTTTTAGATGATGTGGATGAGGAGGCCAGGATAATAGGTGCAGTAAATACAGTAACAAATCACAACGGTATTTTAAAGGGATATAATACCGACGGTATAGGTTTTATAGAAGGTTTGAAACGATTGGGTTTTAATCCATTAGATAGAGATGTGGCTGTCATAGGTGCTGGAGGAGCTTCAAGGGCTATTTGTGCATATCTCCTAAAGGAAGGCGTGAAACATATATTTTTGATGAATAGAACCCACCAGAGGAGTTTGAGGCTATCTGAAGAATTTAACTGTCAATATAAATTGGATACCATTGTGCCTATAGACAGGAAAGATTTAGAAGATATAGACTTGGATTTGATTGTCAATACTACTCCGGTTGGAATGTGGCCACATATAGACGAAAATCCATTAGAAGGATTCACATTTCAAGATCATACTATAGTTGTGGATATAATATATAACCCTAGGGAAACGGCTCTGCTTCGGGAGGCAAGACGACAAGACTGTATGGTACAAAATGGTATAGATATGTTAATTGGTCAAGCTTTGGCTTCTATCGAATTATGGACGGGAAAAGACATTCCGTACAATTATTGTCTGGAAATAATAAAAGAAAATATAAAATAACAAAAGGAAACATTTTGTTGAAAGACTTGTAATTAAATGAAAAATATTGTATTATATAGACATATAATATTAAATAGCGGTGATGCCGTTGAACGAAAACCGAGTAAGATTAATACAAATATTGAAGGAACAGGGTTTGCTGGAGGAGGAACAGATAAATAGTCTATTACTTTCAAATGCAGATGAATCATTTTTATGTTCTTTGGTAGACAACAAATGGATGACGGAAGATCAACTCATCGAATTAATAGATGAATGCTATGGTATACCATATACAGACCTAGAAAACATAGATACTAATCTTGGTAGTTATATTCCCTATTCAAGCGCCAAAGAATATAATTTGGTTCCATTTAGGCAAAAGGGTGATGTCTTATATGTAGCTATGGAGAATCCCCTTGATAGATATGCCATAGAAGATATAAAGGTATTGTCTTCTATGGAAGTAGTGCCATATATATCTCATAGAGCAAGTATAAAAAGAGCTATTGACTATTTATACAATGATTGGAATTTGGCAAATGCCATATCTACATATCACGAACAACAGGATAACATTTCCATTAAGCCCCAGATAAGGGAAGAGTCAATCTCTGATAATGATTTGCTTTCTTCTCCCATAGTTAGACTATTTGACGCATTATTAAACCAAGGAATTACATCAAATGCCAGTGATATACATTTAGAACCTTTTGAAGATCATGGGAGGGTAAGGTTTAGAATAGACGGAGAGATTTACAATATAATAAAAATACCCAAAGATGTATATGAGGCTCTGATAAGTAGGATAAAGATATTAGCTAAGCTAGACATTGCCGAGCAGCGGCAACCTCAAGATGGCAGGGTGATGATGAATACCGTTCAAGGAGACATGGATATTCGTATTTCAATTACACCCACTATCTTTGGTGAAAAGGTAGTATTACGTCTATTAAATAAAGCCAATTCTTTTCTCACCAGGGAAAAGTTAGGTCTCTCTGAAACTCAGATGGACAAACTCACTATATTATTAGGCAATACAAGTGGTATGGCTCTTGTTACTGGTCCTACTGGATGCGGAAAAACCACAACCTTATATGCCATGCTGAAAGACTTGAATATAGACAATAATAATATAATAACTATAGAAGATCCTGTGGAGTATACAATATATGGAGTTAACCAAATGCAAGTCAATAGAAAGATAGGCTTTGGGTTTGCAGAGGGTTTAAGATCTGCCCTTAGACAAGATCCTGATATCATAATGGTAGGTGAAATTCGGGACAGAGAGACGGCAGAAATTGCTATAAGATCTGCTATAACAGGACATTTAGTGTTCAGTACATTGCATACCAATGATGCTGTGGGCGCAATAACTCGCCTCATAGATATGGGGATCGAATCATATTTATTGGCATCGTCTATAGTGGGAATTATATCCCAAAGACTACTTAAAACTTTATGCCCTAGGTGCAAGGAGAGTGTAGCTCCATCACTACAAGATGTTAAATTGTTAAAAATTCTGGGAGCAGATAATAAAATTCACAGACTATATCGGCCGGTGGGTTGTAGCTTTTGTAATTTCAAAGGTTATAGGGGTAGGACTGCGGTATTCGAAATTCTCCTAGTTACTAAGGATATTAGATATGCAATATTGGAGGAAGCAGATGAAGATACCCTCAAACAACTTGCTATCAGCTTGGGAATGAAAACTATAAAGGAGCAATGTCTAGAACTTTTATTCAGGGGAGTCACAGATATTACAGAAGTGACGAAGACCATATATTCAAATGATTTAATGTATAAGGGGGGATGAAGATTCCTGTATATAGATATTATGCCATGGATCTAGCAGGTAAACATGTACAGGGATATATAGAAGCCTCTAATGAGTATGAGGCATTTAATATGCTTCGTGAAGAGTCATTGTATCCCTTTGATGTAAAGAAAACGGTGCTCAACCCAGATTTACTAGTTAGAAACCCCATATTTAAGATTCCTATAAGGTATATAGTGATATTTTGCCAACAGATGCATGTGGTAATGAAATCGGGTGTTCCACTATTACAAGCCCTCCAAAGTATATATATAAATACTAGACATAAAAGGTTCAAAAAAATATTGGGAGAAGTATATTTAGATATCCAAAAGGGTATTAACTTATCCAAGAGCTTCCGAAAGCACGAAGAGAAGCTTCCCAATATGTTCGTGGATGTAGTGCATGCAGGGGAGGTAAGTGGCAATTTAGAACTGTCGTTCAAGTATATGGCTGAATACTACGATAGGGAATACATATTAAAAAAAAGACTGCTAAACGCCCTTATATATCCAATTTTTGTACTTGTGCTTACTATAGCTCTAGTACAATTTCTTGTATCATATGTAGCTCCACAATTTATGGGTATGTATGCTCAGAATGACGAGACCCTTCCCACAGTTACTAGGATCTTACTAAAGACTAGTAAAATATTAGGAGGAGGAAGATTTGTACTTGGTTTAATAGGACTTTCTATAGTGATTGTTATGGTTGTCAGAAGAGGCAATTTGAAAATTCATGCACTTATTTTAAGGTTACCTCTTATAGGTAGTATGGCAATGAAAGTTATTACGACAAGAATATGTATAATAATGTCTATGTTGCTTAAATCCGGGATCCCGATAGTTGACAGCTTGGATATGACCCATAATGTGATAGGCAATAGAGAAGTAAGAGCAGAACTTAAGGATATAGAGGGAAAGATTAGTGAGGGAGAAGATATATTATATGCATTTTCTAATAGCAAAATTTTTCCTCCTATTTTCATACAATTGTTGTCAGCCGGCGTCATATCTGGGAGTCTTGAGGAGGCCTTCGATGGAGTGGCGAAATTTTATGAAGTAGAGATAGAAGGAGAAATAGATCGTTTTTTCGTCTTAATGGAACCAATATTGATATTGATAGTGGGAGCTATTGTAGGTTTTATTTCATATGCACTTGTTCTACCCATATACAGATTGATAGATATTTTATAAGGAGGCGAATATCTATGTCTAATGATAGGGGAGTAACTTTAGTCGATGTGATAATAACAATAGCCATTTTGGGACTATTACTGTCCATAACAGTTCCCAATTTAGCTCATACAATGGCTAAATCTGAACATGTTACAAGGGAGATGAATTCCAAGTTACTTCTTAGCATAATACAGTCATATAATGGAGAACAAATAAACGAGAACAACAGGATAAAAGATACTCAAATAGTTTCAATGTCAGATATTACTGTGGATACTATAAGGCTTAGGATACCTTCTGACTTTGATTGGGAAATGATGTATCCCATATATATAGACAGTGCAGGAAGGGGAAGTATAATATATGAGGAATAATTATAGGAGTTTAGTATATTTAAATGAAGGTAATTCCCTTGTGGAGATGGTGATATTATTGTGTATTATATCAATCTTACTAGTTGCTTCTATGCCCACCACAAGAGCTTTAGCAAGCGGTTTGATAATAAATATGGAGGCAGTTAGATTAGCGCAAGATATTAGATATACTCAACAGCTTACATTGACTAGAGGGAAAAAGTATGAGCTTATGTTGGATAGAGCTGAAAATAGTTATGATATAAGAACTACCGGTAGTATAAGAAGAAAAGTTATAAAGAGAGTGAATCTAACTGAAGGGGTATATATAAGATATTCTACATTATATGGAAGTGGTTTTTATTATTATATTCAGTTTAATTCCAAAACAGGATTACCAGGTCGAACAGGGACAATATATTTATCCGATCGCTATGGTAATACAAGAGATATTATAATTGTGCCTACTACGGGGCGAGTGAGAATACGATGAATAAACTTCTACGTGATAGGGGTATGACATATGTAGAGATTGTAGTTTCTTTATTTATATTTATTATGGTTTTACCCATGTTAATAGAGGTATTTAAATTTATAAGCTCAGAGTCTCAAAAAGGCGTGGAAGCATTAGAACTATCCTATGTGGGAGGATCATATATAGAGGAATTGAAGTCTATATCCATAGATGAACTCAATGCATTATCTCATATGGAACGGATGGAATATGAAAATTATTATATTAGTCACAGTATTACTCCCTATTGGAATGGAAGCACCAATGTGATTTATTATATAATAAAATCTAACGATAATTCATATACTACATACATTTTTACTCCTAACATTGAATTTAATCCATCTCATATTGTTGTAAACATCATGAAATATGACCTACAAGATGATATTTTCATAGATATAGGAGATACCTATGAGGAATCTGATATAATATTATACTGCACTCATCATAACTACGATAAAGTTCAGATCGCTCCTAAAGATAATATTATTGTTATACAAGATAATAGCAGAAGGACCAAGATCACATTTAAGTTGGTTATCGAAATTTATAAGACCCCTTATGCTGAAAACCCATCATTATTGATGGAGACTTTATTTGAAAAGGCGATATAGATGGTAGAGATGAAAAAAGGAAAGGGATTCACCCTTGTTGAATTTATGGTCTCTTTATTTATCCTATCTTTGCTATTAAATATAGCTTACACGAGCTTTAATATTGGAATAGATTCATACGTGAGGACTATTGATAATCTAGAGATTCAGGGTAATATGAGATTTGCTGCATCGTTTATACATAATCTACTTTTAAATAGTGAATTGGACGATATAACCATTGGAAGAGATATATATGGGCGTAGGACTCTTTTAATTGATAGGACTAGATTTCATGTACGGAATAAGATACTTATGGTGGAACATAAATATGGAGCTGGTTCCCCTAGTCCACTTGCAGACTATATTACTGGGTTTGAAGTCAATAACGATGAAGGACTGATATCTGTCGTAATGACAGGTAATAAAGGCAATGGTACGGAACCGATATCAATAACTATTAAGGTGTATTTTGATGAATAGGTGTTTTAATGAAGGTTATGCCCTTGTAATTGTGGTAATAATAGTGGCCGTTTCAGTTATCATAGGTTCTATTCTCATGTCATTGACCGTACAGAACTCTTGTATGAATTATGATGTGGGTATCTATATCACATGCTACTACATGGCCTATGGACAGTTACTACATACACTAGATATCATGCAAACTAATGTAGAGATTATATCTATAGAATGTTGCGATGCCCCTGATTTTATGGAACAGTATCGAAATATAGAGGTTGCTCCACTAGATCTAGGAGGAGATAATTGTGATACTACGGTAAATGTGGAATTATTGAGAGAAAGTGAAACTGTGTTGGAATATGAAATAGAGACAACAGCTAGCATAGATAATGTCTTCCGGAAGCTCAGAGCACAAGTAATTATAACATGGTCTCCTGAAAAAATATATGATGATATGTTTAAAATAGAGAGTATAAAAGAGGTATAATATGAGTTACTTACAACGTTATTCGAGGAAAAACAAAGTTGATATAGGTTTATGTAAAAAAGGGAAAGATGTAGTTTTGTGTCAAGTGAGAGCTTGTGGAGAAGATATATCAATGACAAATATGCTGTGTTTTGAAGAAGAAATAACTTCTTTAAGTAAAGAAGTATTTCAAAGTTACAATTTTAAAGGAAATAGACTCAATGTAGTTATTACAGATGAGCATATAGTTCAAAGTTATTTAGAACTTCCATATATGAATTATAAGAATACTATTAAATATATAAAATATGAATTAAATCGCCTGCATAAAATTGATACGAATATGTATAGGTTTTCATATTATGTACTTGGATTTAAACCTAATACTAAATATAAAATTCAACGAGTATTAGCAATTGGGCTATCTTTGTCTAATATGGAGCAATATATAGCTAATTTCGATAAACTAGGTTTTAGGGTAGTTTCTTTCATATCTCCATTAGATGCGCGTCTAATGGTATTGAGGCATATAGATGATAGGATGGGTAAAGGGGCTACTCTTTGTTATGTATATATAGATGAATCAAGCGTAGATATACTTTTCTATTGGCAGAGACATATTATCTCCACAGCATCTATTAAATTACCTAAAATGGCTCTTGATAGGGAACTTAGAAGTATATTTGATTATTTTCATATGGAACATTATGATAAAGATATTCATAGTATCATTTTGACAGGTAGTTGCAATGAATCTGATAAATATATAAAATTTTTTAAAAAACAAGGTTTTAAAACTGTATGGCTAGATGCGAAACAACTGGGGTTTAGCTCTATTGTAAAGGGAAGTTCTACATTACCTGTTTTTTATGCAGATGCTTTAGGAGCTGCATTATATTTGTGAGAATCCAATTACATCAGTCTTCTGGAGGGACGACCTATATTAGGTTGTATATGGACTTTACACACATTTTTATGAACACATGTCTTTAACTACTTTATTTTAACAGAGTAAGATGATATAATCGTTTAAATAGGAAAAAGTATGGGGTTTTATAGATGGAGACTAAAGTATTTTTTATAGGTTTTATGGGAACTGGCAAGTCGACCATAGGAAAATTGGTAGCAGATAAGCTCAATTTAGATTTTGTAGATACTGATTGCTTGATAGAAGATGAGCTTAATATGTCAATTTCAAATATCTTTAAAAGATATGGGGAAGATTGTTTTAGAGAACTAGAGCATGAAATTATATGTAACCTTATAGGGGACAAAGCTGGAAAAGTCATTGCTACAGGAGGTGGAACCCCATTATATCATGGAAATATGGAGCTTATGAAGGGAGAAGGGTTAGTAATTGGGCTGGATGCATCACCTTATGAGCTTTGGTTGAGGCTTAGAGAGTGTCAGGATCGTCCTCTTCTAAAAAAATACAATACCTATAATGAGTTCCACAGATTATATAAATATAGGGATAAAACATATAGGCAGGCCCATATTACAATTAAAACAGGTGGGAAGTCTATTGAAGAGATAATGCTAGAGGCAATCTTCCATATACATGATTTTTTTAGAAGTGAAGAGAAATAAGAGTTGTTAACCTTGAGTGTATATGTTTATTGCTCAAATTAGCTTTCTGTACATAGTATTGTGCGATTTTATTGACATTTATGAAATTTAACTTGTTTGAAAAGTTCGGTTTATGATAATATTATATAGTAGACGAAAGGTGCAATATTATGAATGTATTAGTAATAAACGGTCCAAATTTAAATCTATTAGGCGTCAGAGAACCTAAATTTTATGGGACATTGTCATTGGCAAGGTTAGAAGAGATGCTAATCTCATATGGTAAACAGCTAGGTTTAAACGTTCGATGCTTTCAATCAAACGATGAAGGTGGATTAATTGATAGATTGCATTGGGCAATGGGTAAGTTTGACGGTATTATCTTAAATGCTGGGGCATACACCCATTATAGCTATGCACTACGAGATGCCATAATTGCCATAGATATACCCGTAATCGAAGTACATATGTCAAACATATATGCACGGGAGAGTTTCCGACATAGCTCTGTTATAGCTCCTGTGTGTATAGGACAGATATCCGGTTTTGGTACTGAAGGTTACAAATTGGCGTTGGACTTTTTCAAGAGGTCAAAAAAGATGCAATAAAGATTATTCTATATGGCTAGAAAATTGAAAGTGAGGTAGATTTGATGATTTCAGCAGGTGATTTTAGAAAGGGTATGACTGTGGAAATTGATGGAGATGTCTGTGTAATAGTTGATTTTCAACATGTTAAACCAGGTAAAGGAGCAGCTTTTGTTAGAACAAAGATAAGAAATATAATGACAGGAGTTATAGTTGAAAGAACATTCAATCCATCTGAGAAGTTTCCCAGAGCTCATATCGAGACAAGAGAGATGCAATACTTATACAACGATGGAGCATTATATTATTTTATGGATACACAGACATATGATCAAATTCCTCTCGATAGAGAGCAAGTAGAGGAGGCCATGAAATATGTGAAGGAGAACATGAATGTCATGATAAAGTTCTATGAAGGCAATGCGTTTTCCGTAGAGCCTCCTAATTTTGTGGAATTAGAAATAGTGGAGACAGATCCGGGTGTTCGGGGAGACACCGCTAGTGGGGGGTCAAAACCTGCCACCTTGGAGACAGGTGCAGTTATAAATGTTCCCCTATTTGTAAATACAGGAGATATAATTCGAATTGATACTCGTACAGATGAGTATATGGAAAGGGTATAATGGGCATATTCTATAAAGAGATCTTCAATTGGAGGGAAGTATATGCATAAACTTCAACAGAAAGTATCATATTTAAGGGGTTTGGCAGAAGGGCTAGGTATGGAGGAAGGCACAAAAGAAGGTAAGGTCATATGTGGTATATTAGATCTACTTGATGAGATAGTAGATAATATTGGTCAATTAGATGCTTCATACTCTGAACTAGATGACTATATGGAAGTTATGGATGAAGATTTGGCCCTACTAGAAGAGTCAATCTATGACGATAATGACTATGATGAAGACTACGATGGAGAATATATGGAATTTATTTGCCCTAATTGTCGTCAACCGGTGTATTTAGATTATGATGATGACGCTCATGATATTATCTGTCCCAACTGTAGATATGTTGTCTATGCTGATAGTGAGGACGAATATGAAGAGGTTGAGGACGAATATGAAGAGGTTGATGACCATATGTATGACGAAGATTATATAGAGTAGAAGATTCTAACTAAAGAGAGGGAGCCGGCTGGGAATTCACAGCCGGCTCCCTCTCTTTTTAATTCAACTTTTATAAAAAAAGTGATAATTAAAATAGTTGTCACATACATATTAGTAAAAGGAGGACGAGTTCTATGCCAAACCTTCTAGACATAGTCATATACATGCTGCCAGAAGACCTTCAGAATATAGTATCTTCCATTCCCAATGACTTTTTATGCAAATTAGAGGAGATAAGAATAAGGGAGCTACGTCCACTTGCAATAATCAGTAGTGGGAAAAACTATTACATAGATGGGGATAGTAACCCATGCCTATCACCAGAAGATGGGTACATAATAAGGAATGATCATACACAGAGGATCCTGCAACTAATTTCGAATTATTCAATTTATGCTATAGAAGATGAACTTCGCAATGGATATATAACTTTAAAAGGGGGTTTTAGGGTAGGCTTAGCAGGACAAACTGTCTTGGAGAATGGAAGAATAAAGACGCTTAAAAATATAAATTCTTTTAATTTTAGGATCTCTAGGGAGATAAAAGGTGTAGCCGATAGAGTAATGCCTATGATAACTGAAGATGATCAAATCATGCATACCATCATAATATCACCACCCGGTATGGGGAAGACAACTTTATTGAGAGACATCGCAAGGCAGTTTAGCAATGGTTTTCAAAACTTTGAAGGGGTAAAGGTGTCCATCGTGGATGAACGTTCTGAGATATCAGGTAGTTATAAGGGTGTACCACAAAATGACATTGGATACCAGACAGACGTATTAGTTGCTTGTCCTAAGGCAGAGGGAATTATGCTTTTAATAAGGTCAATGTCTCCCGATGTGATTATAACGGATGAAATAGGCAGAAGGGAAGATATGAAAGCAATTGAAGAGGCTTTAAATGCAGGAGTCAAAATTATAACTTCTGCGCATGGTAACAATCTAAAAGATGTTTTAAGTCGTCCAATTCTTAAGGAAGTGGTCAATAGTGGCTTTTTTCATAGAATTTTAGTTTTAGGTAATTCAAAAGGTATAGGTACATTAGAGAAGGTCTATGATGCTAGAAGTATGAAGGAGTTACTACCTTATCCAATCAAGTTATAGTGGAGGAATGTTACATGCTTTTAAAGATGTTATTGAACATGGTTATAATTTGCTGTTCTAGTGCTTTAGGTAATAAACTTGCAAATAGATATATATATAGAATAAGGGATATACGTACATTGCAGATATGTTTTGCAAAATTAGAGACAGAGATAATTTATTATTGTACCTTTCTCCCAGATGCATTGGAGAATGTGGGGAAAAGCACAAGAGGAGGAGTAGGTAAGTTTTTGTCCCAGGTATCAGCAAATCTCATAAACAAAAATGGTTCTAGCATAGAAGAAGCCTGGAGCGTAGCATTAGAGGCGAGCAAAGAGTATCTAAAACTTATAGATGATGACTATGATGTGATAAGAACATTTGGTTGTCAATTAGGTGTAGCTGATAGGACAAGTCAGAGACAACTATTTGAAATACTTCAATTACAACTAAAAAAACAGGAGAAAAAGGCAGAAGAAAATAGGGATAGGTATGAGCGAATGTATAGGAGTTTAGGTTTTCTATCAGGGCTTGCCATTATAATTATACTGTTTTGACAGGAGGAACGTTAAATGGGCATAGATATACTCTTTAAGATTGCAGCAATAGGAATATTGGTTACGGTATTGAATCAAGTCCTATTGAAGGCAGGCAGGGAAGAAATAGCTATGATGGTGACAATATCAGGTATAGTCATTGTATTACTTATGGTTGTCAATCTTATAAACAATCTGTTCAATAATGTAAAGAGCATATTCCAACTCTACTGAGGGAGTGTAGTATTATGGAGATATTTCAAATAGTATCTATAGGCATGATTGCGACCATAATAATTCTCATACTCAAAAAACAGAATCCTGAATTGGCTACCTTGGTGAGTATAGTTGTCGGGATACTCATATTCATGTTTGTAATAGGTAAATTTTCGACGAATATAAGTGAAATTATGAGAATGGTAAATCAATCTAGACTTGAAAATGTATATGTAATGACAGTCTTTAAGGTGGTGGGTATTGCCTATATAGCTGAATTTGCCTCTCAGATATGCAAAGATGCAGGAGAAGATTCTATTGGAAAGAAAATTGAACTGGCAGGCAAGATAATTATTATGAATTTAAGCATACCTATATTGACTGCATTGATGGATATAATACTCCACATTATGAATGAAATTTAAGGTGAGAACATATGAAAAAAATTTTTTGGGCTATGATTGTATTTTTTTCTATATTTCCAACAGTCAATGCGAGGGCTGATTTAAAGAGTGCTTATATCCAAGATGATGACATATCAAATGAAAAGATGATATTAGAAAATATTGATATGATAGATCTCTCAGGCTGGGATGAACTGTTAAAAGAGATAAACGAACTAGATTCCACACCCATGGGTAGAGAAATAAATGCGAATGAACTTATAAAAGATATTGCACTAGGTAGGGAAAAAATAGCATCAGACAAGATTTTAGCAGATATAAAATCGCTAATTTTAGGGGAAATAAGATATAACTATAAATTGCTTATAGAATTGCTTGTTATAGCAATTCTATGCGGAATCATAAATAGTTTGACAGATTCATTTGAAAATACATCTGTGGGAAGGATTGGATATTTTGCCTGCTATATAACTGTTGTAGTCATTATATTTAAAAATTTATTGTATGTATTGGATATTGGTAGAAAAGTTATTGATAATATGGTTAGGTTTATGCATATAGTATTTCCAAGTCTTTTAGCATTAATATTGGCAACAGGGGGAGTTACTACATCATCAGTTTTGCAACCTGCATTCGTACTTGTGGTAAATTTTGTAGGTCCATTTTTAAAAAATACGATGCTACCTCTGATCTTCCTTTCAGCTATTATATCTATTATCTCCTATATAGGAGATGGTGCTCGACTTACGAAGCTCAATGGATTGATAAAGAGCATATGTTCATGGATTTTAGGAATAACTTTTACAATACTCATTGGTGTAATGATGATACAAGGTATAATGTCAACTACTTTTGATGGGATATCTATAAGGACTACTAAATATGCAATAGAGAATTTTGTACCTGTGGTAGGGGGCCTTTTCTCTCAGACTGTAGACACCATAATAGGATGTTCAGTAATTGTAAAGAATGCTGTGGGGGTAGCAGGCCTATTTATTATAGCTATGTTATGTTTGATTCCCTGTATTAAAATATTTGCTATATTGGTAATATACAAAATAACTAGTGCACTTATAGAGCTCATATCTGATGAGAGGATTGCAAATTGTCTAGCGGATATGGCAAGTGTTCTAAGTATTTTATTGCTTACGGTATTGGGAATTGCATTAGTTTTTTTCCTCACCATATCTATAATGATAGCTGCAGGCAATGTTATCTTTTTCATGAGGTAGGTGAATTGTTTGAAATTAGAGTTAACCACATTTATTGTGAATATATTGATAATATCCATGTTGGGCATTATTGTAGATATGGCCCTACCTAATGGAGGCTTTAAGAGGTATGCCAAATTTTTAATAAATATAATCATGTTGACCATGATATTAAAACCATTTCTTAGCATAGATAGGGTATCGTTATTCAATGAAGGTATGTATTCGCGTTATGATTATTTGGATGAAATAGATGTAGGCACAAAAACTCAAACGATAGATAGAATTCAAGATAGACAGGTCAAAGAGCTCTTTAAGCAAAAGATTGAAAATCAGATTAAGGTTCAGATAGAAAGTAGCATGGGATGTCGAGATGCGGTTGTAGTAGTGGAATTGAGGGATACAGGTGACCAACTATATAATATAGAAAAAATCTATATCAAAGCTAGATATCTCGATACAAATAGTAGAACATTAGATATAGACCTAAATTCTCACGATAGAGATTTTGAAGATGATGTGGTTGGCTATCTCTCTAGCCTCTATAATGTGCAAAAGGAGAGTATAACAATTGAAATAGATAGATAGGAGGAGACTGAAGTGGGATTGGACAATTTCGTAAAAACTTTCAGCACTAAAATTAAAGGAATAAAAAATTATGAGTTGATTGTGACGATACTCGTAATGGCAGTAATAATAAGCATATACGTATCTTCTTTAAAACCAGTTGATAGACTAGAAGAAGATAGCGAAGCTATATATAAACCAACTATAGATGAAGATAGCCGAGAGGAAGGCACGCAAGAAGAACGTCTGGAAAAGAAATTGTCTGCTATAAAAGGAGCAGGAAAGGTAGAGGTAATGATAACATATGCATCGAGCAAGGAGATAGTGACGGCTATGAATACTACCCAATCAAATGTGACGACAGAAGAACAAGATAGTGGTGGTGGAGCGAGGAAAACAACCCAAAATGATATAAATAATCAGGCTGTAACTATGAGTGAATCTGATGGGACAAAACCTTTAGTTATAAAAGAAGTCGAACCGGAGGTAAAAGGCGTTATAGTTATTGCAGAAGGTGCATATGATATAAACGTAAAGATAGAGCTTTTAAATGCAGTACAAACTGTATTAGGCGTGAATCCAAGCAAGGTAGAAGTATTCGTAATGGATGAAAATTATGAGGAGGAGTGAGAATTCTATGGTTTTAAAGAGAAAAAGTCTTGTGATTGGTATTTTAATGTTTCTTTTAATAATGACAGGGTATCTAAATTTTAGGTACAATAATAATGTTGCAGATTACAGGGATAGTGAAAATCTAGCTCTTGACAGTAAAAAACCAGATATCTTAGTTAAAGATGCACCAGCTAATGAAGATGAGCTCAACGAACAGGAAAACAACATAGAGACTTCTACTACGAGTTTTTTTAAAGATTTTCGCTATAATAGAGAAAATACGAGAAAGAAAGAAATAGAATATATAAACAATATAGTGGATAATCCTAATTCTGATGAGAATAAGAGGGCAGAGGCCCAGGATCAATTATTACAGTTGACCCAAATAATGGAAAAAGAGTTAGGTGTAGAAGGGCTTATAAAGGCCAAAGGTTTTGATGATGTAATAGTGATGCTCCAAGAGAATTCTGTAAATGTAGTAGTAGATAAAAAAGATCTGTCATCGGAAGAAGTTGCTCAAATTTTGGATATAGTAAGGCGTGAGACAGGGCAAGAGGCTGAGAATATAAAGATAATACCGAGGACATAAAATATTACAGTATGTTTAAATTGTATTATATGAAAAGTTTTGCTATAATATATTCAAAGAGATAGGCTAATAAAAGAAAGGGGATGGTATCCTTGTCAGAGACTGTACAGACGTCCGTTGAAGAATATGGGAAAATTACATTTGCAGATGAAGTTGTTGCAATCATAGCTGGTTTGGCAGCAACAGAGGTAGATGGTGTTGCCGCAATGAGTGGTGGATTTGCTGGCGGTTTTACCGAAATGTTAGGAATGAAAAATCTATCTAAGGGAGTTAAGGTAGAGATCGGCGAAAAAGAAGTTGCCATAGATCTATATATAATAGTAGAATATGGGGTAAGAGTTCCTGAAATGGCATGGGAGATACAGGAAAATGTTAAGAAGACAGTTGAAACTATGACAGGTCTCAGTGTAGTAGAGGTAAATATTCATGTTCAGGGAATTAATTTTAAAGATGAAATCGAAAAAGCGCAAAAGTCTGGAGATGCTAAGGAAGTCGAGGTAGAAGACTCTAAAGAACAATAAACAGCATGTAAACCCTCTGAGTTTTCAGAGGGTTATTGCATGATGACAGAAAGGGGTAAACACAATGAAAGATACTATTGTGGGAAGGATCATATATTATTTATTTTTAATCCTCGTATTACTTATATCTGTTTGCCTATTTGTATTTTCAATTGGAGTGGTACCGGCTAATGAGATAAATTCATATATAGCGTCTTATTATGAGGGAAATTGGGTAGTTAATTTGATAACGGTCGTTCTTGCTGTGTTTTTGTTTATAGCAGCTATAAAGCTTATGTTGCCAGGCAAGAAAAAGACGCTTTCTGGGGCTTTAGTCAAAAATACAGAGTTGGGTCGAATATTGGTATCCATAGGAACCCTAAATAATATTGCTCAAAAAGCTGTTAGAAAATTTGATGAAGTGAAGGATGTAAAGAGTAATATAATATCTGAAATTGATGGTATAAGTGTGCAATTAAAACTTATGATAATGCCAGATGTGGTAATACCAGATCTTACTAAAAAAATACAAGATGAAGTGAAAGATTATATTGAAGGTCTGTCTGGGATACATGTAAAGGAAGTTCAGATTTTTATTGACGATTTAACCCATCCTCAAAGACCTAGAGTTGAATAGGGGGGGAATTATAATGTCTAATGGTGAAAAATTTAAACTTTATATTAAAGAGAATTTAGGCAAGGTAATTGGTATTTTAATAGGATTGATATTTGGAATACTTGTATTATCAGTAGGGTTTTGGCGCTCTGTGCTACTGGTTGTTTTTATATGCCTAGGTTGGTGGATAGGTAGTAAAGCTGATAGTGGAAAGGATTTCAATTCATTATTTGACAAATTCAACAAAGATAAATGGTAAATTTGTGTCGATTATAGAAGGTTAGGGAGGAATATATGTCTAGAAGTTCTGCAAGGGAAATTGCAATGAGACTACTATATGAAAAGGATATATCTTGTACTTATAGCGAAGAGGCTTTAAATGAAATGAAATCTGAGTTTGGTATAGACGATGGGAATGCAAGATATATAGATAATATAATATATGGCGTAGAAGATAATAAAAATGAAATAGATACATATATAAAAAAATATGTAGAGGGATGGCGTTTTGACCGTATATCCAAGATTGACCTGGCTATTTTGCGATTGGCTATCTATGAGCTTATATGGATGGATGATATTCCCTATAAAGTATCTATAAATGAGGCAGTAGAGTTGGCAAAACAATATGGGAGCAACAAATCCAGTTCTTTTATAAATGGAATATTAGGTAGTATTGTCCGCTCTGAAGACTTTTTAGGGGAAATAGATAGGGAAGAATGATCATGGATAAATATATATTGGGAATTGATACAAGCTGCTATACTACATCATTTGCTGTAGTTACATTGAATGGAGAACTTATATATAATAGTCAGGTCCCTTTAGAAGTTAAAAAGGGTGAATTGGGTCTTAGGCAGTCGAATGCCGTATTCAAGCATCTTAAAAATATTCCCTCCATAACAGATGAGATAAGTAAGGTAATAGATACTAGAAAAATAAAGCTAGTATGTAGTACCACTAGGCCACGACCTGTTGCAGATTCCTATATGCCTGTATTTGTCGTGAGTAACGTTATTGGTAAGACAATTTCAGATTTTTTAGCAGTCCCGTTTTATACGGTAAGTCATCAGGAATCTCACATAATGGCTGGAATATATTCGGCAGATGGGCCCTACAGCAATGAATTTTTGGCAATTCATTTTTCAGGGGGTACATCTGAACTCTTGAAAGTGTTGACATTTGATGCTAAATACCATATTGAGATAATAGGGGATACTCAGGATTTGCATGCGGGGCAATTTGTGGATAGAATTGGCGTCTCTATGGGGCTTAGGTTTCCAGCAGGGGCAGACTTGGAATCCCTGGCAACTTTAGGTGAAGATGGTGCCATTACCTTGCCGAACTTTGTACGTGGGACAACCATAGGGTTTTCCGGCGCAGAAACCCATACCAAAAAATTAATAAAAGAAGGATACAAAGAAGAAGATATCGCTATTTCAGTCTATAATTGTCTTACAGATACTCTGCATAGGTGGATCATAAATGGAAGTGAAGTAACAGGATTGACAGATGTATTGTTAGTTGGAGGAGTGACTTCTAGTGAGATTTTGAGGAGAAAGTTATATGCTCGTTTTAAGGAAGACAGGCGAGGCATAGAACTATTTTTTGCTGCCCCCAAACTTGCTAGAGATAATGCAGTGGGAGCGGCTTTACTTGGTATAAAATATTATGAAGGGATGAGCAGTTGTGGAGGCTAACATAATTGATGGGAAAGCCATAGCAGATAGGATAAGGGAAGACATAAGACAGAGGACAATTGCATTAAAGAAAGAGAGTGGTATTGTTCCAGGTTTAACGGTGATTTTAGTTGGCGATGACCCAGCTTCTCAGATATATGTGAGGAATAAAGAAAAGGGTTGCACAGATGTCGGCATGAATTCTAATATAATACGATATGATGAGAATATATCCCAAAACGAGCTATTAGAAAATATACACGCGCTTAATAAGGATGAAGCTGTCCATGGTATATTGGTGCAACTTCCCCTACCAGATCATATAGATTCGCAGGCAGTTTTACATGCTATAGCTCCTAAGAAGGATGTAGATGGCTTTCACCCTGTGAATGTAGGAAAATTGGTTATTGGTGAAAAAACTTTAATGCCGTGCACTGCAAAAGGGATTATACGTCTTATTGAGGAGACAGGAATAGAAATAGATGGAAAGCATGCAGTGGTAATAGGTAGAAGTAATATAGTGGGGAAACCTGTGTCACTTATGTTGTTACATAAAAATGCCACGGTTACTATATGTCATTCTAGAACTAAACATCTGAAAGATATAACAAGGGAAGCGGATATTCTCATTGTAGCTATGGGAAAACCCGAATTTATAGATGGCTCTTACATAAAAGAAGGAGCAGTTGTAATTGATGTAGGTATTTCTAGGATAGACAACAAGTTATATGGGGATGTAAAATTTGATGAGGCCGTAAATAAAGCTAGTTGGATAACACCTGTGCCCGGTGGTGTTGGCCCCATGACTATATCCATGCTTTTAGAAAACACTTTGTATTGTGCGAAGATATGAATAGGCTAATATTTAGTGTAAGACAGATAAATGACTATGTTCGAAGTTTGATGCAGCGGGACCCAGTTTTAAATGAAGTATGGATACGGGGAGAGATATCAAATCTTAAGGTCCATTCATCAGGGCATATGTATTTTACGTTAAAAGATGAGCAGGCACGGATAAACTGTGTAATGTTCAGGAGAGACAGGGAACTACTTGATTTTTTGCCTTCAGATGGAATGCAGATAGTCATAAAGGGCCAGGTATCCATCTATTGTAGAGGTGGCCAATATCAGTTATATGCCTATCATATGGAGCCCGACGGGGTAGGGGATCTCTATGCAGCGTTTGAAAACCTTAAAAAGAAATTGGAAAAGGAAGGTCTATTTAAAGTAGAATATAAAAAAGCTATACCTACTTTCCCTAAAAAAGTAGCAATAATAACATCTCATACTGGAGCAGCAGTTAGAGATATTATAAATGTTATAAAGAGAAGGTATAAGGCATTAAACATACTTGTAATTCCAGTTTTGGTTCAGGGAATCAATGCCGCAACTCAAATAAGCAGTGCCTTAGATTATGTCAATAGCAGGGAAGATATTGATGTAATAATTGTTGGAAGAGGCGGAGGTTCTATAGAAGAGTTATGGGCCTTTAATGAAGAAAAAGTGGCTAGAGCCATATGGAGGTCTAAAATCCCTGTGGTATCGGCAGTTGGACATGAGACAGATACAACTATTGCTGATTTTGTTGCAGATGTCAGAGCTCCTACTCCATCAGTGGCTGCTGAACTGGTAGCTCCTGACATTTTGGCCATAAGACAGAGTTTGACGACATTTAAAAAACGGCTTCATGATTCTATAAACAGATTTTTAGGTATTAAAAGGAACCAGCTAGATATAATAGAAAGTAGTTATGTGTTAAAATATCCGAGCAGGTTGATAAATTCTTATTTCATCGAACTAGATAAACTCACTAGTCGTCTTTTTACTTCTATAACACGGAATATAGGATACAATAAGGAACGCTTAGCTAGTCTCTCGGCGTACCTTGATGCATTAAGTCCTCTAGGGGTTTTGGCAAGAGGTTATGCCGTGGTGGCAGATAGAGAAGGTGAAGTTGTCTATAGTATAGACCAAGTAGATAAAAATGACTCTGTAGATGTGAGGTTATATGATGGTGTTATAGGCTGTAATGTAGTTGAGATAGAAGCAAAACAAGAATAAAAAGGGCTGAGAAGGGGTAAAGATATATGGATAATAATGAGTTAAAAGATATGACATTTGAACAAGCCATTTCAAAGCTTGAGGAGATTGTGGATATGCTCGAATCAAATACATTGCCTCTAGAGAAAGCTCTGGAGGTATTTCAACAAGGTATAACACTGGTAAATAAATGTAATGCTAAATTGAAAGAGGCTGAGGGGACTGTAGAAATTTTATTGAGAGATAGAGATGGTCAATTGAAAGAAGCAGAATTTGATATAGATGATGGAGAGAATGTAAATGAATTTTAAAGATAAATATATATCAATGCAAAACAAAATAAATTTCAAACTAGATAACTATTTAAACATGGATAAATTTAAATATCTAAAATATTCTCAGCAAATTGTAGATGCAATGCGATATAGTATATTTGCAGGCGGAAAGAGATTAAGACCTATTTTGTTAATATCTGCAAACAATATGGTTGGAGGAACAATGGATGAATCTATTGCTCTTGCCTGTGCTATAGAGATGATACATACTTATTCCCTTATACATGATGATCTTCCTTCTATGGATGATGATAAATATAGAAGGGGTATGTTAACAAATCACATGGTATATGGAGAAGGCATGGCAATACTTGCAGGAGATGCGCTTTTAAATATGGCTTATGAGATAATGCTAGATAATGCTAATACCTATTCTGACAATATAGATAATCATTTAAAAGCAATATCCATAATTGCAGGTGCTTCAGGACTTAAAGGAATGATAAGTGGACAAGTTGCCGACATAGCGTATCAAGATAGTGATGTAGATGTGGATGCTCTAGAGTTTATTCATAGGCATAAGACGGGTGCACTTATAAATGCGTCAGTATTAGCTGGAATAATATTGGAAGATATAGATGAGGACACAATAGAGAGTATGAAAACATATGGAAAGAATATAGGTCTAGCTTTTCAAATAACAGATGATATACTAGATATCACAGGTACTTTTGAATCTCTAGGTAAAGAGACAGGCAGTGATAAGAAAAATAAAAAGAATACCTATCCACTGCTATTTGGACTTGATGCGTCGAAAAGACATGTAGAAAATTTGGTTGTAGAGGCTATAGATGTATTGGAACCATTTGGAGAAAGGGCTGAATTCTTAAAGCAATTGGCAAGAAATATTATAGACCGCCAAAGTTAAGGGAGAGTCATATGAAAAACTTTGTAGATGAATTATTGCAAAACTCTGTTTTAATAGTAAGTATTTTTGCCTGGTTAATAGCACAAACTTCGAAGGTTATAATAACATTGTTTTTGAATAGACGATTGGATATAAAGAGATTTGTAGGGTCTGGTGGAATGCCAAGCTCCCATTCAGCGTTTGTGGTTTCAATGGCTACATCAATTGGCCAAGTATATGGATATAATTCTTCAATGTTTGCACTATCTACCGTGTTTGCTTTGGTGGTCATGTATGACGCAGCTGGCGTGAGGAGAGCTGCAGGTAGACAGGCAGCAGTGTTAAATGAAATTATTGATATGTTACAAGCAAAAAAAGGTGTATCTGAAAAAAAGTTAAAAGAGCTCATAGGGCACACTCCTGTAGAGGTAATTGTGGGAGCTCTCTTGGGTATTATTATTTCTAGGGTATTATTAGGCAAATTTCATAAATTGCAATAGAATAATGAATATGCTATAATTACTAATCTGGTGGTGCAGTATTCTAGTCAGCACAACCAGTTTTGAAGACGGGGCTAAAAATCCGTTGAGGGCATATCGATGAAGTTTCTGGTGCTGGCTTCTGACGCCCAGTTGGGGGCTGGTGCTGGGAGTTAAGGGGGAAGGGCGATCTGCAAGGGCATGTAGAAGACGACCCAGCTCCCGTGGAGACCCAAAATGGTGGTATCCACTATTTGGGATTAAACCTGTATTGCGGCTATAGAGCTGTGTGCAGTGTAGCCTGCCTTGCGTGACATTGGCGGATTATAGATTATAGGGTAAAGTTCTGAAGGGCCCTTTGGACATTTACCATTACTATATGAAATCGATGTTGCAAAAGAGGCTAGAAACTGGTATTGGCTGTAGAGGAAAGCTCCTAGACTGTCTTTTTAAGAATAGGTTGGAGATTACGGTGTGGTTGTAAGGCGATCCAGTTTTACCTTTGGTGACAAGGTAAAACTAAATTTAAAGGGAAACCGCTCCTTCGGTGACGGGGAGTATTTGGTTGGGAAATCCTACTGGACTATAAACCGCAAAGTTTATCCAGCCTATTACCACCCGAATTAATATTTTGGAGTGATTGAGTTGCCAAGTAAGAAACAAGGCAATGATAAAAATACTCGGAGAAAGTGGCTTTTAAAAATCTCAATAATTACCTTGATACTAACTTACATACTGGGTATACTCTCTGAGATGTTTGTTCGTAATATGGAGAATACTTTTTTTGCCCTATTGGCGATTTTTTTTATAATACTTACAGGGGTTATTTTTGATACAATAGGTATTGCAGTTGCAGCTGCTGAGGAGGTTCCATTTCTATCTATGGCATCAAAAAAAATAAAGGGTGCAAATCAAGCCCTAATACTTATACGAAATGCCAGCCAGGTATCTAGTTTTTGTAATGATGTAGTAGGTGATATATGTGGAATTTTAAGTGGTTCTGCAGGCACTATATTAGTAGCTAGATTAGTTATTGTAGGTAAAAGCTTAGATGAAGCGTTTTTGAGTATACTTATAAGTAGCTTGATCGCAGCTCTAACTGTAGGGGGCAAAGCATTTGGGAAGAGTTTTGCAATGGAAAATAGCCAAAGGATAGTATTATCGGTTGGCCGAATATTGTCAGTTTTTGACAAGCAGGCCTAAGATCTTATCATAAATAAGAAGGAAGAGTGAAAAGACATTGAAGAAATATTCTCTATTAGATAGTGTTAATTCTCCATCTAACTTGAAGCAATTAACTATAGGTGAATTATACCAACTATCAGATGAAATAAGGGAATTTATAATAGAAAATATATCTACGACAGGAGGACATCTTGCGTCTAATTTAGGCGTTGTAGAATTGACACTTGCTCTTCATTACGTATTTAATAGTCCATTTGACAAGATAATATGGGATGTAGGACATCAGTCGTACGTCCATAAGATTATTACTCAGAGAAAAGATATGCTAGATACAATACGACAATATGGCGGATTAAGTGGTTTTCCTAAGCGTAAAGAGAGTATACATGACATATTTGAGACAGGACATAGTAGTACATCGATATCTGCAGCTCTTGGAGTTGCAAGAGCTCGTGATCTAAAAGGTGAAACCGGTAATGTAATTTCTGTCATTGGTGATGGTGCATTGACAGGTGGTATGGCCTTTGAAGGTCTAAATGATGCAGGCCACACAAATACTAAACTTATGGTAGTGTTAAACGATAATGAGATGTCAATATCACAAAATGTAGGAGCTCTATCAAGGCATTTATCTAAAATACGTTCCAGTTCCCAATATAATCGGTTAAAACGAGAAATTGAACATGTTTTGAAGAAGACTCCCGTTATAGGTAATCCCATGGCATATGGAGCAGAGCGACTCAAAAATAGTTTCAAGTATATATTTTTGCCAGGTGTGTTATTTGAAGAAATGGGCTTTACTTATATAGGCCCAATTGATGGCCATAAAATTACTGATTTAATAGAAGTTTTTAATATAGCATCTAATATAGCAGGCCCTACTTTGGTCCATGTTGTGACCAAAAAAGGTAAGGGATATGAACATGCAGAGAGACATCCAGAATTATATCATGGGATATCATCATTTAATATAAAAACGGGTAAGCCTTTAAAACAAAAAACAGATAGCTATTCTCATATATTTGGTAAAAAATTGGTGGAAATGGCAGAGGAAAATGATAAAATAGTGGCAGTTTGTGCTGCCATGCCTGATGGCACAGGGCTTACACAATTTGAAGATAATTTCCCCAATAGATTTTTTGATGTCGGTATAGCAGAGCAGCACGCCGTAACTATGGCGGCTGGACTGGCAATAAGTGGTATGAGGCCTTATGTGGCAATATATTCTACATTTCTGCAGAGGGCCTATGATCAAATACTTCACGATGTGTGTATGCAAAATTTGCCAGTGGTTTTTTGTATAGATAGGGCAGGTCTAGTAGGTGAGGATGGAGAGACCCATCAGGGAGTATTTGACATTAGCTATTTGCGGACTATGCCCAATATGACAGTTATGGCACCTAAGGATATTAAAGAGCTACAGCAAATGTTAGATTACTCCATACACATGGAAGGTCCAATAGCAATAAGATATCCTAAAGGGTATGAATTATGCTCTATTGAGCAAAAAAATGCAAAGTTACCATCTTGGGAGCTATTATACGATGGTAAAGATTGCGTTATACTAGCTGTTGGTAGAATGGTGTCTACAGCGCTTAAAGTACGAAATATATTAAAAAAATTTGGCATGGATATTGGTGTTGTAAACGCAAGGGTAGTTAAGCCCCTAGATAAAAAAATGTTAATGGATCTGTATAAAAAACATAGTCTTTGGATAACGCTTGAAGATAATATAATAGCTGGGGGTTTTGGGAGCAGTGTAAATGAGTTCTTGAACAGTGAGAACTTAAATTTGAATATAAAGAATTTTGGAATACCTGACAGTTTTATTCCTCACGGGAATGTAGATATATTATTCAGGAAATTGGGACTTGATGAAGAAAATTTAGCATGGGATATAAAAAGTATAATAGATCAAAATAAGGAGCGTACTAATGCAAGGTAAAGAGAGAATAGATGTTCTATTAGTAGAACGGGGTTTTTTTACTACAAGACAGAGGGCACAACGTGCTATTATGGCAGGTGTAGTATATATAGATGAAGTCAGGATCGACAAGGCAGGTACTAAGGTAGCTCCGAATTCTAATATAAATGTAAAAGAGGATCCAATTCCCTATGTGAGTCGTGGAGGGCTCAAATTAGAAAAAGCACTTGAAATTTTTGATGTCCCTGTTAAAGGCCGGAGATTTCTTGATATTGGTGCTTCTACAGGGGGTTTTACTGATTGCCTTCTTAAAAATGGTGCCCATAGGGTTTATGCTATTGATGTAGGTTATGGACAATTAGATTGGGGATTGAGAAATGATAATAGAGTGTCGGTATTAGAGAGGACAAATATACGTCATTTAACACCTGACGATCTACCTGAATTGGCTGAAGGTGCTGTAATAGACGTTTCATTTATATCTTTGAAGTTAGTTGTGCCCGTTATGAAGCAATTATTGCATTATGACAGCCATATAATTGCCTTGATAAAACCCCAGTTTGAGGCAGGGGTCGATAAAGTTGGGAAGAAAGGCGTAGTTCGTAAACCCGATATTCATGAGGAAGTACTATTCAATATATTACAATTTATAGATGGGGAGAATTTTGAGATTAGGGGTCTTACACATTCTCCTATAAAAGGGCCTGAGGGGAATATAGAATTTTTAGTTCATTTTTATAAAAGACCTTACGAAAAGAAGCAATCATTTAAATACGTGGAAAAAATACCACTTATTGTAGATAATGCCCATAAAGAGTTGATGTAGAGGCAAAGGAGGACTTTATGGAACAGATAGGTATTATCCCAAATCTAACAAAAGACGATGGACAGTTGACAGCAAGTATAATAGAAAAAGCAGCTACATATGGTATAAGATGTTATGTTACAGATAATATATATAAGACTATCAGGGTGGGAATTCCTCTTAAAAAAAACGAGCTATATAAGAAAAGTGAAGCCATCTTAGTATTGGGAGGAGACGGAACGTTACTCAATATTTCAAAAGATGCATCCCAATATGGAGTACCTATCTTAGGTGTCAATATGGGGAATTTGGGTTTTTTAACGGTAATCGAGAGTTCAGAAATAGACATGGCATTGGAATATCTTAGAAATGATGCTTATGCTATTCAAGATAGAATGATGCTCAGAGCAGAGCTCATAAGAGATAATGAAATATGTGACGAATTTGTGGCACTAAACGAAGTTGCTATAACGAAAGGTTCTTATGCTCGTATAATTAATCTTAGGGCATATATAAATGGAGATTTCGTAAACTTCTATCCTGCTGATGGTATTTTGGTTTCCAGTCCGACAGGCTCAACTGCATATTCCCTTTCTGCAGGAGGTCCAGTTGTAAACCCAAATATGGAATGTTTACTTCTTACTCCTATATGTCCTCATGTTCTCAATATTCGTTCTATTGTAACCAATGCGGCTGATGAGATCAAAATATTAGTAGATGACGATAATAGAGATATATTATTGACTGTTGATGGGCAAGAAGGTGTTACTCTTGAGCGAGGAGATGAGGTAGTAGTCAGAAAAGATGAGAAGAGGGCTCAATTTATAAAGATAGGTGATCGAAGTTTTTTTGATATAATGCGAAATAAGCTGACAGAGCGATTATCCTAATAATGGCAGTGTTAAGGAGGGAAGTAGATGAAAATCAATCGTCATTCACTTATACTCGATATTATTTCGGACAAAGATATAGAGACTCAGGAACAATTGGCTGATGAGTTACGAAAACGAGGTGTAGAGGTGACTCAAGCTACCGTCTCTAGAGACATCAAAGAGTTGAGATTAGTAAAGGTTTTATCTTCCTCTGGGGCATATAAATATGCAACTATTGATAAGGAAGAGAGTAGTATTTCTGATAGATTGATAAGGGTTTTTTCTGAGTCGGTTATATCTATGGAATCGGCCAATAATTTAATTGTAATTAAGACTATAGTTGGTAGCGCTATGGCTGCTGCTGGGGCCATAGATGCTCTAAATTGGAGAGAAATAATAGGATGTATTGCAGGCGATGATACCATACTTGTTGTGGTAAAAAATGATGAGTTAGTAAATGATATTATGAAAAGATTTAGTAAACTCATGAAAGCATAAGGGGGATAAATAGTTATGCTCAGTCATCTGCAAATAGAAAATGTAGCTCTTATTGGTCAATTATCTATTGATTTTGATGAAGGGCTCAATATAATAACTGGTGAGACGGGAGCAGGGAAATCTATAGTGATTGATAGTATAAATTTACTTTTAGGTGAGAGAGCTGATAGGAATCTCATAAGAGCAGGAGAAGAGAATGCCTATATAGAGGGAATATTCAACTTGGAGAGAATAGATGAGTTAAGTTCGGTTTTAGACAGTTATGGAATTGCGGTGGATGACGGAGTATTGATTGTAGCAAGAGAGCTTTCAGCAAACGGGAGGAATATATGTAGATTAAATGGTAGGGCTGTTACCCTCTCGGTATTAAAAGAGGTTAGTAGATATCTCATAGATATTCATGGTCAGCATGAGCATCAATCTCTGCTTTCAGTTGAATCACATAGAAGGTTTCTAGATAGTTTTGGTGGTACCCGTGTAAAAGATGCTAAAGAGAAGGTAGAAAAATATTATGAAGACCTTAGGAATATACAGAGGCAGATAGATAGTATTCACGGAATTGATGATAATGGAAGAGCGCGAAAAGATTATTTGATATATCAACTCGAAGAAATAGATGGTGCAAATTTAAAAATTGGTGAAGACGAAGAGTTAATGCAAGAAAGATTAGTACTACAAAATTCAGAACGTATAATGGAGGGAGTCGAGAAGACCTATAATCTATTATACAAGGGATGGTCAGCAGGTATTCCTTCTATAACTGATGGATTGGGTGGTATATGCTCTGAACTTCAGGAGTTAGTTGACTTAGATGGAGAATTAGAACCAATTTTAAAGCGTTTTGAAAATCTATATTATGAGTTAGAAGACTGTGTTATAGAACTCAGAAATTATATAGATAGTTTCGAATTTGATGAAAATAGATTAGATGAGATAGAGGAACGGTTAAATTCGATAAATGATCTCAAACGAAAATATGGAGCTAATATTTCTGATATAGTTAGGTATAGTCAAGATTTAAAGAGAGAGATAAAAGAAATTGAAGATAGTAGCCAGCTATTAGAGGAACTAAATAGGGAAAAAGAGGTTATATGGAAAGAGTTATGTGATGCATGCACTTCCCTGTCCAAAGAAAGAAGGAAAGTAGCAGCATGTTTTGAATCACAATTATTACAACAATTATCAGATTTAGGTATGGACAAGACAAGATTTGTAGTTGATATCAATTCCAATATGAAAAATGTATCTAATGACGGATGCGATAAAGTAGAATTCCTCATATCTCCTAATCCTGGTGAACCATTGAGACCTCTAGCAAAGATAGTGTCTGGGGGCGAGATGGCAAGGATTATGCTTGCATTTAAGACTATATTGGCAGATGTAGACAATATTCCAACTTTGATTTTTGATGAAATAGATGTAGGTATAAGTGGAAGCATAGCTCAGGTAGTAGCACAGAAGATGGCTATAATTTCCAAATCACATCAGTTAATATGTGTAACACATCTTCCTCAGATTGCTGCCATGGCTGATAGGCATTTTACTATTGAGAAGTATACAGATGCAGATCGAACATATACTATTGCTAAAGCGCTACCAGAGAGTGAAAGGCAGTATGAACTAGCTAAGATGGCAGGAGGAACGGAGCTAAGTAAATTGAGTCTAGATCATGCCTTAGAATTAATAAAAAATTCACAAGACTATAAAGGGCATTTATAAAAAAAGGTAAAAAAAGAGAAGGCGATGTCGCCTTCTCTTTTTTTACCTTTTTTAACGTATTTTAAATAGAATAAATAGCTTTTCTTAAGGTTAACTTAAACTTGTTGGATAAAAATCAATCAATATTTTAAATTGTGTAGTACATGGTATGCCAATAAAAATAATGAAGTTATTTATTAAAATAATTAGGTTCATAGAAATTTGATCTTCTAATTTTGAACTTAAACGGGTATATCGTAATTATTCAAGTTTCACATTAAAAAAATTACTCTAACAACTTGAATAATTTTATGGGTAACTTCATTATTTTATTTTTAATACTAATAATGGTTGTCTATATTTTAAGGTATAGGGTAGAAAATGACAAATAGTACAGCAGAGGTGGTAATGGTGAAAAAACGTTCTATAAAGCAATTAATGGGGATATGTTTTGCTATACTTTTCTTATTATTAAATTATTCGCCAAATGTACGAGGATTACGGGGACTACCATCTGAATTGAAACTATCTGAAGGAGATATTAAGACCCTCGAGTTCAATTTACCTTTTAGTATAAATATTGAAAACAGTGAAGTCGATGTGTTGAAGTTCAATGGAAATTCCCTAGCGGATAAAAAAATGTATAATATTCATGGACCAATATCAATTGAAAGTGTAAAGAAAGGCGATGTATTACTTAACTTTAAATTATTTGGCTTTATTCCCATAAAAGAATTAAGGGTGAGTGTGGAACCACAAAAGAAGCTTATTCCAGGTGGGGATTCTATAGGGGTGACTATATATACTCAGGGTGCCCTCATAGTTGGCATTTCAGAAATAATAGATGAAAACGGTATCAATCAATGTCCAGCTACAGATGCAGATTTGAGACCTGGAGATATAATTGAAAAAGTGAATGGAATTGTGATAAAAAATGTTGATCATCTTTCCATATTGATAGAGAACCTAGACGGGAAAGAATTAGAGCTAGAAATAAAACGAGGGAATATGCTTCTTCAGCGATATATAAGACCTATAAAAAATTCAAACGATGGCAAATTGAGATTGGGACTTTGGGTAAGAGATAGTACGGCTGGTGTAGGAACGCTCACTTTTGTAAATCCGGAGAACAATATATTTGCAGCATTGGGACATGCTATAACAGATGTGGATACAGGCGCACTATTATCTGTAAAAGACGGTGAAATAATGCAGGCTAAGATAGTTGATATTGTCGAAGGTAGAAAGGGACAACCTGGAGAGATAAAGGGAATCTTTTCTGAAGATCAGAAAAAGATAGGAATTATAAAGAAGAATACTCCCTACGGTTTGTTTGGCAAGCTATATGGTGATACACGACATTTTGAACAAAGGGAAATGTTGCCCATTTGTAGACAATCAGATGTAAAACTTGGAGAAGCTGAGATATTGTCTACTATAGACAATGAGGGAATAAAAGCATATACAGTCAATATTATAAAGATAAATAAACAGAATTATCCCCACTCAAAGGGAATGATAATCGAAATAACGGATCCGGAACTACTTAAACAGACAGGGGGTATAGTCCAAGGTATGAGTGGCAGTCCTATAATACAGGATGGAAAAGTTATTGGGGCTGTAACTCATGTATTCGTAAACGACCCTAAAAAAGGATATGGCATTTTTATTGAATGGATGCTAGGGGAGATAGAGAAAATTGCTGAATAGTTAGTTACTTTTTTCCTAATTTTGCAGGATATTTTAAATCTCTGACGAATAGGTTACGTAGGAATTTTACGAAGGTGTTTAATAATAATTTCAGTCTGACTAAATGTATGGGAAGAGCATTAATTTATTTTTAGTTTTGGTGGTGTTATCCATACAGCACCTATTAACTAAGGGGGTAGATGGTTTGGACAGCAAAATAAAGGTTTTAGTGGCAGATGATAATAGGGAGTTTTGTGACATTATTGTAGAATATATAGATAAACAAGAAGATATGCAAGTTGTAGGGATTGCAAATGACGGATTAGAGGCAGTAGATATGATAGCCAAGATTCAGTCCGATGTAGTGATTTTGGATATTATAATGCCTCAGCTAGATGGCTTAGGTGTTCTCGAGAGGCTTAAAGACTTGGACTTAGATAGTGAACCTAAAGTAATAGTGTTATCTGCTGTAGGGCAAGATAAAATAACCCAGAAGGCAATGTTATTAGGAGCCGACTACTATATGGTAAAGCCGTTCAATATGGAGACATTTATAATGCGTATACGCGAATGCATACGAGATGAACAAGAGTATAGTGATTGGAAATCGGGGATCTACCCAAATTATGTAAGCTATGACAATGTAGATAGGAACAATTCATTAGAGGCAGATGTAACGTTTATAATGCACGAAATTGGCATTCCGGCTCACATAAAGGGGTATCAATATTTAAGAGAGGCAATTATGATGGTTGTTCAGAATATGGGGCTTTTAAATGCTATAACCAAGGAATTGTACCCCAATATTGCAGAAAAATACGATACAACTGCTAGTAGGGTGGAAAGAGCTATTAGACATGCTATTGAAGTGGCTTGGAGTAGAGGTCGGATTGAGACAATAAACAAGTTATTCGGATATACAGTTCATGAACAAAAGGGCAAGCCTACAAATGGAGAGTTCATAGCAATGGTGGCTGACAAGCTTAGAATTAAAGGTGGCAATATATAAAGATAGAGTTTTTAATGCTATGAGGTAATAAATCCCTTTTTGATTGCATAATATCTCTTAGAAGTTACTCAGGAGATGAGGGGATTTATTTGTTGGAACGCATAAAGTTTTTCTTCCAGATTCATTTTAAGAGACATATGGTGCTCTATAGTATTACATTATTTGTATTTTTAACAGGTGTGACCAGTGGAGCTTTTACTATAAATGCTATCTCACCAAATCAAAAAGGGGGACTAGCTGACTATATAAATGGCTCTATAGCTAGTGCATCAAATAATATGAATTTTGGTATAGATAGAAAGGCAATATTGTATGAAGGGCTACAGCACTATTGTGGTTTTTCATTAATAACCTGGTTTTTCGGTCTATCGTATCTAGGTATTCCCTGTATAATTTTAGCTTTTGGTATTAAGGGTTTTTTGATAGGCTTTACAACTGGATTTTTAGTTTCTCTCTATGGATTTAGAGGGTTTTTATTTGCGTTATTGTGTGTTATTCCGCAAAATATTATATATATTCCCTGTATAACTATGGTCGTAATAATCGCCTTGGAAAATGCTATTGAGAAATATAAAAGACGAAAAGAAGCTGTCTCTAGCCAAAATATGAAAAGGGAGATGACCTCATATACATTAAAGATACTTTTATTTACTTGCATAATGCTAGTGGGAATTTTATATGAGATGTTTATTGCACCATTTTTTTTAAAATTATTTTCAAGTGTTTTAAGTTGATCGACATTTCGTGTCTTTTAGAATTTGATGTCCCTTTTTACATACATGCAATATGTTAATAAATTTAGTTTTAAACTGATTACTAGGCCTTTGAGTTTATAATTATTCAAGTTCAATTTTACCTACCTTTAAAATATATACTTTCTATTACAACCTATGAGTCTATAAATTTTTCTACCTGTATTATTGTATTACCTATTATCTTGCTTTCTATTACAACCTATGACTTTATAAATACTCAAGCTTAATCCTTAAGCATTAAGCTTGAGTATTTTCATGTGTCTTTTTAATACCAAAAATATCTATCCATATACAGGGTAGATGAACTTGCATATACTTTTGTGATATTTTATTAGCTATCTTACAACTAGGGAGTAAAATATGTAGCTATTTAAATAACTTCGAAAAAAGTGCAGAAATCAAGAACTAGATATATTGTATTATTCATAAATATAATATAGAATAGGACATATGTTAATAAATCAATATCCTTTGATTTAAGAGGTAATATTAGAATACCTAGAAAGTGCGAGTAAATTTGCAATAGACAGAAACAGGAGGCTGTGTATAATGAAAGCTATTGTTACAGTTATAGGCAAAGATAAAATAGGTATTATATCAAAAATAAGCACTAAACTGGCCAAGCACGGTGTAAATATACTTGATATTAGTCAAACTATTCTTCAAGGATATTTTACCATGATGATGTTTGTGGATTTAGAGGTTATGGATATTTCCTTTGCAAAACTTGCAAGGGAATTGGAATTATTAGGCTCCGAACTGGGAGTTTCTATATTAATCCAGCAAGAAGATGTATTTAAGTCGATGCATAGGATATAAGAGGTGTTATATATGATCAATCCTTTTGAAATTTTGGAAACAGTACAAATGATAGAAAAACAGAAATTAGACATACGAACTATTACCATGGGAATATCCCTTCTAGATTGTTGTCATAGTGATATGGATATTGCCTGTCAGAAGATCTATGATAAGATTACATATTATGCTGAAGATTTGGTGAGAGTAGGAGAAGAGATTTCCTTAGAATATGGTATTCCCATAATTAATAAACGGATAGCTGTGACGCCCATATCGCTTATAGCTGCTTCCGCTGATGAGACAGACTATGTTAAGTTTGCACAGACATTAGATAGGGCTGCCAACACAGTAGGAGTTAATTTTATAGGAGGGTTTTCTGCATTAGTCCACAAGGGATATACTAAGGGAGATATCAATCTAATAGAATCTATACCAGAAGCTTTAGATATCACGGAAAAGGTATGTTCATCTGTCAATGTGGCTACTACTAAATCTGGCATTAATATGGATGCAGTAAAGCAAATGGGTGAAGTGATAAGGGAAACAGCACAGCTTACTGCCGATAGGGATGGCCTTGGATGTGCTAAATTAGTAGTGTTTGCCAATGCTCCAGAGGATAATCCTTTTATGGCTGGGGCCTTTCATGGTGTTGGGGAACCAGAATGTGCAATAAATGTGGGCATAAGTGGTCCGGGCACAGTGAAAACGGCATTAGAGAGTGTGAAGGGCGAGAGTTTTGATGTGGTATCTGAGACAATAAAGAAAACGGCTTTTAAAATTACTCGAATGGGACAATTAGTAGCAAATGAAGCAGCTAAAAGGCTTGATGTACCATTTGGAATTGTAGATCTATCCCTTGCTCCTACCCCTGATGTAGGAGATAGTGTAGCTCGAATTTTAGAGGAGATGGGTATTGAAAGTTGTGGTGCTCCAGGAACGACAGCTGCACTTGCACTGTTGAATGATGCCGTAAAGAAAGGTGGTATAATGGCATCATCTCATGTGGGAGGTTTAAGTGGAGCCTTTATACCTGTAAGCGAGGATGAGGGTATGATTGAAGCGGTGAACAAAGGCTCCCTCAACTTACAAAAATTAGAGGCAATGACTTGTGTATGTTCTGTTGGGTTGGACATGATAGCCATACCAGGTAATACATCAGCACAGACTATATCTGCTATTATAGCAGATGAAGCTGCCATTGGAGTCATAAATAATAAGACTACTGCTGTGAGAATAATTCCGGCGCCGGGTAAAAAAGCTGGCGATAAGGTAGAATTCGGTGGCCTTTTAGGCAGAGCACCTGTTATGGATGTAAGTAAATTTGCAAGTGATGAATTTGTAAGTAGAGGAGGAAGAATTCCTGCCCCTGTCCATAGTTTCAAGAATTAATGGATGGCAGTAATAGGCGTATAAAGTGGCATGCTCTGATACATTTAACTCTAGTTATAATTATTCAATTTTAATACTGTAAATATTACTCTATAAATTTGAATAATTTTATAAATGATTATCCACATATACGAGCTAAATATTATTCTTTTAGAAAGATATGGTGGTACTATGTATAATTTGGCAGCTAAGTATATAGAAAAGAGAATAGCTATAACTCCCAAGATAGGACTTATACTAGGTTCAGGATTGGGAGAACTAGCTGATTTAATGACCAATTCTACTGTAATAGAATATAAAAGTATTCCCCATTTCCCTGTATCAACTGTAAGGGGCCATGAAGGTAGGTTTGTGATAGGACGACTGGCAGATAAGGATATTATAGCTATGCAAGGACGTTTCCATTACTACGAAGGCTATAGACCTGATCAAATAGCATTGCCAGTGCGAGTTATGGCAAAACTGGGGGTAGAGACATTAATTATCACCAACGCCGCAGGCGGAATAAATCCTGAATTTAAACCGGGAGATTTGATGATTATAAGGGATCATATAAATTTAAGTGGTATAAATCCCCTTAGGGGAAAAAATGATGAACGTTTAGGGCCGCGTTTTCCTGATATGACCAATGCCTATGAGCCCAAGCTACGTAAAATACTATCTTCTGTGGCTTTAGAATTAGATATTCCCATACATGAAGGAGTATATGCTATAATGCTGGGCCCAAGCTATGAAACACCTGCTGAGATAAAAATGCTCAGGTTTATTGGAGCTGATGCAGTTGGAATGTCTACCGTACCTGAAGTAATTTCAGCGGTTCATTGTGGTATGGAGGTAGTTGGGATATCATGTATAACCAATATGGCTGCAGGTGTTTTGGATAAGTCGTTGTCCCATAGAGATGTGGTTCATACGGCAGATAAGGCAACGGATTCACTTAAAGATTTAATAATAGGCTTTGTTAAACAGCTTTGAGAGAATAACATCCCTTTCAGTTGGAAAACATAATCATACAACTAATAAACTGGGAGGGATATTATTTGAGTAAAAATGTAGTAAGGCTAATATGTTTTATATCAATTTTATGTATTGGTATTAACTCAAATATAGTTTTTGCATCACAGGAGTTGCCTTTTGACATTGAATCAAAATCGGCACTACTACTAGATTTTGACAGTGGCCAAATAATATATGAGAAAAATGCCGATGAAAAACTTCCAATTGCAAGTGTGACTAAGATAATGACAATACTCTTGGTTCTAGAGAGTATAGAAAAAGGGTTGATATCGGAAAATGATGATGTATATGTAAGTGCTTATGCCCAGAGCATGGGTGGTTCTACAGCATTTTTAGAGGAAGGAGAAATTTTTCCTGTATCAACAATATTGAAGGCTATAATTATTGCTTCGGGAAATGATGCAAGTGTGGCCATTGCTGAGAAGTTAAGTGGTTCACATGAAGGATTTGTGCAGAAGATGAATCAAAAGGCAAAGGAATTGGGAATGGAAGATACCATTTTTACAAATTGCACAGGATTACCTGATGAAAACCATTATTCTACGGCTCGAGATGTGGCGATAATGTCAAGGGAACTTATAAGAAAACCCTTGTTTTTTAAATGGAGTAGTATTTGGCTTGATGACATGAGGGATGGTCAGACAATGCTCAAAAACACAAATAATCTTGTAAGATTCTATGAAGGCTGCGATGGAATTAAAACAGGATATACAAAAGAGGCAATGCATTGTATATCGGCAACTGCAAAAAGGAATAACCTAAGACTTATTTCAATAATACTATCTGGCCCCACATCTAAAGTGCGATTTGGGGAAGCTAGCAAATTACTAGATTATGGGTTTGCCAATTATGATTCAATTAAATTATTTACAAAAGATCAGGAATTGGAAGAGATGGAACAAATACGAGTTACCGGTGGAAAAACCGATAAGATTAAAGGAGTAGTAGCAAGCGATTTTTCTGTTTTATTGAAAAGAGATACACCCCAAGATTTTAAATTTGTATTGGATATACCTGATGTACTTTGTGCACCCATTGAAAAAGGAGAGAAGATTGGCAGTGTAAAAGTCATACATCTAGATGATACAATCGGAGAGGTAGATATAGTGGCGGCCGAAGATATAAAAACTGCTAACTTGTTTGACATATTTAACAAGATAGTAGGTAGGTGGTTAAAGAGGGATTGAGTTTATTTTCAAAGTGTGCCTAGGCACACTTTTTATGTTATAATATTTTTGGATTATAAAGGAATCTATAATACCATATTGGTAAAAGGATGTTTATCTATGGCTTATACAGTTAAACTTGATGTATTTGAAGGGCCTCTAGACCTTTTGCTACATCTAATATCAAAAGCAAAAATGGATATTAAGGATATTTCAATATCTGATATAACTCAACAATATCTAGACTATTTAGGTGAGATGAAGAAATTTGATATAGAGATAGCTAGTGAATTTCTTGTAATGGCTTCTACCTTGCTATATATTAAGTCATGTAATTTAGTACCACGAAAAAAGAGTTCTCGAGATGATGAGGAGGAAGTGGACGAGATAGATTCTCAGGAGAAACTTATACAAAAATTAATAAAATATAAGCAGTATAAAGAAGTAGGTGAAAAGCTTAAAAAACGGGAAGTTACGTATAGTAATGTATATTATAAAGAGCCTGAGGATATCGATTTAGAAGGTATTGAAGATAATTTGTTATATGGTCTTACAAAAGACGATCTATTGGTGGCTCTAGAAAAAGTCCTGTCTTCAAGAGAAGAGCGCCGCTTAGCTGAAAAGAGGGAACACGTGGTAAAGCTAGATACAGTTACAGTGGAAGAACGAAGCTATCAGCTTAAACGGTTACTTGACAGTAGAGATAAATTGAGTTTCTTTACTCTATTTGAAGAGCAGTATAGTAAAATGGATGTCATTATAACATTTTTAGCATTACTAGAGATGATAAAGATAAATCAGGTAGAGCTTTATCAGGAAAAGTTATTTGATGACATTATAATAACAAAAAGGGGATAATGTACTTTGGAAGAGAGAGAAATGATGGCAATAGTTGAAAATATACTATTTGTATCAGGAGAGCCTGTGACGTTAGGGGAAATAGCAAAAACGCTAGATATCTCCCGGTCTGCAGCTAAAAAGCTCATGAACAATATGATAAATTGTTTTGATTTTGAGCGTAGGGGACTTCAAATAATGAAGGTAAATGATACATATCAGATGGCTACACGTTCCCAATATGCAAAATATGTACATAGGTTTATAGAGCCAAGACAGAGGGAGAGATTATCCAAGGCCGCCTTGGAGACTCTAGCAATTATTGCATATAAGCAACCTACAACTAGAATGGACATTGAAGTCATAAGGGGTGTCAAATGCGATAATTTACTGGGTACTCTCCTTGATAAGGGCTTGATAAGGGAAGTGGATAGGTTAGATGCGCCGGGTCGTCCCATATTATATGGAACGACGGAGTTATTTCTAAAATATTTTGGTCTATCATCACTTGATGAATTACCACCATTAGATTTAGACAAAGATGAATAAAACCCCAATATATGAGAGAGACTAGAAAAAATTGATAAATACGGGGTGCTTATCTCGATGGTGGCTTTCATCATGATATTATTATTTGTATTATGCTTTTTTCTACCTGTATATGCGGAGATTAGAATAGAGATCAATTCTAGCCTAAAACAGGTATATATTGGTTTTGGTTTTTTTAAAAAGAGACATATCTATAAAATAAAAATCCCGTTAAGTTCCAAACACCTGGAGCTTTTTTCTTTAAAAAAGGTAAAAAAATATAAGCTAAATATAAAAGATATGGAAATCAGATATCCTAGAATTGTAAGTCATATTATTTCTCGGTCGAGAATAGAGAAATTGCGTATAAAGGCTCATATAGGTTTAAATGAAGCCGGAATCACTGCCATTATCTGCGGTGCATTTATTATGATATCTGAATTATTAGTACAATACATACGCAACAATATGACAATAGAATCCATAGAGAGAGAAGTATGCCCAATTTACAATAAAAGCCATATTGACATAGACATAGATTGCATAATGTGGATGAGAACAGGCTATATTATTAACATAGCAATAAGGGCTATATCCAGTAATATAATAAAGGCGGTGAAAAATAGGTGGCAGATCAACATCCAATAGAGAATATAATGAAGACTACTATGGAAAATATAAAGGATATGATAGATGTCAACACAATAGTAGGAGATGCGGTAGAGACAGCCGATGGCAGCGTCATAATACCTATATCCCGTGTATCTTTTGGTTTTGTTGCAGGAGGGGGCGAATACAAAGGTGAGGGAAATGCATCCCAACATCCAGAAGAAAAGCTTCCTTTTGCAGGTGGTAGTGGGGCAGGAGTTACGGTAAGCCCCATGGCATTTCTAGTCGTTGGGAAAAATAAGATAAAATTGTTACCAATAAATTTCAATACACCGTTAGATAGAATAGTGGATATGATTCCTAGAATATTCGAAGATATATATGGCAATGAGATAGATGAAACTATGGAGTTGGCTGATCAGACAAAATAAAAAGGCGGCTTTTGCCGCCTTTTTTGAAATAGATACTAAAAATCTATTGTAAGGAAATAAACTTGAGAGACTAAGGAGTATGAATATGAAAACAAGTAAAATTTTTATTTTATGTGTATTGATGATATTGTGTCCTATATGTGAAGTCTATGCCACCATTGACTATCCTCAGACAAGTGCTCAATCGGCAGTACTCATAGATGGCAATAGCTACAGAGTATTGTGGGGAAAAAACACAGATGAAAGACTTCCTATGGCTAGTACAACCAAGATAATGACTGCTTTGGTAGCCATTGAAAGCGGAAATATAGACACAGCAGTGACCGTACCGAAGATTGCCCAGGGAATCGAAGGTTCGTCCATATATCTCACTGCAGGTGAACGACTTAGTCTTGAGGAGCTATTATATGGACTTATGTTAAAATCAGGCAATGATGCTGCTACGGCTATAGCGCATGAGGTGGGTGGAGGTTCTATAGAGAGATTTGTATCGCTTATGAATGCAACAGCTAGACGCATAGGTGCATATAATACTAACTTTGAAAATCCTCATGGCCTCCATTCGGACAATCACTATACTACTGCATATGATCTTGCTAAGATTACCGCCTATGCTTTAAAAAATGATGATTTCGAAGAAATTGTTTCAACTAAATATAAAGAAATACCTTGGGAAGGAAGCCAATGGAACAGGGTGCTTAAAAACAAAAATAAACTATTGTGGAGCCTTGAAGGGGCAAATGGTGTGAAGACAGGCTTTACTAAACGGGCAGGTAGGTGTCTGGTGTCGGCAGCAAAGAGAGATGAACTGCAACTTATATTGGTTGTGCTCAATTGTGGTCCCATGTTTGAGGAGAGTAGTGCCATTTTAGAGTATGGATTTAGTATGTATAAGAATAGGCGAATAATTGACAGTTCAGCTTCTGTAATATCGGTTCCAATAGATAATGGTATACGACAACAGGTTCAACTTTACCCATCTGATGACTATAATGTGGCTCTAACCGATGATGAGTATAACAATTTGCATGTTAAAATTGAGGCCCCAGATATTTTAGAGTCACCAGTAAAAAAAGGGAGAATTTATGGTAATATAATAATAAGTATAGACAATGAAAATATAAGAGAGATTCCTTTGATTTCCAAGTCATATGTACCTACTAGGCCTTTTGGAGCCTCTATAAGGAGACTATTTGAATAAAAAGGGTGACAATGTATTATGAGATTGCAAAAATATATGGCACATTGCGGTGTGGCGTCTAGAAGAAAATGTGAAGATATTATTGCAGGGGGATGGGTGAGTGTAAATGGTAATATCGTAACTGATATGGGGGTGAAAATTGATCCTAGAGAAGATATTGTAAAAGTCAATGGCAAGCTTATAGAGCTTGAGTATGAAAAGACATATATTGCTTTGAATAAACCTATAGGTTATATAAGTTCAGCCCGAGACCAATTTGGCCGTCCTACAGTAATAGATCTTATTGATGGAGAATTTGGAAGATTATATCCTGTAGGCAGGCTTGACTACGAAAGTGAAGGGCTTATATTGCTTACTAATGACGGTGATCTGGCCTATAAGCTAACGCATCCTAAGTTTGATATTTCTAAGGAGTATAATGTGCAGGTAAAGGGGTTGCCTGCCGTGGATGATATTAATAAGCTGCGAAGAGGAATATTTTTAGAAGGGCGAAGAACCAGGCCAGCTACTATAGAACTCATAAAACAATGCGAGAATACATCTACTTTTATGGTTATTTTAAAGGAGGGACGAAATAGACAGATAAGAAAGATGTTTGACTTTATAGGTCATAGTGTTATATTATTACAAAGGATTAGAATTGCAAATATTGCACTAGGCCATTTACAGCCTGGTGAATGGAGACATTTAACGGATGAGGAGATCAGCAGTTTAAAAAATAATATTTGAAGGGCTTGAAGTACTATGTTTATGTTCAGAAAGTTATCACTACACGATATTACCTCGATATATGAGGATATGGAATTAAGAGCATTGTTGACAGTGAAGCCAGTGGGCAAAAAGTTTGGTGTAGTTATGGATATTGATGGTTGTTTAAAAGGAGGTATAACTGGTTATATAGATGGGGACGGAGCAATGATACAAGAGCTCAGAATAAAGGGTAAAGACGATAATGACCTATATAGAGATGGCCTAATAAGATCTTCAATGCATGCATTAGAATTAGATGGAGTAAAAATGTTGTTTACTAAGTCAACAGAAGATAAGGACATATATACAAATATTGGCTTTAAAAGATTTGACAGGCATGCTTTAAATCTAAATTTGATTTTAGGAGATAGTATAAAAGCTGATATTGTCCAAGACCGAGTCTTGTATATAGATTTAAAGAAGTTTTTTAACAAAAAAAGTTGTAGCCCATCTTGTTAATACAAGACTAACTGATGTATCCATCGAATATCAAGTCTATATAGCCTGAAAATTTTGAATATATGGAGAACCCCATCAATATCGGCGATAAAACAATGCAATATTAAAGTTTACAATTTAATATTTTAACATTAAACTTGAATAATTATAGTATAGCCAAAAATAAATTAAATATTTATTTTTTTAGGCAGGAATAATGGGATTTATGTAGAACTCTTAGAAACAGGGGTAGAGTTGTTTTATTTTTATAAAATAGAAGTTATATAAGCATATTTAAGTCTGGAGGTTTTCGTATGAGTAGCAGAAAGATTGATCAAATGAAAGCAGCAAAAGAAAAAATCTACAAAGGTGGAGGCGAAGATAGAATAAAAAAACAGCACGATAGTGGTAAATTGACCGCAAGGGAAAGAATAGAAAAACTACTAGATGCTGATAGTTTTATCGAAACTGACATATTTGTAAAACATCGTTCAGTTGAGTTTGGAATGGATAAGGTGGAAGCTGCTGGTGAGGGAGTGGTGACCGGATATGGAACAATAGACGGAAGACCAGTATATATCTATTCCCAAGATTTCACTGTTATTGGCGGTTCCCTCGGTGAGATGCATTCAAAAAAGATCACCAAAGTCATAGACGAGGCAGTGAAGATGGGTTGTCCACTTATATGCATCAATGACTCAGGTGGTGCTAGGATACAGGAGGGAATAGATGCACTTGGAGGCTATGGGGAAATTTTCTTTCGAAATACATTAGCATCGGGTGTTATACCACAAATTTCTGTCATACTTGGTCCTTGTGCCGGTGGTGCAGTATATTCACCTGCTCTAACAGATTTTGTGTTTATGGTAGATGACATAAGCAAGATGTTTATAACAGGACCACAGGTTATACAAGCAGTTACAGGTGAAGAAGTTAGTGCTGATGAGTTAGGTGGTGCAGCTGCCCACAGTGAAAAGAGTGGAGTTGCCCATTTTGCCAGCGATTCAGAGGATGAATGTTTCCAAACAATTAGGAAACTTTTAAGTTTTATCCCACAAAACAATTTAGAAGATCCTCCAGTTATGGAGCAAGACGATGATCCCAACCGATTGTCATCTGATTTAAATCAGATAATACCCGACAATCCTAATAAATCATACGATGTAAAGGATATAATAACACGGGTAATTGACAACGGTGATTTTTTTGAGATTCAACCATCATTTGCGCCTAATATAGTAATTGGATTTGCTAGATTGAATGGCAGATCAGTGGGTATAGTGGCCAATCAACCTAAATATAAAGCAGGATGCCTTGATATAGATGCGTCCGATAAGGCTGCTAGATTCATAAGATTCTGTGATGCGTTTAACATTCCACTTGTGACATTTACTGATGTTCCAGGCTATCTGCCAGGAGTAGATCAAGAACATGGTGGCATTATAAGACATGGGGCAAAGTTATTATATGCATATTCAGAGGCTACTGTACCAAAGCTAAATGTCATATTACGCAAAGCTTATGGTGGCGCATATATTGCGATGAGTAGTCGACATCTAGGTGCAGATAGGGTATATGCATGGCCTACATCTGAAATAGCAGTTATGGGTCCAGATGGAGCAGCCAATATCATATTCAGAAAAGAGATACAAGCTGCCGATGATCCAATAGAATTCAGGCAACAAAAGATAGATGAATACAGAGAGAAATTTGCCAATCCCTATATAGCCGCTGCCCGTGGATATATAGATGATGTAATAGAACCACAGGCCACAAGGGCTTACCTAATAGGTGCACTACAAGTTCTTGAAGGTAAGAGGGAAAACAGACCTGCCAAGAAACATGGTAATTTCCCTGTATAATATTTGCTAGTATGAGAGGTGAAAGACATGAATATAGGAACAAAACTAGGAGAAGGTCTGCAGGTATTGATCCTTGGTTTGGGTATAACACTTATTGCTCTTGGACTGCTGATATTGGTAGTGAATTTAATAAACAAACTTGTAAATGGAGGTAAAGAATCCACTACAAGGGAGGTTACTGACAAATCTGATGAAACTGTGTTAAACGAGAATATTGATGACAATATTCAGACATCAGATAATGAATTGGTAGCTGTAATTAGTGCAGCTATAGCAGTAATGCTTGATGATGGTGAGCAACCATTTAAAATAAAAAGTATCAGACAAATACCTGCAAGTACTCCAAAATGGAATCAAGCAGGTAGAAGAGAACAGCTGTTAAATCGTAGATAAATCTTCTCTATAATGTTAGGAGATGCAGATCCTAATAATGTGAAAATTAAAATATTGTTTGATAAATGCTTGTATTAAAGATAGGAGGAAAAAACATGAAAAAATTCATAGTAACAGTTAACGGTGATTCTTATGAAGTTGAAGTAGAAGAGGTTACGGATGGAGTAGCCTCGTCTAATGACAATAATACTCAGGTAGAACCTGTGGGGCAACAGGAAAATAGCCCAAGTAAACCGGCCCCTTCAAAAGCAGGAAACAATTCCAACTCAGGAGGAGCTACCAAGAAAGTCCCTGCAGGAGCTACTTCTGTGAAGGCTCCTATGCCTGGTACAATACTGGATATAAACGTAAACGAAGGAGATACAGTTGAACGAGGGCAGGTTTTATGCATCCTTGAAGCGATGAAAATGGAAAATGAAATAATGTCACCGAAAGATGGTAAAATAGCATCAATCAACACATCTAAAGGTTCATCAGTAAATGCCGGTGATCTATTATTTTCAATTGAGTAGGTATAGTAGGAGGGAAGGGGTTTAATTAAATGACAAGATCATTTTCAGATGTATTAATAGCTTTTGTTAAAGATACTGGTTTTTTTAATATAACATGGCAGCAAGGAATAATGATTTTAATTGCCTGCATACTTATATATCTCGCAATTAAAAAAGAATACGAACCACTACTTCTCTTGCCCATAGCATTTGGAATGTTACTTGCTAATTTGCCTCTTACAGGGCTTATGGCAGAACCTGAAGATGGCAAGATAGGTGGGTTATTCTATTATATCTATCAAGGTGTTAAAAAGGGTATATATCCTCCACTTATATTCCTTGGGATAGGTGCTATGACTGACTTTGGTCCCTTAATTGCCAATCCCAAGAGCTTGCTCTTAGGTGGAGCTGCTCAATTTGGAATATTTGTGGCTTTTCTATTGTCCCTATTATTTGGGTTTGACGAGAAAGCAGCTGCTGCCATAGGAATTATAGGTGGTGCTGATGGTCCCACTGCCATACTGGTAACTTCACAGTTAAAGCCTGAACTTCTAGGCCCTATTGCTGTTGCAGCTTATTCTTACATGGCGCTCATTCCAATTATACAGCCTCCAATAATGATGGCACTTACCACAAAAGAAGAGCGTTCAGTAGTGATGAAACAGCTTAGACCTGTTTCAAAGCTTGAAAAGATAATATTTCCGATTGCTGTTACTATAATAGGTTCTATGCTAGTTCCGTCTGCGGGACCCTTGCTTGGCATGCTTATGCTAGGAAACCTGTTTAGAGAGAGTTTGGTAGTGGATAGATTGAGTCAGACAGCTCAAAATGAGCTTACTAATATTGTTACAATATTTTTAGGGTTGACAGTTGGAGCTACTGCAAATGCTGAAAACTTTTTAACGCCTGAGACTCTAAAAATAATTGCACTAGGACTCATTGCATTTGCGAGTGGTACAATTGGGGGACTTTTACTTGGAAAACTTATGTATAAATTATCAGGAGGAAAGGTGAACCCCTTAATAGGATCGGCAGGAGTGTCTGCAGTACCTATGGCAGCTCGTGTTGCACAAGTGGTTGGTCAGAAGGAAAACCCTGAAAACTTTCTTCTCATGCATGCCATGGGGCCTAACGTAGCAGGCGTCATTGGTTCGGCGATTGTAGCTGGTGTATTTCTTTCAATGTTCGGGTAAGAAATGGCCAAATGTTAACAACTATAGAGTAAATGTTTTATAAAAGTGTAGATAAAAATAGGAGGATGCTATATGGCAAAGGTACAAATAACCGAAACTGCTCTTAGGGATGCTCATCAGTCTCTAATTGCAACTCGTATGACTACTGACGAGATGTTGCCCATTATAGAATTGCTAGATCAGGTAGGATATTATTCCCTTGAAGCATGGGGAGGGGCAACTTTTGATTCTTGCCTCAGATTTTTAAATGAGGATCCATGGGAAAGACTAAGAAAGATAAGAAAAGCAGCAAAAAATACTAAGCTCCAGATGTTACTTAGGGGCCAAAATATTTTAGGCTATAAACATTATCCTGATGATGTAGTGAGGGAATTTGTCAATTGTGCAGTGGATAATGGAATAGATATTATAAGAATATTTGACGCATTGAATGATGTGCGAAATATTGAGTGTGCTCTAGATGCTACTATAAAAGCAGGAGCGCATGCCCAGGCCACTGTTGTCTATACAATCAGTCCTATTCATGATACTGAGCACTATGTAAAGACAGCAAAACAATTAGAGGATATGGGCGCAGATTCTATCTGCTTGAAGGACATGGCAGGTCTTTTAACTCCATATTATGCATATGAATTGATAACTGAAATGAAGAAGGAGATAAAGGTACCGATACAACTTCATTCCCATTATACAAGTGGTGTTGCTTCTATGACTTATTTAAAAGCTATAGAGGCAGGCGTAGATGTGGTAGACTGTGCAATATCACCAATGGCTATGGGGACATCACAGCCTCCTACAGAGCCCCTTGTGGCGACTTTGAGGGAAAGTGAATATGATACTGGTTATGATTTGGAACTTCTAACGGAGATAGCGGACTATTTTAAGCCCCTCAGAGAGAAATATATTGAAAGTGGGCTTATGGATCCCAAGGTACTATCCGTAGATGTAAATACTTTGGTTTATCAGGTACCAGGAGGTATGCTATCTAATCTAGTATCCCAATTGAAGCAGCAAGATAAGCTAGATAAGTATGAGGAAGTATTAAAGGAAGTTCCCAAGGTTAGAAAGGATCTTGGATATCCACCACTTGTAACACCAACTAGTCAGATAGTGGGGACTCAGTCTGTACTTAACGTAATTATGGGTGAGAGGTATAAGATGGTTACAAAAGAAACTAAAG
>CALKWW010000081.1 GCA_938003945.1 uncultured Bacillota bacterium | reverse complement strand
AAGTTAAACTCCTATGAGTACAGAGGCGACACATATAAATTCAGTGAGAAGAACATAGAAAAGGCCATAGAGGATTTAGATGAGCCCCTAACCGATGGACTGGTGAAGACTAATGAGAAAATATATGACTCTCTTATGCTTGGCCGGAGCTATCCCGAGTTTTTACCAGACGGCTCTATAAAATCATTTACAATTCAATATATAGATTGGCATAATATAGAGAACAATGTCTTTCATATTGTAGAGGAATTTACAGTGGAAAGAGAAGATGGACAGGGCACTATAAGACCAGATATTGTCCTCTTTGTAAATGGCATTCCCTTTGGAGTAATTGAGTGTAAGAGGGCATCTATAAATATGGACCAGGGAATTAGCCAAATGCTCAGAAACCAAAAGGAGACCCATATACCACAGCTATTTAAATATACACAGGTGCTTATGTCCACCAATAAAAATGAGACAAAGTATGCTACCTGTCATACGCCTAAGAGGTTTTGGTCTATATGGAGGGAAGAGGATGAGGGATGGCTACAGACGAATCTAAGTAAGGCGGTTCTTGATAGGTTGCCAACTAATCAAGATAAGAATATAATCTCTTTATTTCATCCAGAGAGGCTACTAGAACTGACTGAGTACTTTATTATATTTGATAAGAACGTAAAAAAGATAGCCAGATACCAACAATATTTTGCCGTAAAAGAGATAATAGATACTATAAGCGAGAGAGATTCTGATGGTAATAGACAAAGTGGCGTTATCTGGCATACTCAAGGTTCTGGAAAGTCCCTTACTATGGTGATGCTATCAAAGTATATCCTATCAGAGCTTAGGGATTTAAGTCCAAAGGTTGTGGTAATTACAGATCGAGTAAATCTAGACAAACAAATACACGAGACCTTTAACCATACAAGGCTTAAAGCCCATAGAGCCACATCTGGAAAACACCTTGTTGAGCTCATAAATGACGATAGGGCGGATATAATAACGTCTCTTGTTCATAAGTTCCATATAGCATCTGATAGCCAAAGACCCGTAAAATCTAAGGATATATTTATACTAGTGGATGAGTCCCATAGAACCCAATATGGAGAACTTCATATAAAGATGAAGAAGGTATTTCCAAATGCCTGCTATCTAGGGTTTACGGGAACGCCACTAATGAAAAAAGAGAAGAACACCATGCAAAAATTTGGAGGCCTTATTCACACTTATACCATAGCTGATGGTGTTAGGGATAAGACCATTGTGCCCCTATTATATGAGGGCAAGATGGTGGAGCAGGATATAAATAAAAAGGCTATAGACAATAGGCTGGAGATGATAACTAGAGGGCTAAATGACAAGCAAAAGGAAGAGGTAATGAGAAAGTGGAGCCAATTCGAGAGAATTGCATCTTCGGATCAGCGTATTAAGGTAATAGCCTTTGATATAAATAAGCATTTTATGACAAACTATAAGACCCAGGGCTCTCAGTTTAAGGCCATGCTGGCCACAAATAGTAAGATAGAAGCCATAAGATATTTAGAGGCCTTCGAAGAACTAGGGGATTTATATGTGGCAGTTATAATATCCCCTCCGGATCAGAGGGAGGGTTATAGTGAGGTAGATGAGGCATCTAAGGATATAGTAGTGAGATTTTGGGATAAGATGATGGCTAGGTATGGTGATGAGGAGACCTATGAAGATACTATTAAAGACGAGTTTGTAAATGGGGATGAGCTAGACCTTCTTATTGTGGTAGACAAACTACTCACCGGCTTTGATGCTCCAAGGGCAACTATACTCTATGTAGATAAACCTATGAAAGAACATACCCTCTTGCAGGCTATAGCTAGGGTAAATCGACTATATGAGGGAAAAGACTTTGGCTTTATAATCGACTACAGGGGGCTTTTAGATAAGCTCGATGAGGCGATGGAGATGTATTCCGGCGCCGGCCTTGAAAATTTTGATCCAAAAGACCTACAAGGGGCACTATATGATGTGCTAAGCATAGTAGGAACCCTTAGAGGTAACTATACGGAGCTTGTGAA
>CALKWW010000080.1 GCA_938003945.1 uncultured Bacillota bacterium | reverse complement strand
TTCCCATGTAAATAATGGCATATTTGAAGTATTTAAAATACGATGGGCTCTGCTAAAGAATATAGAATGTTTCAATGATAGTGAACACAACAACCTAATGGATGCTTTCGCTAAATATAGACAGTCGATGAGAAACCTTTTCACTGGACAGCTACCCATTATCCCAAATAGGTACTATCCTAGCTATGCGAATATTAAATTTGATTTGAATTTTATTAGTTGATACTATAAAGGCATAGAGAAGTAAAATCTTATCTTCTTTAGATAATGCGATACAAGATTGCCTTGCACTGGAAAGGAGCAAGAATAATGCCTCATCATAGACAACACCATTCTGTCAGAAAAGGAAAATATGTGATGTCTCCGATAGAGGGTGGCATGGTTGATAAAATCCAGCCACTTTTAAAATATGAGAAACCTTTTTCGCGGCCAGGTACTTTTTCGGAGGTTGTTTTGATTTTGCAAAATAATACCGATCAGCGCTTGGAAGCCTGGCTAACTATCACTCCACCAGATGGTTGGTTCATTGAACCTGGGAAACGGTTGATGATTGCAATTCGTCCACAGAAGTTGATTTTAGCAGAATTTTACCTTTCTATCCCCACACGACCTGCTCCAGGTCCTCATATTTTACGGATCAAAGTGACATCAGAAGAGAATTTGATTGCAGAGGCTGCTTTTGATCTTCGTCCCGGTCTACTTTTTATTGTTGATGATTAGGTTTGTATCCTCAAAAATAGAATAAATTCGATATAAGGGGATTATTTCAAAAACATCGAGCTCTATATGGCATTTGACAAAATACATATTTGTGTTATATGATATATACAACAAACAAAGGAGGGATGATATGAAACTTGGAAATATTGCAGACATAAAGATGGGTTTAGTTTTATCTAGAAAAAAGGCTGAGACAGAATATGAAATAAAGAGAGAGTATAAACTAATAAGTCTTAAAAATATTGAAGATGATGGGATGCCAAACAATACACCTCTTGAGACATTTGCGAGCAATGAGGAGCTAGATGAACAGTACTTCACCCAAGAAGGAGATATTCTAATGAGACTTAGCTCACCTAATACAGCACTTTATATTAACGGGGACTGGGCAGATCTTTTAGTACCCTCCTATTTTGCAATAATACGCCTTGACAAACACAAAGGCTTTATTCCAGAATATGTGTCATGGTATTTAAACTCCGATGTCATAAGGCGAGAGCTTATAAGGGTACAGACAGGTACAGCCATCTTTACTACTAATAAGAGTACACTTAGCTCTTTAGATATAAAGAAGATACCTTTAAAAAAACAAATGTCAGTAGCTAAGGTGCAATGCCTTCATTGGAAAGAGCGATGTCTTTTAAATGAATTGAAAGATGAGAAAGAAAAACTATATAAGGGAATAACAGATAGATTAATTAAAATGGATTAGAGGAGGATTTTAATGGAGACAAAAGTGACGCAAGAGAGAATTAATCAAACTCTATGGGAGGCATGTGATACATTTAGAGGCAAGATTGACTCTAGTATATATAAGGATTATGTACTTGTAATGCTATTTGTGAAGTATATGAGCGATACATATAAAGAGCATCTAGAAGAGTATACCAAGCGATATGAAGGCAATGAACAGAGGATAAAAAGAGCAATGTCTAGAGAGCGATTTATATTAGATGATAAGTCCACATTTGACTATATCTATAGCAAGCGAAATGACCCAGAGATTGGCGATACCATAAACAAAGTACTAGCACGTATTGAAGATGAAAATGCAGGCAAGTTGAGGGGCGTATTTAGGAATATAGACTTCAATAGTGAAGCAATCCTTGGCAAGGCAAAAGAGAGAAATGATATGCTAAGGACTCTAATCGAGGACTTTGCAAAGCTAGATTTAAGGCCATCTAGTGTTGGAGATGAGGAAGATATAATAGGTAACTCATATCAATATATGATTGAGAGGTTTGCAAGTGACGCAGGCAAAAAGGGAGGAGAATTCTTCACTCCATCCATGGTATCAGAACTCCTTGCAAGACTTGTAAAGCCGAAGGAGAACGATAGGATATATGATCCTGCTTGTGGCTCTGGGTCACTACTTATAAGAGTGGCAAAACAAGTTTCAAGTGACAAAGTTGCAATATATGGGCAGGAACGAAATGGACAGACCCACTCTCTGTGTAAGATGAATATGTTCCTACACAATATAGATGATGCAAGGATAGAATGGCGCGATACCATATCAAATCCTTTACATTTAGAAGATGGAAAACTCATGAAGTTTCAAGTGGTTGTGGCAAATCCACCTTTCTCTCTAGATAAATGGTCCATAGGGTTTGCAGGCGATAATGGAGATAAAAACTTTAAGATGACTCCAAACCTTGATCCATATGGTAGATTTGAATGGGGTGTACCACCAAAGTCTAGAGGTGACTATGCTTTTGTTCAGCATATGCTCTATTCTCTAGCTGAAGATGGTAGAATGGCTGTAATACTTCCCCATGGTGTACTATTTAGAGGTGGAAGTGAAGGCAGGATAAGAAAAGAGATTATAGATTTAAACCTCTTAGATGCAGTTATAGGACTACCTGAGAATTTATTCTATGGCACAGGTATTCCTGCATGTGTTATGGTGTTTAGAAAAGATAGACGGGATAGAGAGGTACTATTTATAGATGCCTCAGGAGA
>CALKWW010000079.1 GCA_938003945.1 uncultured Bacillota bacterium | reverse complement strand
TTTTTTAATTTCAGCTGTTGGTCTTCCAATACTTGCAATTGCTGTAGTTGCTAAAGCTGGTGGACTCCATATATTGGCGAGTCGTGTGCATCCAAAGTTTGCCTTTGCTTTTACAGTTTTGATTTATTTATCGATAGGACCTTTTTTAGGTATACCAAGGGCAGCAAGCTTAGCATTTGAAATGGGAATTTCACCTTTTTTATCAAATACAGCAAGCGGAAGTAGTTTGCCATTATTCGTATATACATTAGTGTATTTTGGGATAGCTTATTGGTTATGTATGTCACCTTCAAAACTAGTGGATAGATTTGGGAAAGTGTTAACACCTACATTATTGATCTTAATAATAAGTATATTTATATGTAGTTTGTTTAAACCAATAGGTGAATTTGCAGAACCCGTTGGTGATTATGCGCAGTTTCCCTTACTTAAAGGATTTCTAGAGGGATATATGACAATGGATGCCATAGCAGCCCTTAATTTTGGTATTGTAATAACTATTGCTTTAAAAGAAATGGGGGTAACAGAAGAAAAAGAACTTGTGTCAAATACAATAAAGGCAGGAGCAATAGCAGGTTTATTCTTGTCAATTATATATGGAATGCTTACATATTTAGGGGCTGTCTCAAAGACGAGATTTGGGGTAACTGAAAATGGAGCTCAAGTGCTTACAAATGTTGTATTTTACCTATTTGGAGAAAAAGGAGCAGTATTATTAGGAGTAATATTTTCTCTTGCTTGTTTAACAACATCAGTAGGACTTTTAACCTCCTGTAGTCAATACTTTGCAAAGTTAATGCCGAAGATTTCATATAAGACTTTCGTAAAGATACTCTCTGTATCAAGCATGATATTTGCTAATGTAGGATTGACACAAATACTTAAATTTTCGGTTCCTGTATTGACTGCCATATATCCAATGGCAATTGTTCTTATGGTACTTGCACTCTTAAATAAGTTTTTTAAGGGAAACTCCTATGTATATTTATTTGCTATGATATGTACTTCTTTTGTCAGTATCTTAGATGCTATGGGGCAATTTGGAGTAAAAGTCAATATACTTAATAGCCTACCGTTTTATTCAAAGGGACTTGGTTGGATTATTCCAGCAGTTGTTGGTGCAATAGCAGGATTTATTTACGGAAATCTAGGGAATAAAGTGGCTGAGCAAAAATATATGCTGGAATCCAAATAAGCAAAGATAACCACTAAAAGCAGAGCCACTTTTTTAGACCTCTTATAGAGGAAATAATGTATAGCATTACAAAAAGTTTGGGTATAATGTCACTATACTAACAAAAGAGTGATATTATACCCTTTGTTGTAGCAGATGGTAAAGTATGATTCATTTTATCCTAGTTTTTACTATAAAGAAGATGTACCTGTAGAACTTGAAATTGGGCAAGTTGTAAATGCTATGGTTTACATTATGACTGATAATATTATGGATAGAATTCATTTAAATATATCAAGCCAAAGTTTCTTAGTTGTTGTAAAGGAAGGATATAAAAGTGCTGGATTTGATCTTTCTAGAAGACGCCATTGAAATTAGCAAGAGTAGAAAAGATTAAGAGCCGCACTTAGCATAGAGGATATTCAATGAATTAGAATTAAGCCGAGATAAACATACCAATATTTGATAAAATATAGAAAGTACACAAGCATGAATTATGATATTGAAGGCTAATCGCGAAAATTAGTTTAAGTTCAGTTTTTTAGTTTACTTTACAAATAGAAAAGCATCAATCATTCGAAGAATTATCCCTATAATACATAACCTGTAGAAAATCCGAGAAATTCTAATGGGAGTGAAATAATATGTCCGAAATAGGTTTCTTTTTTCTGTTAGACGATGATATTGCCTTTATTGATATTGCCTTAGCAACTGCTCGAAAATTATTAAGAATTATAGTGAAAAAGAAAGATAAGGTTATAAATTTGACACAAATTATTGGTTTTAAAAATGCAATACGAGGTCTAGAAATGATACCCGAAGGGCCATATGGAGTGCATTGTTTGTTTGGATTATTATTAGATGGAGAGGCTCCTAGCAGTAAAGAACAGGGTTATATACGTTTTATAATAAAAGAAGATAGGTTTGGAGTATCTATTGGGAACGGTGGTTCCTACGAATCATTTATAAAGGATACAGATCCTGTATATAAGAGAATAAAAATAAGTAGTGGATATAGGGAAACCAAATGTGATCTAGACATTATTGAAGATTTAGTTGATGAATACTTATCCTTAGGGGTGGAAATTGTAGTGAAAGATAAATCATGGAAGATTAGCAAAGATGGGTCTATAGTAATCATTCCTATTTGTGATGACTATGACTGGAATATATAGGCGATGCGGACTTTTATACTAAGATTATTTGTGTAATATTATTAAAACAGGAGTTTTTCCCCAGACTGTACGAGAAGAGCTGAAACTACAATTGATTCTGTAAAAGATATGGATAATGAAAATAAACTGATAGCTGAATTTCTAAAGAAAATAATTAAACATGGCGCATAGATTATGCGATGCCATAGCTATATGAAGATACTGAACAATTAATAGCATAAATGTTCAACTTTTTGTGTCTATGATATTGACATAGAGCCAATATTTCTACTCAATTGAAAATTGACATACTTACATGGATTTGATAAAATATGTTAAAACAAACGTCGAGTTTGTTTACAACTGTCAAAGACATGTTAGATTCAAACATGTCTTTGTGAGCTTTGCAAGTCTAATAACCCATTTCATCTGATATGAGATGTTTTTTTACTATATCGACGTAGGGCTATTGGATTGCCTTAGTATAGAATTTAGATGTAGAGATACTTTATCTAAAAATTTTAATATTATAATACAAGGGAAGGTGTAATATATGTCAAACAAAAAGAAAAATGTAGTTTTAGCCCAGTCTGGTGGGCCTACAGCAGTTATAAACTCCAGTATTGTAGGGGCCTTTGATTGTGCAGTGGCTTCACCTGAGATAGACAGGGTATATGGTGCAAAAAATGGTATTGTAGGTGTACTGCAAGAAGAGCTCATAGATCTCACAGCGCAACATGAAGAGGTAATGGAGGGACTTAAATATACTCCCTCGTCGGCACTAGGATCGTGTAGGTACAAACTGGATAAAAATTTAGATAGTCCTGTATATGAACGGATATTTGAGGTATTTGATGCTCATGATGTGGGATATTTCTTCTATAATGGTGGAAATGATTCAATGGACACGGCACTCAAACTCTCCCAATATGCCGATAGGATTGGTTATCCTATAAATATAATGGGAATTCCCAAAACAGTGGATAATGATCTCTGTGGAACCGATCATTGTCCTGGCTTCGGCAGTGCTGCTAAATACATAAATACATCTCTAGTAGAGTTATCATATGATATTAATGTATATACCTCAGGGACAGTGTTATTATATGAGGTGATGGGCAGGCATGCAGGTTGGCTTGCGGCATCGACAGCTCTATCGAGTTTAGAGATATATGATGGGACGGTGTTAATATACATGCCAGAGGTCCCATTTGATACGGATACATTTTTATCCCAAGTGGAGGAGGCCTATAGAAAACATAATCAAGTTTTAGTTGTAATATCTGAAGGCATTAGAGATGAAAAGGGAGAGTTGATAGCTGCTCAGACTGGTAAAGTAGATCAATTTGGACACAAACAACTAGGAGGGGCATGTCTAAATTTAAGGGAACTTGTAGAGGATAATATTACTAAACGGACAAAACTTATACTACCTGATCTTTTAGAACGAAGTGCAACCCACTGTGCATCTAAGACTGATATTGAAGAGGCATATTGGATGGGTTATAAGGCAGTAGAATATGCCCTTGAGGGTAATACTGCATATATGCCGGGTATAAAGCGTTTATCCAATAATCCATATTCATGGCAAACTATTTTTGTGCCACTTGATGAGGTGGCAAATGATGAGAAAGTATTCCCTGCAGATTGGCTAACTCCCTCTGGCAATTTTGTCACACAAGAGGCAATAGAATATGTTAAACCTCTTGTGCAAGGAGAGGTCTCCATCCCAACACGAAATGGTCTACCTAGATACTATAAATTAGATAAGACAATCATTCCCCAAAAATTAGAGAAGTATAGTGCAGAATAGATGGGCACAGGTAGGGAGTGGACGGTTTGCATATAGATAGAAGGGATATGGTAAACGCCTATATCCAAAACAAAGGAGAGGCAAGTATAAAGGAGTTAGAACAGGAGTTTTCAGATGTCTCTACTATGACTATAAGGAGAGACTTGGCTCACCTTGAAGAGAAGGGATATATAGTGAGAGTCAGAGGTGGGGCCAAATCTATAGATAGCCTTACAAATAATCGAGAGGATGAATATAATTCAAGGCTTATGGAAAATGTAGAGGGGAAGACTGAGATGGCTAAAAAGGCAGTAGAATTCGTTGAGATGGGTAGAGCCATATATATGGACTCAGGCACCACCATGATGTGTCTTGCCAATATACTCCCCGAAGCCAACCTCTCTATATTGACAAGTGGTCCTAATATTGCTCTAGAGATAATAAAAAGGCATGGACCATCTGTCACTCTTTTAGGGGGACAGGTAAATAGGGACAATATATCGGTATCTGGTATAAGTGCCTTGAATTTTATAAAAAATGTAAATATAGATATTGCGTTTATGGCTACATCTGCCTTTTCTCTTCAAAATGGGTTCACAGGTGGAAATTTCAGTGAATGCGAGATAAAGCGAGCTGTAATGGCAAAGGCCAACAAAAATATCATGTTAATGGATGTGGCTAAGATAGGCAAGAATATGCCATATACATTTGCCACCTTTGAGGATATAGATGTACTAATATGCGACGACGAGCTACCAGATAATATAAAGATGGTAGCCCAAAGCCTTGGTGTGAAAATCGTTTGATTGGCCCTATTTAGTTTATATATGCTTAAGAGTATTCTATAGGATATGCACACAGTGTGCATATCCTATATGTAAAAATGGATACAATACCGATAGAAATTGTATAGAGTTAAGTTGTAGGTTATAACCATTTATTTAGGGTAGGAAGGAGTTAAGCATATGGTATATGATTTAATAGTCATAGGTGGTGGGCCAGCTGGATATTTAGGAGCCATTAGGGCAGGAGAGGCAGGTCTTGCCACATTGCTCATAGAGAGGCGAGCACTAGGGGGTGTTTGTCTGAATGAAGGCTGCATACCATCTAAGACTCTCTTGAATTCGGCCAAATTATATGACTATGCAAGATTTAGTGAAAAATACGGTGTTACCACAGAGGGTGCACATCTAGACCATGGGAAGGTGGTAAAGAGGAAGGAAAAGGTGGTAAGAACCCTTGTTGCCGGTGTGAAGATGCAGCTCCGACAGGCAGGCGTGACCACAATTGAAGGTGCTGGCTATATACAAGGCAAAGATGGACAGAGCTTTAAGGTGAATGTGGGGGATAGCGTATATAGAGGGAAAAATCTCCTCATCGCCACCGGCTCAGAGGCAGTCATACCTCCCATTGAGGGAATTGAAGTTGCATTGAGAGATGAGCAGGTACTCACAAGTAGAGAGATATTTGATTTAAAAGAAGTGCCAGACTCTTTTGTAGTGGTAGGCGGAGGTGTGGTAGGGCTTGAGATGGGCTCTTATTTTAATTCGGTGGGCAGTAAGGTGACAGTTATAGAGATGCTTGACCACATTGCAGGAGAGACAGATAGAGACATATCTAATATACTCATGAAAAACTATGAAAAAAAAGGTGTAGAATTTCTTCTGTCATCAAGGGTTATGGCCATAGACAAGGGTAAATTGATATATGAAAAAGATGGGGAAACTTTTGAGTTAGAGGCAGATAAAGTACTTATGAGCGTGGGACGAAGGCCTTCAATACAGGAAATTGGTCTTGAAAACATTGGAGTACAAGTAGATGATGGTGCCATTGTAGTGGATGAACATGGTAGAACCAATATTCCAAAGGTATATGCGGCAGGGGATGTAAACGGTTATTCAATGTTAGCCCACACAGCTTATAGGGAGGCTGAGGTATGTATAAATAATATACTAGGTAACGATGACAGGATAAGCTATGATACTATTTCATCTGTCATATATACAAATCCTGAAGTGGCAATGGTCGGTGAGACTGAGAAGAGTGCCACAGAAAAGGGCATAGAATATGATATTGTAAAACTGCCAATGCAATATAGTGGCAGGTATGTAGCAGAAAACGAACGAGGAGATGGGATTTGCAAGATCTTAGTAGAAAAGAAGAGTAAAGGGCTCATAGGTGTACACATGATAGGTAGCTACGTATCTGAGATAATATATGGGGCAGCCACTATGATGGAGGCTGGGATGGGAATAGACGATATAAAGAAAATTGTATTTCCCCATCCCACTGTTTCAGAAATTTTGAGAGAAGGGATTTTCCGGATCTAGAACATAGTTTAAAAGCAGATAGATACGAGGTTGTCTAGTGTTATATTGGCAAAGTATTCGTCTAAGGGATATGGGGAGAGCACCTCTCTTATATCCCTTTCATTATGACGTATACCTATTAATGCTTTTTCTATGTCCTGTATATTTCTCTTACTGAAAAAGTCGCCATATATTTTTACATCTTGAATTATGCCGCCCTTTACATTGAGGTTCAACTCAATACTTCCTCCAACAAAGCGGGCTTGCCGTGTAAAGTTATACTTTGGTGAATGTCCATAGTTCCATTCCCATGTGGCATATTTTTCTTTGACCATTCTATCTACATTTTCTTTATCTTTCTCATTTAAGATATATTTCCTTCCACCGTAAGTTTTCATTACATGGGTCATTACGGTCTTCTTAAAACTATCTATAGATATATCTTTTTTTAGGTGTTCCGATATATTTGTAACCCTGCTGGCCACAGATTTAATTCCTTTACTTTCTATCTTATCCGGAGTTACTCTCAGAGCATTTACTAGATGGGACATGTTTGCAGAGAATAATAGTGTGCCATGATGAAGTATACGATCTTTATATATATATTGGGAATTTCCAGAAAATTTTCGTCCATCTATTGTGAGATCATTTCTACCGGATAGTTTGGCTTCTATCTCTAAATCTTTTAGTACATCTATTATAGGTTGTGTATATTTTTTGAAATTTGTAAAACTATTACTTCTATTTGGCATTATAAATGTGAAGTTTATATTTCCAGGGTCATGAAATACGGCACCTCCTCCAGATAATCGTCTAACCACTGGAATATTATGCTTTTTTACATACTCTACATTTATCTCAGCAAGTGTGTTTTGATTTTTGCCTACTATTATGGCAGGATTGTTTATCCACAGCATAAATATGTCTTCTGTAAAGTTTGTCAGTACATATTCTTCAAGTGCTAGATTAAAATATGGATTTTTATTGCTATTATCAATGCAGATCATATCATATCTCCTTTAGAACTTAGCTCGTGATAAAGTTCTAGCTAAGTTAAGTTTTACTAATATATAATAGCAAATGAAGGATACTTTTGTCCATAGACCTGTCGCGAGAGCATTTCTCTAGCTCTATTGTGGGAGCATTTTTTTAGATACTATTGACAGATTTACTAAAATGGTTATAATATAATTTATCCTATCATTTTACTAGGAATTAAACGGACTTGAACTAGGGGGACAGAACAGATGAAACTGTCGACAAAAGGTAGATACGGACTTAGGGCAATGGTAGATTTGGCCCTCCACTATGATGAAGGTTATATATCCCTTCGGCATATTGCTGAGAGGCAAGAGATATCAGAGGGCTATCTAGAGCAGGTATTTGCAATGCTCAAGAAGGAAGGATTAGTGAGGAGTGCCCGGGGAGCCCAGGGTGGGTATAAACTTTCCTATCGCCCAGAGGATATAACTGTAGGTATGGTATTGAGAGCCCTTGAAGGTTCTTTAGCCCCTGTTGACTGCGTGGATGGGGTAAATCCTTCAAGATGTTCAAGATATGATGAATGTGTTACCAAATTAATATGGGAAAAGATGCGAGATTGTCTAGATGAAGTGGTGGACTCTATAAGTTTGAAAGACCTCATATTAAAATATGAAAAATAAGATAAGGGGGTAGCAGTTAAAGTGCCAATTAAAATACCAGATGCTCTTCCGGCAAAGGAAGTATTGATTAGAGAGAATATATTTGTAATGGATGAAACAAGGGCATATACTCAAGATATACGGCCTATAAAGATAGTTATACTCAATCTAATGCCGACCAAAATAGTTACTGAGACTCAGCTTTTGAGGTTACTTAGCAATACGCCACTTCAAGTGGATGTGACATTGCTCCACATGGCCACCCATAAATCACGAAATACTCCTAAGGAGCACCTTATAAAATTTTATAATGTTTTTGATGACATACGTTCTGAAAAGTTTGACGGGATGATAATAACTGGTGCGCCTGTTGAACATTTAAACTTTGACGAGGTGGACTATTTTGATGAGCTAAAGGAGATAATGGACTGGACTCTTGAAAATGTCTACTCTACTATGTTTGTATGTTGGGGAGCGCAAGCAGCCCTACATCACTTCTATGATATTTCTAAGATTCCTCTGGAAAAGAAGATGTTTGGGGTATTTCCCCACAAAATAGTGTGTAAAGATTATGTGTTACTTAGGGGATTTGATGATATATTTTATGCCCCCCATTCAAGACATACAGGTATAGATAGAGCTGCTATAGAGCAGTCAAGTGAGATAAAGGTACTAGCAGAATCAGAGGAAGCGGGATTGTATCTCATGGTAGCCCATGGGGAGAGGCAGATATTCATAACAGGGCATCCTGAATATGATCCCCTGACTTTAAAACAAGAGTATGATAGGGATGTATCAAGGGGACTGTCTATAGATGTGCCCAAAAACTATTTTCCTGGAGATGACCCAGATAGATATCCCATAGTCAGCTGGCGAGCACATGCGAATCTTCTGTTTTCAAACTGGCTAAACTATTTCATATATCAGGAGACACCATATGATTTAAACGAGCTTCCGAAAATCTTACTGAAAAGAAGGGAAACAAGATGAGCGATAGACTTATATATTTGGATCATGGAGCCACCACACCTGTTAGGGCAGAGGTATTGGAAGCGATGCTTCCATACTTTAGTGAAAAATACGGTAATGCGTCTTCCATATATTCAATAGCGAAGGAGAGCAAGGTGGCCATAGACAAGGCAAGGGATAAAGTTGCAACTTCCATAGGCGCCAAACCTAAGGAGATCTATTTTACAAGTGGGGGTACTGAGGCAGATAACTGGGCAATAAAGGGAGTTGCCCATCAAAATAGAGATAAGGGTAGGCATATAATAACTACTTCTATAGAACATCATGCAGTGCTCTACACCTGCCAATATCTAGAGAAAGAAGGGTTCAATATAACCTATCTGCCTGTGGATGAAAAAGGCATTGTATCACCAAGGCAGGTAGAAAGTGCAATTAGGGATGATACTGTGCTTATATCCGTAATGTTTGCTAATAATGAGATAGGTACTATACAACCTATAGAGGAGATTGGAAAAATAGCCAAAGAATATGGAGTGCTGTTTCATACAGATGCGGTACAGGCAGTGGGCAACCTACACATAGATGTAGAAGAGTTGGGAGTGGATCTATTGTCTATGTCCGCACATAAGTTCTATGGTCCTAAAGGTGTAGGAGCCCTATATGTAAGAGATGGCATAAAATTAGGTTCATACTTACATGGTGGTGCCCAGGAGAGGGGCAAGAGAGCAAGTACTGAAAATGTTCCTGGAATAGTGGGAATGGGTACGGCAATAGAGATTGCCACTTCCAATATAGATAGCTATAATAAAAAGCTACTAGAGCTCCGTGAGATGACGATAGACGGCGTTTTAGCTAAGATCCCCCATGTAAGGCTTAATGGGGATAGAGAGAGGAGGCTCCCTGGAAATGTGAATTTCTCATTTGAATTCATAGAGGGAGAATCTCTATTATTGATGCTTGATATGGTGGGTATTTGTGCATCTAGCGGTTCAGCATGTGCATCAGGGTCACTGGATCCATCCCATGTACTCCTTGCAATAGGGCTACCTCATGAACTAGCTCACGGTTCTTTGCGATTCTCATTTGGGAAGGATAATACAAAAAAAGATGCAGAGTATCTATTAGAGGTATTACCAGATATGGTGGAACGATTGAGACAGTTGTCGCCCCTTTATACAAATAAATAAGAGAGAAGAGTTAACATAAAGGAAAGAGGTAGAAATATGTATAGTGAAAAGGTAATGGATCATTTTATGCATCCAAGGAATGCGGGAGAGATAGAAAATGCCGATGGAGTGGGGGAAGTCGGTAACGCACAGTGTGGCGATATCATGAAGGTATATCTTGCTATAGAAGACGATATAATAGTGGATGTGAAATTTAAGACATTTGGTTGCGCTGCTGCCATTGCTACAAGCAGTATGGCAACTGAACTTATAAAGGGCAAGACCATAGATGAAGCCCTTCAGGTTACCAATAAGGCTGTTGCTGAGGCTCTCGATGGCCTACCAGCTATCAAAATGCATTGTTCTCTACTTGCAGAGCAAGCTATAAAAGCAGCCATAGAAGATTATTTGAACAAAAAAGATGGACAATAGGTAGATGACCAGATAACTTGAGGTGAACAGTTTGAATAAAAAGGTATTGCTCGGGATGAGTGGTGGTGTTGATAGCTCAGTTGCTGCAGCCCTACTAAAGGAGCAGGGGTATGAGGTTATAGGTGTGACTATGCGTGTTTGGGAAGGCGAGGATTTTGAATGCGTTGATGATAAGGGATGTTGCTCTTTGTCGGTGGTGGAAGATGCGAGGCGAGTGGCCAATTCCCTTCACATTCCCCATTATGTGATGGACTTTAAGGATATATTTAAAGAGAAGGTAGTGGATTATTTTAAACAAGAATATCTACGAGGTAGGACGCCAAACCCTTGTATTGCATGTAATCGATATATAAAGTTTGATGCGCTCTTAAATAAGGCACTATCGATGGATATAGATTATGTGGCGACAGGACACTATGGAAAAGTTGAATATGATATCCTAAAAGATAGATATATACTAAAAAAAGCTAAAGATGCCCGTAAGGATCAGACCTATTTTCTATATAATTTAACACAGAGGCAACTTAGCCGGACTCTCCTCCCGCTTGGTGACTATACTAAGGACGAGATACGGCGGATGGCAGATGATATAGGTCTTGAAGTAGTGGCATCAAAACCAGATAGCCAGGAAATATGCTTTATACCTGACAATGATTATGTAGGGTTTATAGAGAGAAATATAGAGAAGAAGATAAGACCGGGCCATTTTGTGGATCTCCATGGAAATATACTCGGGGAGCATAAGGGTATAATAAACTATACCATCGGTCAGAGGAAAGGGCTTGGTATCTCTCTTGGGAAGCCTGCCTATGTAGTGGACATAGATCCTAATACAAATACAGTTGTACTTGGTGATAATGCCCATGTATTTGCGAAAGGGCTCATTGCAAGTGATTTGAACTTTATAAGTATAGATAGATTAGAATCGGATATGGAAGTTCATGCTAAGATAAGGTATTCTACAAGGGAGGCTTCGGCAACCATAAGCCCCATTGGAGGGGGACGTGTCAAAGTGATATTTAAAGAGCCGGCGCGGGCAATAACCCCGGGTCAGTCTGTTGTGTTTTACCATGGGGATGAGGTAGTAGGTGGCGGTACAATAGATCAAGTTGAAAGATAGAAGCCATATAACGTGGCTTCTTTTTTAATAGTAGTTATAAAAGAGTAGATGTATAAAGCAGACTATAGAGTTCCTTGAAACCTAGTCTGTGGTTGATTTACTCTTATATATCATGTATCATTAAAATGATAAAACATATCTTGATACTTGCCATACTTTGTATTTTGATATTTATAAAAAATTTTACATGGAGAAGAGGTTACAGTTTTATGGGGTTTCGTTTTGTACATATAGCTGATATACATTTGGATACACCTTTTCAAAACAGGGATAAAAAACTTAGACAGATTTTAGGGGAATGTGTAAGAGAATCTTTTTCTGGAGCAGTAGATCTTGCTATTCAGCGGGAAGCACATGCCCTTTTAATAGCTGGAGATCTATTTGATGGAAATGCCCTGAGTTATAGGACGGTGAAATTTTTACAACAGGAACTAAATCGCCTGTGTGAGAGGGGTATAGAGGTTTTTTATTCACCAGGGAACCATGATCCCATTGCACAAAATGAACAGGCCATAGATTGGCCTGACAATGTTCATATATTTTCTTCTTCCGAGCCAGAGTCCGTACCTGTATTGGATAGGGATGGACAGTTACTTGCATATGTGGTAGGCGCCGGCCATGAGAGAAGGGCAGAGGGACGGAACCTAGCAAAAGGATTCCCGCAAGCAAAAGGTTCTATCCCCTATGTAGGACTTCTTCATTGCCTTTTGTTGGAAGGGGAGGGCGCCGGCGCTCATGAGCGATATGCTCCGTGTACTAGATGGGATCTAGAGAAAAAGGACTATGCATATTGGGCACTTGGCCACATACACAGGCGTATGGAATATAGTGATGGTACATATATAGTATATCCAGGGAACATATGTGGGCGAAATTTTAAAGAGACAGGAGCCAAAGGTGGGTACTATGTAGAAGTGAATGATATGGGAACCTTAAAAGCTGAGTTTGTTCCCCTGTCATATAGTCTATGGATAGATTTGGACATATATGGGCTAGAGGAGATAGATAATTGGGCATTCCTTGAGGATTATCTTATAGGTCGTTTGGGTGAGGAACTAGGCGCAATACCATCTGATGTTAGTACAAAAAGGGTATTTGTCAGAATGAATCTAATGGGGACTTCTCCTATGTATAGAGAGCTCATAGATAGTGAGGATATAGAGGCGTTGGAGGAGGATATAACCTTAGATCTCGGATTGGAAAATCTGGAGATAGATACAGAGCATATATATCCTCCTATTAAAGTAGAAGATTATTTGGCAGGTCCCCATCTTGCAAGTTATACCCTAGCTCTCATAGAGGAGACTAAGAGAGACGAAAAGCTACTCCTATCCTTAGCACCTGAACCCATAGCTAAAAAATTAGCGGGGGGAAGAGAAGAAAGCTTGGCATATCTAAAGAAGCTCCTTGAGGATTTAGAAAGAGAGGCTCTTGTCCGTCTTGTAGAGGAGGCTAACTATGAGATTTGAAAAGATTTGTGCAAAGGGATTTGGAAAACTCAAGGATTGGGAGAGCCCAAATATATATGGGAATATAGTTGTAATATATGGTAGAAATGAATCAGGGAAGTCTACACTATTCAATATGGTGGATACCCTTCTATATGGTTGGTCACCGGCTACTGCAAAAAATCATCCCTATGTTCCATGGGATAGTAGTTATGCCGAGTGTAGCGCAGAAATAGCTATGGATGATAAGAGATATTACATTGGGCGGAAGCTAATGAGCAGACCTACAGGATTTTTAAATGTGGGGGATACTTCCATAGATTTAGGCAATGATATTCTTCCTATGGTGGAGAATATATCTAGAGATATCTATAGGGAGGTATATGCCTTAACCTCAGATGAACTCAATCTACCTAGTCAGGTTCTATGGGAGAAACTCAAAGAACAACTATTAGTTGGACGATATTATTCATTTATACGGCCTGCAAGTGAAGTGGTAAAGGAATTAGAAGATGAGGCAAAATCCCTTTGGCGCCCAGACAGGCGTGGAAAGCCAAAGTCTAAGCTTCTTAAAGAGGAGCTTGGAGAGCTCAGGCTCGAACTTGTAGAATGTGAGGAAACGGATAGAAATCTATACGAACTAGAAGAGCAATTGAGAAATTGTGAGAAGACTCTAGAAGATCTCACCCATGAAAAGATTGAACTTACTGTGTACATAGACTGGTGTGAGAAGATACTGCCCATTGAGAATAAAGAGAAGAGGCTAGAGACGCTTCTAGAGGAGGTGGGGGAAGGTGCACCCTTTGACCATATACCATCTGATGTGGGTGAGAGATTATCTAATATAGATGATGAGATAGAACAATGCAGTAGGAAACTTGAAGCAAAGGAGCTTGAACTAGAAAAATTAGATATAATATGTGAAGCATTAAACGATAGTGATATTGTAATATGTAGCCATGAAGATGAGATAGAAGGACTCGTAAGATATTATGGACAAATGGCAAGGGATATTGATAGAAAACAAAAGTTGGAAAGAAATATGATTGTCATAGAAACTATGCTTAGACGGGATGGGGATGAACTTATAATAGGTGGCTGGAAGGATGTGTACATAAACTCTCTCATGTCAATAGATGGAGCCATGTTGAGGCGGAAGGTTCCCAAATATATTGCTATAAAAAAGGATATTGAAAGTAGGCAGGCAAAGCTAGTCGCCTTGAAGGAAGAGGATAGTTCTAAGCTAGACGGGAAAAAGCTTGTACCAGTAGGTATTCTATTTAGTATCCTCGGTATAAGTGGTCTACTGCTCAAAAGTAACCTTTTTAAATTTGGTGGAATGCTATTTTTGGCTATAGGTGCCATGGCTTTAGTATTTGGTATGGCATTCAAAGGTGGAAAGAATCAAGCAAGGGATGTAGTTAGTAGTGAAGAAGAAATTAAAAGGTTAGATGCTAAGCTTAGGGAGATGCAGGGCGAGCTATATGACTGTGTTCATGGGATTCCATTTGCGTCAATAGATGAGGCATATATGGGTGAGAGTATAATTGTAGATGTGGACAGGCTTATGAGACATGTAGAGAGTTTATTCTCTATACAGGAAGAATATGATTATATAGATGCCAATATGACAAAAAGGGTTCATAAAGTGGAGACTTTGATGCAGGATTGTATGCTAGAGTCGACCAATAGCTTACTAGAGAACATAGATGTATTGAATACAAATTTGAAGGCTGCCGAGAATAGGAAGTATAAAAGTGAACAGGCGCAGGAAAAGGCAAGAGAGAGTAGGCACTCGATTGAAAAGCTACGTTCTAAGCTTGAAGAGTTGAAAGAGGAAAGGATGGCTATCCTATCAGATTTGGAAGAGTTCGAAGGAGATAGTGTGGAAAAACAGATAGCGGATTTGCGCCGGCGCCGGACCCTATATCAAGAAGCCCAATTGATAGAAAGGCAACTTGAAATAGAAAAGAAAAGTCTTCCATCTAATTGTTTGGATTTTTATAATGAAGGGTATATTGATGGTGGGAAGGTACATACTAAAATATTAAATTTTGAAGAATTAGCGCATGCTAAAGTTAAAAGGGACAAGCTAGATGAAAAATTAAATAGTTTAAATGCAAAGATTGGTGCTCTAAGAAGTGAGTTAGAATACGGCCAGGCCACTAAAAGTATAGATGACATAAGGGGCGAGATGGAAGCAGTAGAAGAAGAGCTAGAATATGTTGCCTATAGGCGTGATAAGCTAATGCTTTTAAAGAATATAATAGAGATGGCAGACAGGCAGTTTAAACAAGAACATCAGCCAGATGTCCTCAATAAAGCAGGGCAATATTTGAGTATAATAACAGGTGGAAAATACGAAAGGATATTCATTCCAGAGGAAAAGGGGGACAAAATAGCCATACTACAAAGTGGTAATCCCTATCCAATAGAGGTGAGCGAAACTATAAGTAGGGGGACTCAAGAGCAGATATATTTAGCTATTCGTCTAGCCCTTATGGATCATCTTGATGGAGAACTATCAATGCCGGCATTTTTAGATGAAGTATTTATCAACTGGGATGGAATGCGGATCCAAAATGGCATGGAGCTTATTGTAAATATGGGAAGGAGACGTCAAATTTTTATATTTACTTGTCATAAATGGCTAGTTGAATTATTGTCAGCTAATCTAGATATTCAAATAATAGATATAAATTAATTTGATTAAAAATGGAGTTGTGCCCAATTAATACATTCAAATATAAATCAATATAGGGCAATACTATATTTGAGTGCAACTAGAAATAACAGATTGCATATAATAATGTAATGAGCTCATGCATTTAGAAATAAGCAGTTATGCAAACAGTTTGAGTTAATGCGATGGATGCGCGATGGAAGGAGTGTTATATTATGCAGTTTTTTTCCATCGGAATTAAAAAAAAGGATTGGCAGTTTAAAGATAAACTGCTTGAAAGATTAAGTTCTAATATACCAGAGGGCTTTGAGATAACTGAAGAACAATATGATAAACTGTGTTATATAAATTTCATATACGACTATAAAAAAGAAGCAGAAGATGTCATAGATATAACTGACATGCTTGCTCATGGAATTGGAAGTGCATTTGCCCAATTTCTGCTATATGATATAAGGGAGGAGTTAATTGACGACATAATCGAAAAGGAATATTTTTATTTTGATGAAATTGATAGCCAGAGAATATTAGAAAAGGCAACAGATAGGAATTTGGGATATGATGAAAGGAAGTGGGCAGCTTATATTCATGGTCGCCTGACAGAATTCTTTAGTGAAGGTAGAATACTTTCAATGGAGGGTTTTATAAGATTTAGGCTGAAGGATTATATAGAAGAACTTAAATATATAATAGATGGCTCAGTGGATGAACTTCTCATAGATAGAGAATATAATGAGTTTATAAAATTACTTCGATATTTTGTGGAGATTCAAGAACCTAAGGTTGAGGAGGTACATGTACTCCTCGAGGGAGACAAAAAATATACTCTTCTTGATTCAGGTTTTAGGGAGATAAACAACGATATGTTAGAAGATTTGGCAAGGGAGATATCTGATAATGATATAAGCTATGATGATCTTCTTATAAGTTCTTTGATTACAATTGCTCCAAACAAGATAGTAATACATGATTCAAATAAGATAAAAAATACTGAGCTTTTAAAGACTATAGAAAATGTATTTTGTGGTAAGGTAGAGATGAGAAATTAAGTAGTTATTTTAAATAAAGCAAAACTAAGATTTGGCTGGAATAAATGCCATTTAAATTTAGATTTGCTTTATTTTTTATAGCTATATATTGGAGGAGTTTATTGTGCATTATAGAGATATAGATATAATATATGAGGATAATCACTTGCTTGTAGTGACAAAACCTAGGAACATGTTATCCCAGGGAGATATAACAGGGGATATGGATATACATACACTTATGAAGAAATATATAAAAGAGGAATATAATAAGCCTGGCAATGTGTATTTAGGTTTAGTTCATAGATTGGATAGACCAGTAGGTGGAGTGATGGTATTTGCTAAGACATCAAAATGTGCTTCACGGCTATCAGCTCAAATGAGGGAGGATAAGTTTTCTAAGGGGTATTTAGCTATAATTGAAGGTATGCCGTCTAGAACCCAAGGGGAGCTCTTTCATTATCTCTTGAAAGATAAAAACAAAAATATGACAAGGGCAGTCAAGGAGGGAACCAAAGGTGCGAAACCTTCAGTCCTTAGGTATAAAATCATGGGACATAGAGATGGTTTAAGCCTTGTGGATATAGAACTTATAACTGGAAGAGCCCATCAAATAAGGGTGCAGTTTAGCACTGAAGGGTATCCGATATATGGTGATCAGCGGTATGGAGAAGATAGTAGGCCAGGAGAGCAGATTGCACTATGGGCATATAAGTTAGGCTTTTATCATCCCACTAAGAGGGAACCTTTAACTTTTTATTCAAGGCCTCCTAAGGGGTACCCTTGGGATATGTTTGAAGGGGATGTCTAAATGTCGTCGATCTCCAGTAGTGCAAAAACCCTTTTTTATTAAATTAGCATCTTTATTGGCTCCTGCTGCATAGCCTATTAGTTCTCTATTAGCCAGAACTATTAGAATGCAAACATAGTTTCGCTTGCTTCCTACTCTTACATAAGTAAGATTGTTTACAGTAATCTTTAGCTTGTCTCTATTATCAAACTCTCTATTTACCATGTCTGAGCTATTTGATTCATTAAACTCCTTGTCTATATGGTTAAAGAAGATGGTAAAAGAGTTTATGAAAAAGATAATATATAAAAAATATATGCTATTGTAGGAAAAAATGAAGTGTTATTGTGCAATAGTGGTAAGGTTATAGATGATTCAGGATATATTATGTCTACAGTTGCTTATATGAGAAAAGTGAAGATGCATATGAATTAATAGAGATAATTCAACCTAGAGATGGAAGTGAATATGCGCCATCTATAAAAAATATGTGTAAAGACAAAACGATAATGGAAATAAACTTATGGATATGGATAATAAAAAGATAAATGAAGAGTTAAAAGAGTCAAGTCCAAAATAGTGTGTAATTTCCTCGGTTACCCAACTAGCAATTAATAA
>CALKWW010000078.1 GCA_938003945.1 uncultured Bacillota bacterium | reverse complement strand
ACTACTATATTTTTCATGCTTATGAGGAGTTTTAAAGATGTAGGTGCCAAGTTTAGTACCCTATTTACAGGTGAGACTAATCCTGCTAAGAAAATATATGATAGGGCAGGCTTTCAAGTGGTTAAAACTTGGGCAGTTATGAGAAAGGAGATATAAATCATGGCTAGGGAAAAACTTCATATAATGGCAATAGGAGCTCATGTAGGGGATGTAGAACTATCATGCGGATTGACACTGGCAAAGCATGCGACATTGGGAGATAAAATAACTACTCTAGCATTAACTGCAGGTGAGAGGGGAGCGCCTCCTTCAATACCGGTGGATGAATTTAAGGAAAAAAACACGGAGTCGGCATCAGAGTTTGCAAAAATTTTGGGAGGTGAATCAATAGTCTTAGGCTATAGGGATGGTGAGATACCGGAAAACGAAGATATTAAATTTAAAGTATGTGATATTATAAGGGCTAATAGGCCTGATGTAATACTTACCCATTGGAAATATAGCATACACAAGGATCATATGGCATGTCATAGAATAGTGGTAGATGCCCAATTTTATGCAGCACTAAATCATATGGAAAGAGTAGAGCCTCCTCATTGGGCAAGGGGTCCATATTTTGCAGAGAATTGGGAAGATGCATATAAATTTACTCCCTATTTATTTATAGATGTCACTGAAGGTTTTGAGCTATGGTATGATGCTGTACGAAGATTATGGCTTACGGAGAATTCGCCTTGGTTTAGATATTTAGATTATTATGAAGCTTTGAGTACAGTGCGGGGTGCTCTTATACACAAAGAGCGTGGAGAGAGTTTTATGGTTGCTCCCTCTCAGATGAGAACGGTAATATCTTCATTCTAGGAGAAAAGGATGGCTGATATGATAGATAGAAAAAAATTGGGGAAGGCATTGAAATTAGCAGATATAGGAGTTAAAAAGGGCTATTTTCCTGGGGCGACTGTGGCTGTAGGTAGCAAAAATGGAGTATATGAAATGTGTCAATTTGGAAAGGCCTCTCTATATCCTAAGGAATCAGAACTAAATAGGGGCACTCTGTACGATCTAGCTTCTTTGACAAAGGTTGTAGGGACTACCATTTTGACCATGAGATTTTTAGAGAGGGGTATAATAACACTCCATGATAGGGTAGTCGAATATATCCCAGAGTTTGAGGGTGAAGAGAAAGAAAAGATCACCTTATTTAATCTATTGACCCACACATCTGGATTGCCAGCTCATTTACCCTTGTATCAATTATGTAGTGATTATGAAGATGCGATAAGATATATATCGGGTGTGGAACTTGATTATTCGCCTGGCACACAGGTAATATATAGTGATTTGGGTTTTATAGTCCTTGGCTATATATTGGAACAGGTAGGTGAAGATAGGCTAGATGCACTATGTCAAAGATATATATTTATGTCCCTTGATATGCTAGATACAGGTTTCAATCCCAGTACAGATAATGTAGCTGCAACAGAGGTAGATAGGGCTAATGGCGAGCCCATAGTAGGGAAATGTCATGATGAAAATGGTAGGTTTTTTGGTGGTGTATCTGGTCATGCAGGTTTATTTTCTAATATAGATGATATGATCAAATTCGCAAATATGTTGATAAATAAGGGCAAAGCAAGTGATGGAATCTTTCTTGCTCCCACTACTTTTGAAACAATGATAAGGAATTATACGAGCTCTCTCAATGAAGATAGGGCTATAGGGTGGTGCGTGAAAGGAACTAGAGGTAGGATATCGTCAGGGGGAGATATAATATCGACTAAAGCATTTGGACACACAGGTTTTACAGGTACTTCCATATGGGTTGATATAGAAAATGATTTATATGTAATTCTCCTTACAAATAGAGTCCATCCAACTAGGGATAATAATAGCATATTAAGGTTTAGGAGGGCTTTTCATAATTGTATTTTGGCATCAAAAAGAGATTAACCCGTCTTATATTTATTCAAGTTCAATGACAGAAACGTCAATTTGTGAACTTGAATATTTTGAATAATGATAATGATTATCTGTATATATGCTAAAAATGGAGCAGTATAGGGAGGTAATAATTTGGAACTGGGTATTTCAGTATATATTGGTGAGGGATATACTTATGATAAAAACATACAATATATTCAAATGGCAAGGAGCCTAGGGGTATCAAATGTGTTTACTTCATTTAATATATCTAGTGGTCGGGAGGATATTGCCAAGACAGCAGCTCTTATAGAATATGCAAAAAAAGAAGGGTTGTATACCTCTGTGGATGTATCCTCTCGTATATTTAAAATCTTTAATGCAAAACTTGAAGATCTGTCGGTGTTTCATCGTATGGGCATAGATGAAATTAGACTAGACTATGGATTTGGTGCAAAGGCTATAGCAGTTCTGTCAAATAACAATATGGGCATAGATATTGCAATAAACGCTAGCACAGTGGATAACTCTCATATAGAAGAGATATTTAGAAATGGAGGGAATAGGAAAAATATAAAGGCATGTCATAACTTCTATCCTAGGCCATATACAGGTCTATCTCGTAGTTTTTATACTGATAAAAATAATATGTTGATGGGACATGGCTTAGAGATTTCAACATTTATACCATCGAATGCAGGGAAACGTGGTCCACTCTATGAGGGTTTACCTACTATAGAAGAGCATAGAAATATGCCATCCTATGTGGCGGCAAAACGTCTTATATATGGTAATATGACGGATAAAATATATATAGGTGATGCATATGCATCAAGGGAGGAACTAGAAAACATACTCAATATAGACACAGAAACTGTGGAGCTTTACATAGACTTATTTGATGGTGTCTCGTGTGAAGCCAAGAATATAATATTTAAAGACTATCATACAAATAGAACGGATGCTCCAGAGTATTTAGTTAGATCTGTAGAGTCTAGGGTGGATAATACTTCAAATATAGAGCCATTCAATTGTAAAGATAGAGAATATGGTAGCATCACAATAGATAATGCGAATATGGGACGTTATATGGGAGAATTGCAGATAGTAAGGGGAGAACTTCCAGCAGATCCTAGAACAAATGTGGTAGGAAGAGTAGCTAGTAGCCATATGATATGTCTTGACTGTATTCACCCAGGTACTAAATTTACGCTAATAGAGGAGGATGACTAGTCATGGCTAAAGTCAAATGTGGTATAGATGTATTGAAGGGAAATATAGGTATGTTTCACAATCTAAAACTAGGCCTTATAACTAATTACACTGGTGTAGATAGAAATTTAAATAGCACTATAGATATTTTGAACGAGAATAGTGAGCTTATATCTTTGTTTTCTCCTGAGCATGGAGTGAGGGGGGAATTTCAGGCAGGTGCCCATGTACCTGACTATATAGATGAAAAGACAGGTGTGAAAGTATATAGCTTATATGGGGAGAGTAGAAAGCCTACTAGAGATATGTTAAAAGACATAGATGCACTAGTATTTGATATACAAGATGTGGGGGCAAGATATTATACATATCTATATACCATGGCATATGGCATGGAGGCTGCAGCGGAGTTTGGGAAGCAGTTTATTGTACTCGATCGTCCAAATCCCATAGGTGGTACCAAGATAGAGGGCAATATATTAAATACTGGTTTTTCATCCTTTGTAGGTATGTATCCAATTCCCATAAGATACGGACTTACAATAGGAGAACTTGCACGACTATTCAATAGCGAATTTAATATAGATTGTGATTTGAAAATAGTAGAGCTTGAAGGCTGGAGCAGGGATATGTATTTTGAAGATACGCATCTTGACTTTATAGCGCCATCTCCTAACATTCCCACAATAGATACTGCCTTACTATATATAGGTACATGTCTCTTTGAGGGGACAAATGTATCGGAGGGAAGGGGGACTACCAAGCCCTTTGAACTCATTGGTGCACCTTGGATAGATGGGGATAGACTTGCACATGGACTAAATAGCATAGGCATGGAGGGTGTAGTATTTAGATCACACTATTTCACACCTACTTTTTCAAAATATGAAGGTGAGTTGTGTGGAGGTATACAGATACATGTGAGAGATAGGGCTACCATAGAGCCATTTAATATAGGTATTGCTATAATACATAATCTAGTGAAAAGTTATGAAGAATTCAAATTTTTAGAGCCGTCTTCTGATGGCAGACATCTCTTCTTTGATCTTTTATCCGGTACAAATAAACTGAGGGAGGCCATATTAAATGATACTGTAGATGAATATCTATATGTCTGTAAGGAACAACTAAGAGGGTTTGAACAGATAAGACAGAAATATATAATATACAGATGAAAAAGGAATAGTTCGGTATACTATGTTTAACAGGAGGATTGCAAAAATGAAAATAGAAGATATGACATTGAAACAGAAGATAGGGCAGATGCTAATGGTAGGTTTCCCCTCTAAATATTTTGACGAACATGTGAGGAAACTTGTATATGAGCAAAATATAGGGAATATCATATTATTTTCAAGGAATGTGGGGGACAGCCATGAATTAGCTACTTTAACATGGGATATTCAAGAAAACATGATGAAATCTGTAGGTGTACCAGCTTTTATAGCTATAGATCAAGAAGGGGGAATGGTGACTCGCATATTTTCAAATGCAACTTTTTTGCCGGGTAATATGGCTATAGCTGCCACAGGCGAACCAGATAATGCCGGCAAAGTAGGTATGATCATGGGAAAGGAGCTCAAGGGTCTAGGTATAAATATGAACTTAGCTCCGGTTCTTGACGTAAATAATAATCCTCTAAATCCAATAATAGGTGTGAGATCTTACGGTGAGGTCCCCAAAAAGGTAGCAGAATTGGGGTTGAACTATATAGAGGCGCTACAGAGCCAGGGCGTTTTGGCAACTGGCAAGCATTTTCCAGGTCATGGTGATACAGAAGTAGATTCCCATATAGATCTTCCCAGTATATCTCACCCTATGGATAGGCTAAGGGATGTGGAACTATATCCCTTTAAGAAGGCAATAGATGGTGGAATGGATGCTATAATGACGGCCCATATATTATTTAAGGCATTGGAGACAGAGTTTCCTGCTACCCTTTCTTATAATGTAATAACCAAAACACTCAGGGAAGAATTAGGATTTGAAGGTATTGTGATTACAGATTGTATGGAGATGAAGGCCATATCTACTTATTTTGGTACTCCCAAAGCGGCCATAGCGGCTATAAAAGCCGGCGCAGATATAATATTAGTATCCCATACATTGAAGGCACAAGTAGCTACCGTAAATGCCATAGAAAATGCTGTACAAAAAGGTGATATTTCCATGGACCGAATAGATGAGTCGGTGAAGAGAATTCTTTCCATGAAAGAGAAATACTGTGTTTTAGATGATATGGCGGGGACTCTAGGAGAGAAAGTTTCCCAAGAACACAGGGTTGTGGCAAAGGATATAAGTCTAGATAGCATAACTTTAGTCAAGGATGAAAGAGAGCTCTTACCAGTAGAATCTAATGATATAATAGCTATATCACCTAATCCCGTTACTATGACTGGTGTAGAAGATAATGCGAGTGGAACTCCTTCATTTGCCCAAGTAGTGACACAGAGGTTTGGTGGCATATATAGCGTGATGGACGTAGAGCCGAATGAATCCTATATACAGGCCATTGTAGAGAAGTCAAAGGATAAAGAGCTCATAATAGTTGGAACTTATAATGCAAACTTAAATACAGGTCAGGCTAAGTTAGTTGAGGAGCTATATAGTAACAATAAAGATATTGTGGTAGTAGCCCTTCGAAATCCCTACGATATCTCCCAGTTTAAATATATCTCTACATATGTATGTGCCTATGAATATACTCCCTTGTCTATACGTAGTGTGGTAGAAGTTTTATCAGGAGCTAAAAGGCCTGTTGGGAAGTTACCAGTATCTTTAGAGATGGAGTGATTGTGATATGAAATATGTGATGGGTATAGATGGGGGTGGCACGGGGAGTGTACTTAAATTAGTGTCTTTGGATGGAAAGGAGCTTGGAAGTAAAGAGGGTGGTCCTACAAATCTAAGTGCGCAATCACCTAAAGAGGTGGAGGCAGTGTTGAGTGAATTGATTTTAGAGGCATTAGCAGATAATGGACTTAAAATGGACAATTGCCAGTCGGTCTGCATAGGCGCTGCTGGAGCCGATAGACCCCATCAAAGAGCACTACTAGAGGATATAATAGGGAGTATAGGTATAGATGGAAAGATAATTACAACCAATGATGCAGAGATTGCATTGGTAGCCGGCGCCGGCGCACTTGAAGGCGTAATAGTCATAGCAGGGACAGGCTCTATTGCCTATGGCAGGACTGCCGACGGCAGGAGCTTTAGGACAGGTGGTTGGGGTCATCTAATAGGCGACGAAGGTAGTGGCTATTATATTGGTATGCGTGGATTAAATGCAGCTCTTAGAGGCTATGACAGTCGAGGTGAATCTACGTTACTCTTGCCTATGATCTTAGAGCAGACACAGGTAGATAATGTAGATGGACTTATAAGCTATATATATTCTGATAATTTTTTAAAGAGCAAGATAGCCAACCTTGCAAAGATAGTGGATAGTGCGTATAAACATGGAGATAGAGTGGCACAGGCTATATTGGATGAAAGTGCCTATGAGCTCTTTTTATTGGCAAAGGCCGTATTGGACAATTTACATTTTGATGGCAATGTAAATCTTGTAGTAAATGGAAGTGTATTACTTAAAAATAAATATGTATTGAGTTCTTTTTGTGAGCATATAGATACCCATTATGAAAATGTAGACATTGTGAAACTAAATAGGGATGCAGCCTATGGGGCAGCAGAGCTTGCCCTAAGTTCATAGTTAGTATTTTAAGATTGGAGAGGACGATAGAATATGCCAGATATGTTAGTGAAATTATACGAAATAGAGGACAATAAAGCTAATATTAAAGATTTAGAGAGAAAAGATATATATATAAAACGGGTATTGCCACCAGATAAACTAAGAGTGGTAAAATATGTGAAGGATAGATTTGGTGATAGCTGGGCTGGTGAATGTGATGTGGCCATATCTAGGGAACCAGTATCATGCTTTATAGCAGTAAAGGATAGAGAGATTATTGGATTTGCATGTTATGATGCCACTTGTAGAGGTTTCTTTGGACCTATAGGCGTGGATGAGGATTTTAGAGGCTTTGGCATAGGAAAGGTGTTGACTTTAGAGTGTCTCAATGCCATGTGGAATGAGGGATATGCCTATGCTATAATAGGCGGAGCAGGCGAGGCCATTCCTTTCTATGAGAAAATAGCCAATGCTAAGGTGATAGAAAACTCAGTACCCGGTATATATAGTCGTATGATAAAAAATTAAAAAAGGTATTTTCCCTTGGGAAAATACCTTTTTAGTCTCATGTTATGTTACATGTCACCACGTATAACATTGTCGGCTTGTGGTCCACGGTCACCTTCTACAATATCAAAGGTAACATCTTCACCTTCATTTAAGGTTTTGAAACCGTCACCTTGAATTGCGGAGTAATGTACAAATACATCTCCACCTTCTTCTGACTCAATGAAACCATAACCTTTTTCTGGACTAAACCATTTAACTTTTCCTTGCATTCTGGAACCTCCATTTAATTTGATTGATCAAAAAGCTCAAAACCCAAATAAAATTGACCAATCTTATAGATTAGAAGTCAAAAATACATTTGCGTTTGAAACTCTTCAATATGTACTAACTATGATAACATATGTTTATATGATTGTAAAGCTTGTTTCATAGTTTTGGCATTCTTTATTTATGGAACTCTAGTATATTTTCAATTTTTTAGGTCAACACAAGTGATATATAATTGAACTTAGTATGTAATTTGTGGTATTATAAAAATTACAGCAATTATTATGAGGAGAGAAATCATGCTTATATTGCATTGTCTATGGATGGACGGAGATTTTTTCATATGGGGCGAAGATGATACCACACCATTATGTATAAAGATGAAGGGACGCCCTCCCAAGGACACTAGTAGATATGAATTTCCCTATTTGGCAGGTACTCAAGCATTGGAATGCATATTGAAGCTCTTTGATGAGACCTATGTTCAAAGGGAGGCAGTGGCTAGGCTCATAGTGCCTACTGGAAAATATCTGCCCACCAATTCTCCCATGTTTATTGATGAATTTGAAGATAGACCATATCGCCTATCTCCATGGAAGGTGAAGGGAGTTAAGGTATCAGCTTCGCTTTTTATTGAAAAACTAGCACCTAAGACGGAGTCAGATCTAGATATTATGTTGCCAGAAGATGTATATCTGGCGGATGACTTTCTCTATTGGCTTAGATGTGGTAAGTTTTTGCTAAGGCTTTTATGCAGGCAGAAATTTATACCAGCCATAGCGGTGGAAGGTGGCAATGCATATGCCATATGGCAACCTGTGTTGGAAGAACCAGAGGATATAAAACTTATGAAGGAACTTATAAGATGTATGCCTTTAGTCTGTAGAGGGGTTATGGCGAATGGCGATACGGATATACGGCTTAAAAATGGCAAGGATATAATTATCGATTTTCTAAAGACTGCAATGGATCGTATTATACGTGAGTGGACCGTTAATATGACTCTTGAAGAGAATAAAGTACCCATAGAAAGACTTTGGCTCATTGCCCTACACAATTTGGACAATCATGTAAAAACCCCTATGGAATCACTTAAAGAATTTATAGAGCAGTTTACGAGTTGGACACAGCCCCTCATTCAAAGCAGGAGTGCTTTTCGGACTTGTTTTAGACTAGAAGAGCCAACGGAGGGGAGTGACGATTGGTATATATCCTTTCATCTCCAGGCTATGGATGAGCCAACACTTCTCGTTGCAGCTGAGGACATCTGGATGCGAGATGAAGTCACTACAATATTTTATGGCAGGAGTTTTGAACTACCCCAAGAGCGAATATTAGGTGATATAGGTAAGGCATCACGTATATTTGCGCCTCTTGAAAGAAGTTTGAATCATATAAGGCCTGTAGGCTGTCATATTGATATGGAGGAGGCATATACATTCTTGACGGAGAGCTCCATATTATTAAAAGAGATGGGTTTTGGGGTCTTAGTACCAAATTGGTGGAAGGAGAGGAGAAAACATGGGGTGGGGGTCAATTTAAGGCTTAAACCTGTGGGAGATGATTCTGGAAACTTAGGTCTTGATTCGATAGTAGAATTTGATTGGGAAGTATCCCTAGGTGATGTGACAATTGATTATCAAGAGTTTTTTACTTTAGTAGATCTTAAAAAACCCCTAGTAAAAGTCCATGACAAATGGATAGAGCTCAACAATGCACAGATACGGCATCTTGTAAGCTGGCTAAAGGAACGAGGGGATGGTGGAATTTTACCCTTGAGAGATGCGGTAAACTTAATGGTTCAAGATGAAGATAACCCTCATATATATAATGTAGAATATGAGGGTTGGATAGAAGAATTTTTTAAGGCTACACAGTTGCCAGATTGTTATCCCATACTTCCCCAACCGGCATTATTAAATGGTAAGCTGAGGCATTATCAATTGGCAGGTTATTCATGGATGGTATTTTTAAAGGACAGAGGGATAGGAGCATGCTTGGCAGATGATATGGGGCTGGGGAAGACAATTCAACTCATAGCCCTACTTTTACATGAGGTGGAGAAGGGAAAAAACCTATCTCCCACACTTTTAATCTGTCCCACATCGATAATTGGCAATTGGCATAGGGAGCTTGAAAAATTTGCACCTTCTCTTTCAGTTTTTATACATCATGGAGTTGATAGGCTATCAGGGGATGAATTTTTAGAGGTAGTAGATAAGTTTGATATTGTCATAAGTACATATAGCCTCTTACAGAGGGATGAGGAAGAATTTGCAAGAGTTTCTTGGAATGGGATAGTTTTAGATGAGGCCCAAAACATTAAAAACCCTCATGCAAAACAGGTTAGGAGTGTTAAGCGTCTGAGGAGCAATTGGCGTATTGCACTTACTGGAACACCTCTAGAGAACAGACTCCAAGAGCTATGGTCAATAATGGATTTTTTAAATCCAGGGCTACTAGGTAGTTTAGAGACATTTCGACAGAAATTTGTAATACCCATAGAGCGACACGGAGATATTGACAGGGCCACTGATTTGAGGCTAATAATAAATCCATTTATTTTAAGGCGAGTAAAGACAGATTCTAGGGTGATACAGGATCTACCGGATAAGCAAGAGATTGATGTCTACTGTAATCTGACACGGGAACAAGTCACTTTATATGAGGCAGTGGTACAGGATATGCTAGATAAAATAGCTATCAGTGATGGTATACAGCGAAAGGGTCTGGTATTGTCGAGTATAACAAAATTAAAACAGATATGTAATCATCCAGCACTATTTATGGGGAGTAAAAGTCATTTAAAGTCCCAATCGGGTAAGCTCATAAGGTTGACCCAAATGCTCGATGAAATACTAGCTCAAGGTGGATGTATACTCATATTTACTCAGTATGTGGATATGGGTAGAATGCTCCAGACATATATAAGGCGTATATTTAGAGAAGAAGTATTATTTTTACATGGTGGAGTATTGCAAAGGGATCGGGATGCTATGATTCAACGGTTTCAAGAACCAGCTGGACCACGGATATTTATATTGTCCCTCAGGGCAGGTGGGGTCGGACTCAATCTAACTCGGGCAAACCATGTATTTCACTTTGATAGATGGTGGAATCCAGCCATTGAGGCCCAGGCTACCGATCGGGCATTTCGCATAGGGCAGAAACAAAATGTACAGGTATATAAATTTATATGTTCTGGAACACTAGAGGAGAGGATAGACGAATTAATAGAGAAGAAGAAGGGATTGGCTGACGCGATAATAGGCAGTGGTGAGGCATGGATTACTGAGTTTGATGATGAGGAGCTCAAGGCACTCATTGAGCTAGAACAAGATATATTCGCAGAGGAAGAAGGGGGGCTGTAATATGACAAGGCAGGTGAGGTATAGATTTGGAACTACGTGGTGGGGAAGACGGTGGATAGAGAGCTTAGAATCATTTGGATGGGGTAGTCGCTTAACGAGAGGGCGAAATTATATAAAAGACATGGATATACTCTCTGTAGATATATCTCCTGGCTTGGTTAAAGTGAGGGTTGTAGGTAATGAAGGGATCCCCTATAATGTTAAAATTGGACTTGCAATGTTCAGAGATGAGATATGGGAGAAAATACTTGATAGTATGGCTAGTAAGGCTCTATATACAGCAAAGCTTCTTGCGGGGGAGATGCCAGAGGAGATAGAAGCGGTATTTGACAAAGAAGGTCTATCGCTATTTCCAACTGATATAAATGATATATATGCAAGTTGTTCTTGTCCAGATCTAGTCAGTCCCTGTAGACATATGGCCTCTATTTATTATATACTTGCCTCAAGGCTTGACAGGGAACCATTGCTATTGTTTGAACTCCGTGGGATTGGAAAGGAAGAATTGATGGCAGGGCTCAGGGAGCGACGGACTGTTCCAAGTTCTAATCGTGATTTGGACAGTGATGCGAAAATAGTGGAGCCAGAGAAAGAGATGGAGTATGATGTTAGATATATTATGGAGAGATATTGGGATATGCAATATTACAATTTAGTCCACATCGATATAGAAACCCCCATTATAAACGAATCCATATTGAAGCGCCTAGGTGCTCCCCCTTTTCTCCAAGGGAAGGGGGATATGATAAGGCAGATAAAGTCTAGCTATAAGAGGGTTAGATTGCGGGCCTTAAATGTTGTATCCGACGACTCTTGACATTATATGTCACTATGCTATCATGTAATTACAAGGATGTCTAAACTAAATAGGGAGATGAAGAGAGATGGATGTTTCTATGAAAAATATCCTATTGGCAGGTATAGGTGCTGTCTATCATACCTATGAATTAGCAGCTAAGGCTTTAGATGAGATGGTGAAAAAAGGTCAACTCACAGTAGACCAGGCAAAAGAATTAAATGCAGAACTTAAAAAGAAGACTCATGGCAAGTCAACTGATGAGAATAACATTGATACAGACGTACTAAAGGGTATATTAAAAGATTTAAATCTTGCAACTAAAGATGATATTGAAGAGTTAAAAGTACGCCTAGACAAGTTAGAGAACAATTAGAAAAATATAAATACCCTGGTTTAACAGGGTATTTTTTTTGGATGGGATAGTATGATGAAAAGAGATAGAGAGCGAAAGCGCGTAAAAGAGATTGCCTCGGTATTTTTAAAGCATGGTCTTTCGAATCCTTCAGGTGTGAGGGCAGCACTAGAAGAGTTAGGGCCTACTTTTGTCAAGATGGGGCAGATGCTGTCTACAAGGCCAGATATATTACCAGAGGCATATATATGGGAATTACAAAAGCTTCAAGATGATGTGAAACCCGAATCCTATGAGACAATAAAAGAAGTGATAGAGAAGGATTTAAAGTCCCCTATAGGGGAACTATTCACTCAGTTTAAAAGGGAACCCGTTGCCAGTGCTTCACTGGCACAAGTCCATTATGCGGTTTTGCCCACCGGTGAAGAGGTCATAGTGAAAGTGCAAAGGCCAGAAGCCCGCAGTTCTATGATGAAGGATCTTGCCCTTTTGAAGAAGGTGACTCGCCTTGCAAAGTTTGCTCCTAAGATCAATGTGGTGGATGTGGACGGGTTGGTGAATGAACTCATGTATGCAAGTCAGCAGGAGTTAAATTTTTTAGAAGAGGCCAATAATATAAAGACATTTCATAAATATAATAAGGACGTCAAATTTATATATTGCCCCAGAGTATATGACGACTACACCACTTCTAATATAATAGTTATGGATTTTATAGATGGTATAAAGATAGGACTTATAGATAAACTTGAAGAGGAAGACTATGATCTTGAAGATATGGCTATAAAGCTTACAAACAATTATTTAAAACAGATCTTCCAAGATGGCTTTTTCCATGGCGATCCCCATCCAGGGAATATACTTATTACAGGTACTAAGATTGCCTATATTGACTTTGGTATAATGGGGACTTTAAACAAGTCTATGAAAGATAAACTCAATGATCTTCTATACGGTGTAGCAACTCGAAATGTAGACTTAATGACCACTGCAGTTTTGAATATAGGAATAGAGAAGGGCTCAGTCGATGCTAAAAAGCTGTACTCTGATATAGAAGAGATATATAATAAATATATTGAGATGTCACTATACGATATAAATATTCCCCAATTTTTAGATGAGATGATAAGAGCATGTAGAACTAATAATATAATCATACCACGGGAGCTCACAATGCTTGCAAAGGGCATTATGACTATTGAAGGAGTTATTACAAAGTTAGCACCTCATATAAATATAATGGATATAATGATACCCTACATAAAGGCAAATATGACAAATGAGAGGAATATAAAGGAGGAGATAGGTGAGCAATTAGAAAACATATATAATCTTGGAAGATATGGACTTAAGATCCCGATAAAGTTTTTGGAACTTATAAATAGTGCTCTGGCAGGCAAGCTTAAGATACGACTAGAACATGAAAATGTTAAGGAAGGCTTTAATATGATAAACCAGATGGTAAACAGACTGGTATTTGGAATAATAGTGGGGTCACTGGTGATTGGCTCATCTATTGTATTAAATGCTGATGTAGGTCCTAAAATCCACGATATACCCATAATAGGTTTCATAGGTTATGCCGGAGCAGGTATTATGGGTATATGGCTCCTAATATCTATATTGAGATCAGGTAAGATGTGAGACTTTGTTGGGTTAAAACTCAATGAATAAAAGGTTTAATTTTAGTATTTTTAGAGTAAATAAGCAATACTACATATAGATGACCATTTTAAATATTTGAAATGGAATCCATGATATCGTTTCAATATAGATCAATATTTTAGTATTAAATTTGAACAATCATAGTATAAACTAAAGGAGCTGATCTCAGTTGTGGTATACATTAGATAAGGGAGAAGTGGAGGAGAGATTATCCACATCTATAGGAGAGGGTCTATCTAAAGGGGATATCTCTGAGCGTCTAGAGAGATATGGTGCCAATGAACTGGCGCAGAAAAAACCTCGCCCTCTCTTACTTAAGTTTTTGGATCAGTTTAAAGACTTTATGGTAATAATACTCATTGTAGCAGCAGTAATATCTGCATTTGTAGGTGAGGTCACAGATACAATAATAATTCTTGCCATAGTGATATTAAATGCAGTTTTGGGAACGGTGCAAGAGCACAGAGCAGAGGAATCTCTTGCTGCGTTAAAAAAAATGGCTGCCCCTGCTGCCAAGGTGATAAGAGGTGGTATGACCGATGTAATACCAGCTGTGGATTTAGTGCCTGGTGATGTGGTGGTGCTTGAGGCAGGAGATTTTGTACCAGCCGATATAAGGCTCATTGAGACAGCTAATATGTCAATACAGGAGTCAGCTCTTACAGGTGAATCTATGCCTGTGGGTAAGGATGGCCAATCGATATTCGATAGTGACACCTCTTTGGGAGATAGGCGTAATATGGCGTATTCGGGTACTATAGTGACCCACGGAAGGGGACATGGTATAGTGGTGGGCACTGGCATGGATACAGAACTTGGCTCCATTGCTGGTATGCTAAAAGATGAGACAGGGGAGAAAACTCCACTTCAAAAGAGATTGACCGTCCTCAGTAAGACCTTAGGTATTGCAGTGATAGGTATATGTATATTTATATTTGTGATAGGCCTTCTATATGGTAAAGAGCCCTTAGAGATGTTTTTAACCTCTGTGAGTCTTGCGGTGGCAGCTATACCAGAGGGATTGCTTGCCATAGTTACAATAGTGCTAGCCATAGGGGTACAGAATATGAGTAAACGTGGCGCAATAATAAGAAAACTACCTGCAGTGGAGACGCTAGGTAGTGCCACTGTAATATGTTCCGACAAGACAGGTACCCTTACGCAAAACAAGATGACAGTTGTAGATATATATATAGATGGGGAGCTTTACAATTTAGATGAGTACATAGATAGCATGTCTAAAAACGACAACCTACTCACGACAATTGGCATCTGTTGTAATGATACCAAAGTTAAAATAGATGGCGCAGATACTGAGTTAATAGGTGATCCAACCGAGACTTCACTTATAGATTTGGGAATTAAGGGTGGTTTTAAAAAGGAAGTACTAGATACAGAGTATCCAAGGGTCGATGAGATTCCCTTCGATTCAGAGCGCAAGCTTATGACCACAGTACATAGTAAAGAGGATAATATTTTAGTATTCACAAAGGGTGCGGTAGATGAACTTTTGGAAAAGAGTACTCATATACTGTTAAATGGAGATACTTTGCCCATAGATGATATTATAATGAAGAAAATTCAAAATGCCAACAATGAGATGGGAGAGAATGCCCTCAGAGTTCTTGCAATGGCTTATAAAGAGGCTCCATCTTTGGAGAGGGCAGTTCCCTTTGAATCAAATCTCGTGTTTGTAGGTCTAGTGGGTATAATAGATCCTCCACGGGAAGAGGCAAAGAGGGCAGTAGAGCTATGTAAAAAGGCAGGAATAAAGCCTATAATGATAACAGGAGATCATAAGATAACTGCTACGGCAATTGCCAGGCAACTGGGTATAATGGGCGAGGGCGATGAGGCGATATCGGGTTTTGAATTGGAAGGAATGTCAGACGAGGAGCTCAAGAAGAATATAAAAAAGTACTCGGTATATGCCCGTGTGGCGCCGGAGCATAAGGTTCGTATAGTAAAGGCCTGGCAAAGTCTTGGACATGTGGTAGCTATGACAGGTGATGGTGTAAATGACGCTCCAGCCCTTAAATCGGCTGATATTGGTGCAGCAATGGGAATGACAGGTACAGATGTTGCTAAAGAGGCTTCAGATATGGTAATAACCGATGATAACTTTGCTACCATAGTATCGGCAGTAGAGGAAGGGCGCAAGATCTATACCAATATACTAAAGTGTATACAATACTTACTATCATGTAATGTGGGGGAGATACTCCTCATATTCATAGCTACCCTATTAAATTTCGATGAACCCCTGCTTCCCATACATATATTGTGGATTAACCTAGTAACTGATAGCCTCCCTGCACTTGCATTGGGACTTGAACCAGTTTCAGAAGGAATAATGGATAAAAAGCCTAGAAAGGGCGATGAGGATATATTCACTAAGGGACTTATAAGGAGGACTTTGTATCAAGGAGCTATGGTGGGCCTTTTATCTCTAACGGCATTTATAGTGGGCCATAAGTGGAGTCTAGAGATAGGTGAGACCATGACATTTGCCACTCTTGCCTTTACTCAAATCGTCCATGGACTTAATATCCGCTCCAATGAAAAATCCATATTCAAGGTAGGTATTTTAAGCAACAAATATTATCTAGGCGCAGGGCTAATATCCATAGCACTTCAGATATTCGTACTGAATGTCCCTGTGCTTATGGCGCTCTTTAAAGTAGTGCCATTGACAGCTGTGCAGATTTTGATTGTCATCATATTATCTCTCATGCCCATTGTAATAGTAGAGATACTAAAATTCTTGGGACTTAATATATCCCAAGACGAGAGATAAAATATGCTTTTATATTATAACTATGGGGAACTGAATTAAGAGGAGGAATTACCAAATGAAGTCGATTGATAATAGAAAGTTGGTGGTTACAGGGATTTTGGCAGGGCTCACTTTTTTAGTGACTAGTTTTACCAAGATTCCCTCTCCCTTTATGCCAAAGGCATACTACCATGCAGGAGATAGCATAATATTCTTAAGTGCTATGACACTTGGAGCCCCTATGACTGCATTTGTGGCTGGTATAGGTTCATTCTTTTCCGATCTGTACCTTGGGTTTCCTGCCTTTATGTTTGCTACATTAATAATTAAGGGGATAATGGGCTATATTGCGGGCAAATTTTTATATTCAGATAATGGTGCACCTTCAGCTATGCGTAAATTTTTAGGTATTTTACTATCAGGTTTATGGATGGTATTTGGCTATTATATCTTTGAAGTCATCATATTGGGATATGATTGGCGTGTTGGGTTAATAGATGCGGTGGCCAATCTTGCCCAAGTTGCTGTAGGTGGAATTATATTTATTCCCCTATCCTATTCGGCAGCACGATTTAAAAAGATGTAGTAAAGCCACCCAATAAAGTAAAAAGGGCATGGTTACTAAAGTAGACAGCCCGAAGAAAAGATAATGAAAAACTACTGAACTCTAATGTTAGGGTCAGTAGTTTTTTTATTTTAGGCATATCCCATTCTTAAATGCGAGTTTATACATATTAGTTCCATATTTAATCTTAAATTTAGAAAGATGTAAGAGGTTTTTAACATAAAGTAACAAATTAGTATTAATTATATATGTATATTGATGTTATAATAAAACTTGAGTATAGATCGTTGGGAAATACATAGGTGTAGAATTAGAGTAGATTGAAAAATAAAAGATTTGGAGGATGGGGAGGCAAATGAAGAGGTATTGTGTGATTTTATTTATAGCTATTTTAATAGTAGGGTTTATACCCCTAGAAAATGTATCTGCAGCTCCTAGAGAAGATGATATTGTAATGGAGGCAGAGGTAGGTTTTGATGGCTATTTCAAGCTCAGGCAGTGGATACCTGTAACTATATATATAGAGAATCATGGCGATGATATAAAGGGTAATATTGAGGTTGTAGGGAATCAAAGTGAATCTACAGCTATGCGTTTTACAGCTCCTGCGATTATACCAAAGGGCTCTAAGAAACGAATAGATCTCTATATACGTGTAAATACTTTTCAGAAAAATATGAAGATAGATTTAAAATCAGATGGTAAGGTCTTGAAGTCAATAGAAAAAAAAGATCTCATACCCATATCTACAGATGATTTTATGTTAGGTGTATTGACTGATGATAAAACTGGTCTTAACTATTGGTGGGAAAAACAGAGTGGAGATAGATTGTTTTCAAATTATGAGGCAATTGCATTGGAAGGTGAAGACATACCAAGTGAAAAGACGGTAATGGACAACTTTACTATTTTTATAATAGATGACTTTGATATGGATGAATTATCTCCTATCCAAAGTAAAGCCATCTCGGAATGGATACGAGGGGGAGGCATACTGATAGTTGGCACAGGGGCTGATGGTATTAAGACATTAAAGGGGCTACCATCTAATATGGCACCTACGAAAGAGAAAGGTATAAAAAGAGAGTCAAAACCCGAAGTACTTGAGGATTTAGCCAATACAGAGCTCATTACAGATGTTCCATTTGAGCTTATGGATTTTAGTTATGATAGTACCTGGACTGTAGTAGCGGGGGATAATGGTTCGCCATATATAATCATGAAGGGATATGGAAATGGGTACATATTTGTATCTAGTTTTGCCCTAGGGCGACAGCCTATGACCGGATGGGCTGGAAGTAAGGCGCTATGGGAGACAGTATTGTATGAAAATCTCGATCCTAGCACCCGTATGAAATTCATAAATCCTGATAAGGCACGAGATAGAGAATTTAATGTAAGTTATGACATGTTTAAAGCACTGGCAAATATACCAGAGATGGATCCTCCATCTGCTTCCAAACTTATACTTATACTCTTTATATATCTTTTAGTCATCGGTCCCATAAGCTATATAATATTAAAGAGACGAGATAGAAGGGAGATTATGTGGATTACCATACCGGTACTTGCAATGATATTCTCCCTCGGGATATATGGTATAGGCAATATGGGCAAGGGTGACAAGATAGTATCAAATATCATATCTATAGCTGAGCTTTGGGGAGAAGGGGACAGCAAAGAGGTAGATACCTATACAGGGGTATTTATTCCAAGTAGAGGCGATTATCTATTTGAGATAGAAGATGAGAGTCTACTATTTCCTATAGTGGATTATAATATGTATTATCCCGATATTGACGATGAAGGTGGAAAGGATATAGTGGCTGATGTAATTCAAGGAGGAGAACCTGCTGTACGCATATTAGATGCAAAAATGTGGACTATGGAGCCCTTTTACACTACATCTACTATAGATGATATTGGGAAGATAGGGGGAAACCTCACATATAGAGATGGGAAAATCATGGGAACAGTAGAGAATAATACATCTCTTCCATTAGAAGATGTAACTGTAATATGTCATTTCGGGTATTATAGTGTAGGTAATTTGGCTGCCGGCGCTACAAAAAATGTAGAGTTTGAGGTTGCAGGCTATGACAGTCGTGATCCATATGGCCAATCTATCACCTTATATGAGATGCTAGACAAGTTATACCCATTAAAGGACGAAGATGGCATAGGGCGATATAGGGACGCCGAGGAGAGGAATATGTATGTAAAACGAAATTTACTCGAAGATATAATATCTGGATTACTCGAAGATATAAATGCAGAATATAGAGAAAGTAGGCGAGATATAAGTTTTGAAACCATAGTTTTTGGATTTAATGATCAAAAACTCACTCATGATATAGAGGTGGATGGGCAAGTACCTCAAAAGAGCTATTATACCAACCTTATGGTTGATAGACTTTCTGTAGATACCAATATAGATGGGCATATATCAATACCTCCAGGGGTAATAGGAGCCGAGATAGACGGCGAGGGATCTCAAAACTTGGATACATATGAAATATACGATAATCCAAGTTCCATATATTTATATAATTCAAAGACAGTATGTTTCTATTTCGACATGACTAACTTTAAGGATATCTATATCGATAAGTGCGTGATTCACATAAAAACTATCGAAAATGATAATATGAGTGCAGAAAATTTATACATTAAGCTATATGATGTACAGTCGGGCAGCTATGTAGATGAAAATGAAGGCTTTACAATAGATAGAAAAAAGGGAATTATAACATTACAGCCCTCATATATTGAGAGATTTTTGGATGAAAATAATCGACTATATATAGATGTAGGATTTAGTGGACAAAGTGACCATGTAGACATTGAGGTATTTAATCCTACGTTGGAAATAGAAGGGAGGGATAAATAATGCTATATGTAGAAGACCTTGTAAAACGCTATGGAAAATTCACAGCTGTAGATCATCTAAACCTTGAGGTCAAAAAGGGAGAGATATTTGGATTTATAGGTCCAAATGGGGCAGGTAAGACTACTACAATGCGAGTCATAGCTACTCTCCTTCCACCTACACGGGGTACTGCTGTGGTAGACGGTGTGGATGTGGTAAAGGATCCTGTCAAGGTACGGGGGAAGATCGGCTATATGCCAGATTTCTTTGGGGTCTATGACAATATAAAGGTAGGAGAATATCTGGACTTTTATGGTGATAGCTATGGCATTCCAAGGGATGATAGAAAGAAGAGGTCCCAAGATCTATTGGAATTGGTACATCTTACTGGAATTGAAGATAAATACGTAGACATCTTATCTAGGGGTATGAAGCAGCGATTATGTCTTGCTAGGAGCCTTATGCATAATCCTGATCTTTTAATACTAGATGAGCCAGCGTCAGGTATGGATCCAAGAGCTAGGCTAGAGATGATGGGCATACTCAAAGAACTAAAAAACCTTGGAAAGACTATTATAATAAGTTCCCACATACTTCACGAGCTCACCGAATTATGTGATGTGGTAGGTGTGATAGAGGATGGTAAACTGGTGGCGCATGGTAATGTGGACGATATAATGGCCAGGGTGATGGGGAAAAAGGTTATTACAATAAAACTGTTGGATTCCGTGGATAGGGCAATAAATATACTCAAACAACAACCAGCTGTACAGGGGATAGAAAAAGAAGGCAATACAATACATATGTCATATGACTGTGATGATGATGAGCTTTGGCTCATAATAAAGGCCCTTGTAGAAGAGGCCATTCCTGTAATCTCCTTTACAAAGGGAGAAAATAATCTAGAGAAAGTATTTATGGAGGTGACTTATGGATATGAAGCTAAATAATCCTGTATTTTCATTGGAATTGAAGACAAGAATGCGTACATTTAAGGCAATAGTTGGCATTATCATATATGTGGGGATACTTTTGTTTGTAGGGAGTATGTATTATGCAGTATCTACAGAAGGCCAAGTATATAATGGTGTAGATACCATAAATGCAAATCAACTTCTTGGTACCACTTTATATACATTGATTGCCTTATTACAGTTTGTATTGATAATGGTTATAACACCTGCCCAGACAGCAGGCTCTATAAGTGGAGAGCGAGAGAGGCAGACACTAGATCTGCTCTTATGTACTAAGATGTCGTCACTTAGTATAGTAGTGGGAAAACTTCTATCATCTCTTGCCTATATACTCCTCCTTATAATATCGTCATTACCCCTATTTAGTCTGGTGTTTTTGTTCGGTGGTATAACTCCCGGGGATATAATAGCACTTTTTTTATTCTACATAGTCATAGCTATGGTGGTGGGGAGCATCAGTATATTTTTCTCTACAGTATTTAAACGGACTGTGGTGGCAACTGTTGTATCCTATGTGACCATATTTGCATGGTATGTACTCACCTTTTTAATAGCAATATATTTAGTATCTATGCGATATATTACAGATCCTTTTATTCAGCAGATGAGTGTACCATTTATACTGTATTTTAATCCCCTATTTGGACTTGGAGATATAATGTCTCGGCAGCTTGGCACCAGTACACAGAATATGTTTAGGGACATGTTTGGTCTTAGAATGGGTCTATCAATTCAAGGGACAAATATAATTCTAAGCCCATGGGTTGTAAATATAATCCTCATGTGTATTATAACTGCTATCATGCTAATCATAAGTTCTATTAGGATAAAGCCAGTTAGAACATGGAAGAAAGGGAATAGGTGATATATATGGCTAGACGAGTCAGTGAGAGCACGCCCCTTAAAAAGGCTTTGTCTCCCTTTAAGAGGCGTGCAACTACCATAGCTATTGTAGAGTATATATCTTTGGCTTTGACTCTGATCCTTATATATATATGTGTATGTATGGGAGTAGCCTTCATATTTCCCTTTATATATATAAAAGAGTGGATATTATGGGGGAGCTTGGTGATATTTGCCACAGCTATGACGGTATCTTTTGTAAAGAAACCTAATTGGGATGATGTGGCAAAAGCTCTCGATGGACATGGACTAGAGGAGAGAATTATAACAGCTTTAGAGTTAGAGGACGAGAGGGATGTATTCGCCAATACGCAGCGAATGGATACACTTTGCTATTTGGAGAGTACATCACCTGCTGTTATAAAATTTAGTATACCTAAGGGCCGAATGCAGGCCATCATAGGTCTTTCGATCGCCATTATAATCCTTTTTGTATTGCCAAATCCCAAATGGGATTTGGTAGAGAGATATTGGAATATGAGAGAGTCCATAGAGGAGATGGCAAAGGAGATAGAAAAAGAGGGGAAGGAGAAAGTAGCCAGGGCAGATGAACTGTCAGACGAAGAGAAAGAGGAAATTACAAGGCTTCTATCATCCTTAGCAGGCGAATTGGAGCAGAGTAAGGAATATAAGGAGGCAGTAGCTAAGATATCAAAGACCCAGGATGCAATAGATGAATATATGCAAAAGAGACAAAAAGAGAGGATAGATATGCTAAGTAGTGTTCTGAAGGAGCAAGATGCTACAGCTTCTTTAGGTGCTGCCATAGAGGCAAATGATACTGAAGCTGTGAGGGATGAGATAGATAAGTTAAAGAGACAAATACAAGAGGGTTCAGATAGAGATAAAATAGCAAAGGATTTGAGTACTGCGCTTAAAGCAGCAGCTGACAATATGCTAGATGGGGGCTTAAAAGATGAAATAAATGAGATGGCGACCATGTTGTCAGAATTTAAGTCTGATGAACAGACTATCGAATATGCATTGGAGGAGCTAGAAGAACTCCAAAGCGCACTAGTGGATAATATGTGTCAAGGTGGTACTTGTGATCCTGGGGATATAAAATATCTCTTACAAGATATGAAAAATAGTGCAATAGGTGGGGCCGATGCTTTGGCTAGTCATAGTGGTGGCAGTAATGCCCCAGACCAAATGTCTGGAGGTCAGACAGGTCAAGGTAGTGATACGAGTCAAGGTAGTGGCACGGCTCAAGGCAATAGTACAGGTGGCCAGGGCGCCGGCGAGGGCCAAGGCCAAGGTGGTGGAATAGGTAAGACAGGTCATAGCAGTGCAGTTGGTGAGTCCCATCGCCTAGGTGGTGAAGCACAGGTGATTGAAAACGTACAGGGAAATCCAACAGCTAGTGGAAAAGTAGATACTATAGAGATAGAAGGTGGAATAGGTGGGACGGTAGGCCCTATCCCATATAATAAAGTAGTAGGTACCTATAGGAGGCAGGCGCTGGAGGCCCTAGATAGAAAGGCTTTGCCTCAGGGATTAGAGAATATAGTAAAAGACTATTTCAAAGGGTTGGAGGAGTGAAGTGATGAATATTACGTCTGAGGAGATAAAAGGATTTAGTCAGACTATAGAGGAAATCGAAGGGGAAATTGGCAAGGAGATAATAGGACAGCAAAAGGTCATAAGGGAAGTTTTGATCGCTATACTCTCAGGAGGCAATGTATTGTTAGAGGGGGTACCAGGTCTTGGGAAGACTAGATTGGTACGTACTATAGGGGAGGTACTGGATCTCAAGTTTAGACGAATTCAGTTTACCCCTGATCTCATGCCAGCAGATATAACGGGAACCAATATTGTTGTGAAGGATGAAATGGAAAGTAGATTTGAGTTTCAGCCTGGACCGCTCTTTAGTAATATTGTACTGGCTGATGAGATAAACAGGGCAACTCCTAAGACACAAAGTGCCCTTTTAGAGGCAATGGGTGAAGGTACGGTGACTGTGGGGGGCATAACCAGAAAATTGCCCAATCCCTATTTTGTTTTGGCCACCCAAAATCCATTGGAGCAAGAGGGTACATATCCTCTTCCTGAGGCGCAACTTGACAGATTTTTCTTTAAGATAGAAGTTGAGTATCCTAGTTTAGATGAACTACATAGAATAATAGACATCACTACTGTGGAGAGCACTTTAAAGGCAGAAAAGGTTATTGAGGGAGATGAGATACTTAGGCTCCAGAAGCTTGCTATGAATATTCCAATTGCAAACGCGGTTCAAGACTATGCCTTGAGATTGATCATCAGCACACTCCCAGACAACCCCAATGCACCTGAGGTTACAGGCAAATATCTTCGTTATGGTGCAAGTCCTAGAGGTGCTCAAACTCTAATACGGGCGGCTAAAGTAAGGGCGCTTATGGAGGGTAGGTACAATGTGGCATTTGATGATATAAGGGCAGTTGCCCATCCTGCGCTTAGGCATAGATTATTTTTAAACTTTGAGGCTATGGCAGAAGGTTTAGGTGTAGACTCTGTCATAGATGAGATAATAGCCTCTATTGAGGAGTAGGGATATGGATAAGAACTTTTTTAAGAAACTTGATAGGCTTTTGTTATCTACTGATAGGTTGGTAAAGGGTGGCTCTGGAGGTATGCGCCGCTCATCGGGTAAGGGTAGTTCGATTGAGTTTTCCGACTATAGGGAGTATACATCTGGTGATGACTTTAGGCATATAGATTGGAATGCATATGCAAGGTTTGATAGATTATTTATAAAGCTATTTATGGAAGAGCAGGAGACTATGGTTACCGTATTTTTAGATACCAGTAAATCTATGGATTTTGGAGAGCCCAACAAAGGGGATATTGCAAAGGATTTGACAGCAGTGTTCTCTTATATAGCCCTATCGGGCCTTGATAGACTTACAGTGGCCACTTTAAAGGAGCAAGATGTTGAGAGAAGCAGTATATATGCTGGGAAACAGTCTTTTTTTAGGGCATATGACTATATATATGATATTGACTTTGAAGGGGAGACATATATTTCCCGGGCAATAAAAAAAGCCCATTTTTTAAATCCAAAGGCTGGTATATCCATAATTATATCTGATCTATTTTCGAAGGATGACTATAGGGAAGGTATAGATTATCTCCTCTATAGGGGACAAGATGTGGTAGTTATACATATATTATCTCCACAGGAGAGGGAGCCAAATTTAGATGGGAGCGTGCAACTCATAGATTCGGAGGATGGCTCTAAGCTCAGTATAATGGCTAATAACTCTCTTCTTAGAAGTTATAGTGAAAATGTAGATAAGTTTTTAAACGGTAATAGGGAATTTTGTCACAGTAGAGGTATTCACTATGTAGATGTAAATAGCAATATGGATTTAGAAGAGATAGTATTTGGTCTACTTATGCGACAAAAGGTTATAAGATGAGGAGGAGGGCATTTTGAATTTTTTAAATCCTTGGGGTCTTCTATATGGAGGACTTATCGGAATAATAATACTTTTATATATGCTAAAGCCTCGTCACACCGAATTGGTCATATCTTCTACATATCTCTGGGATAAGACAATAAAGGATATGGGGGCAAGCAGGCCTTGGCAAAAGCTTAAAAATAATTTACTCATGATCCTTCAGATAGTAATTGCCATTTTATTGATGATCTCTGTAATGAGACCCTATGTGGCAAAGTCGTCTTTTAGTGGAGATATGGTGGTCATACTCGATTCATCTGGAAGTATGCAGTCAAAGGATGTATCTCCTACTCGCTTTGAGAGAGCGCAGGAGGATATATTAAAGATAATAGATGGAATGCTTCCAAATCAAAAGATGGCCATTGTGTCCATGGGCTCTAGTGGACAGATTATAACGGAGCCGATAGGGGACAAGGGAGAGCTTCGAAGGCAACTAAAAGATATGGAGCCAGAAAACGGTGGTGGTGGACAGGAGGAGGCCCTATCAATCGCCGGCGCGATTGCCTCTAATCTCGAAGATGCTCAGGTTATAATATATAGCGATACACAGTTTGAAATAGATAGGAGTAATTATCACTCGATAGTCATAAATGAGAATGGTAAAAATGTAGCTCTAGGAGGACTTTCCTATTCTATGCAGGATGGTGATATTGTGGTCCTATCTAAGATAAAGAGTTATGGCTATGATGGAAATGTGAAGTTGGAATGTCTCTCAGATGGAAAACTCATAGACGTAAAGGAGTTAGATATAGAGGATGGTGAGTCATTGGATATATACTGGCGAGATGTACCAGATACGGCAAGGACAATTCAGGTAAATTTAGATGTGGATGATGATCTGACAGCAGACAATAGTGCATATATAGCCATAGAGGCTGGAAGAGAGTATAGGGCAGTTCTTGTGTCTGAGGGAAATATCTTCTTAGAGAAGGCTCTAGGGCAGCATCCAAAACTGGATATTGCCAAGATGAGTGAGGTAGCAGATAATCTAGAGGGATATGATATATATATATTTGATGGCGTTGAGATAGAGGAACTACCCAAGGATGGGCATATAATTACTTTAAATCCTAAAGGTGATATGGCATACTTAGATATAGATAAAAAGGAGAGATTTGTGCCAACAGAGCTCACAACTACTAGGTCTATATTGTCAGATGAGCTCTTGGCATTTACTGATTTAGATAATATATATATAGGCAGTGGGATAGCTGTTTCTCTCCCGAATTGGGCAGAGAGCGTAATTGAAAGCGATGGAAAACCTCTCTTACTTGCAGGAGAGAGGGATAATAGAAAGATTGCTCTTTTTTTATTTGATATACATAGAAGTGATCTACCCCTAAAGGCTGATTTTCCAATACTTATACAGAATATATTAGATTGGATGGCTCCAGACGCAGGGGCGGGTCAGGAGAGCTTCTACTCGGGGGAGGAATTTCTATTAAATTCTATGCCCACTGCAGACAGGGTGGATATATTAGGTCCAGATGGCGAAACTTACACAGAAGGAACTCTTCAGGATACAGGGATATACAAGGTGATTCAGTATATAGATGAGGAAGAACATATAGACTATTTTGCAGTGAATTTTCCAGTGGATACAGAATCAGATCTAAGCTCCAAGCTGATAGGACACGAAGTGGACATCAAGACCTCGGCAGATAGTGTTGCGGCGCGAGAAGTTTGGAAGTATGTACTGTGGGTAGCATTAGTATTGCTAGCTATAGAATGGTGGGTGTATACATATGGGTATTAATTTTGTATCGTGGAAGGTCCTTATAGTAATTATTCCAGCAATTATTTTAGTAATATGGCTATATAAAAGATATAAGGGGATATCTTCAACGCAAGATAAGCTCATAGTAATTGTGAGATGTTTGTTGGTAAGTTTAATAATATTGTCCCTTGCAGGGATGGAAATTGTCAAGGCATCTGATACCACATCACTTGTATTTGTAGTGGATCAATCCAGTAGCATAAGCAAAAATCAGCAAGCCATAGAACAGTTCATCCAAGACAGCCTTGAATATAAGACAGATAAGTTTAAAGTGGGAATTGTTACATTTGGAAAAGAGAGTTTAATAGAATATCCCTTAGATAAGGATATTCTATTTGGGAAGATAGAGACAATGCCAAAGCCTGACTTTACCAATATGGAATCAGGATTAAAGTTTGCCTATGCAATGATGCCATCTGAGACAGGCAAGAGAATTGTCCTAATAACTGATGGTGTTGAAAATGTAGGTGATGCTTTCTCATATGGAAAGACGTTGGCAAGGCAGGGTGTTACAATAGATGCTGCTCATATAGATTCAGATATGGGGGAAGATGCCCAGGTAAGTAGTGTAGAGCTACCGGGTATGCTGTATGAAGGGGAAGAATATGATATTCGGGTAGTTGTGGATAGCACCGTATCCCTATCAGATGTACCCCTTAAACTCTATAGTGAAGGGGGGCTCATAGGAGAGCAGCGTGTGGAGCTCCGTAAGGGTCAAAATATATTTCTATTTAGACATAGCGCAGATAAGAAGGGTATTGTGAGCTATGAAGCAAAAATAGATGTGGATGATGGATATGTAAACAACAATTCCATGGCGGGTTTTACCTATGTAGAGGGGAAACCTCTTATTGGTATAGTGGAAGGAAAGGAGGGAAATGGTAATGAGATAGGTAAGATTTTAGATATAGGTGAAGTGGATTATGAGCTCATAGAGGTGAGTTCCTTCCCCAAGACTTTTGATGCTCTTAGGAGATATAGTGGTCTTATACTCGTGGATGTCTCATTAGAGGATATAAGCGAACAAGAGGAGAACTTTATAGAAAACTATGTAGGGGGTCTTGGTAGAGGGCTTATAGTGATCGGGGGAGACAATAGTTATGCTCTAGGAGGATATGGTGGATCTACTTTAGAAAAAGTTCTGCCCGTGGATATGGATATATCCAGCAAGGCCCATATACCTTCCATTGCACTTATGCTTGTCATAGATAAATCGTCGAGTATGGAGGGAGGAAAAGGTGGTATAAGTAAGTTAGACCTTGCCAAAGAGGCAGCTATACGTTCGGCGGAGGTCCTTCGACCTGTGGATACCATAGGGGTTGTGGCCTTTGATACCTTACCTTCATGGGTGGTGAATCCTACACTTGCTGAGGATAAAGAGGAGATAGAGGCACAGATAGGTACATTGACAACAGGGGGTGGGACCGATATGTATCCTGGACTGTCCACGGCATATGATGCACTCTTGGGAACAGATGCAAAGCTAAAACATATAATTGCACTTACAGATGGGCAGTCATCGCCGGCGCAGTATGATGCACTTCTAGAAAAAATGGAAGAGTCGGGTATTACTCTCTCTACAGTGGCAGTGGGTTATGATGCAGACAAGGTTTTTTTAGAGAATTTGGCGGAGAAAGGTAGGGGAAGATACTACTTTACAAGTGAATTTAGGGATATTCCAAAGATATTTACAAAGGAGGTCTATATGGCAGCGGAGAGCTATGTACAAAATAGGGCATTCTATCCTGCCGTAGCATCTACCTCTCCCATACTTGAAAGTATAGACTCATTTCCCCAATTAGATGGATATCTAGCTACCAGTCCTAAACCCAGGGCTGATGTGGCATTGATAAGTGATAAAGAAGATCCCATACTTGCAAGTTGGCAATATGGGCTAGGTAAGGTTGTGGCATGGACCAGTGATATGGAGGGCCTTTGGACAGGTAAATTACTTGGTTCGGACGAAGGTGCACGACTTTGGCTAAATGCTATTTCATATATATTGCCTTCTTCCAATTCAAATGACTTTAAAGTGGACACTCGCAGAGAGGGCGATAGAGGAGAGATAGTTGCCAAGTTTAAAGAGGGTATGGATGAGATGGAGGGCAAGGCAGTTGTGGTCTCACCTGATGGTGATAGACAGGAAGTAGCTCTAGAGGCATTAAGGCCTGGAGAATATGGAGGGGCTTTTGATATAGATTCTCAAGGTGTATATGCTATAAATGTACTTAATAGTAATGGTGAAGAGCTCATAGGGTCTGTAGAGACAGCTCTTGCCGTATCTTATTCACCAGAATATGATATAAGGGATAGACAAGGGGATGCTTTTTTAGAGAGACTTACACAAAATACAGGTGGACGAATGCTTAAAGAACCATCTGAGGTCTTTGAAAATGAAGGGGAAGCAGTAAAAAAGAGGGAGGATATGTCACCATACCTTCTCCCTATTATAATCATACTCTTTATATTTGACATTGGACTTAGACGTGTAAATATAGGAATGAAAAAAAGGCAGAGAAAGAAACCCTCCCAAAGTAAAACCGGCAAAGAAGGTATAAAAAGAGAAGAAAACGTTCAATTTACAACTGACCTTCTAAAGGCAAGGCGTGATAAAAGAGAGTTTTAGTACTGAATTAAAGCCATAGAACTTGGAATATTCCAGTTTCTATGGCTTTTTTATTATTAAAGGTTGTGTGCTTTAATAAACTCATCTAATATTGTCTTGAGATCAGGAGTTCCCACTTCATCAAGTTCATAGTGTACACGTGTATATGGCTTATTGATATTTATCACTCTAGAGAGATCAATAGGTGTGCCTATGATCACAGAGTCACATTCTGTATTGTTTATAGTCTTTTCAAGGTCTTTTAGCTGCTCTTCTCCGTAGCCCATAGCTGGTAGTAGCTTACCAATATCGCTATAAGTATCAAATGTTTCAATGAGTTTCCCTACTATATATGGTCTGGGATCAACTGCTTCTTTTGCTCCGAATCTCTGTGCTGCAACCGTTCCTGCACCTATTTTCATTTCACCATGAGTCAATGTCGGCCCATCTTCTACAATCAAAACACGTTTGCCTTTGATTATATCTGGCTCATCGACTGTAATTGTAGATTCTGCTTTAATTATTGTCGCATTTGGGTTGACGCTTTGGATATTTTCTTCTACTTGTTGTATGGAATTTAGGTCAGCGCTATCCACCTTATTTATAATTGCTACGTCTGAAGTCCTTAGATTTACTTCCCCAGGATAATAACTCAGTTCATGTCCGGGACGATGAGGGTCTAATACAGTGATGGATAGATCTGGCTTATAGAATGAAAAGTCATTATTTCCTCCATCCCAAAGAATTACATCACATCCATCGGGGTCATTTTCGGCAGCTCTTAGAATTTCCTCATAGTCTACACCGGCATATATAATATTTCCACGCTCAATATGTGGTTCATATTCTTCCATCTCTTCTATGGTGCATTTATGTCTTTTTAGATCTTCTAATATGGCAAATCTCTGTACTTTTTGGGCTGCCAGATCGCCATATGGCATTGGATGCCTAATTGCTACTACTTTTAGACCATGCTCCATCAATATTTCGATGATCTTCCGAGATGTCTGACTTTTCCCACAACCTGTTCTGGTAGCACAGACAGATATAATTGGTTTATTGCTCTTTAACATTGTGCTCTTTAGGCCAAGTAGCTTAAAGTCGGCGCCGGCGGCATTGACAATTGCGCTTATACCCATTACAGTTTCATATGTCACATCACTATATGCAAATACACATTCATCTACATCTAGCTTATTGATCAGCTCAGATAGTTTATCCTGTGAATATATGGGTATTCCATCGGGATACAGATTACCAGCTAACTCAGGAGGATATTTTCGGCCATCTATATCTGGTATCTGTGCTGCTGTAAAGGCCACAACATTGTAGTTGCCATTATTGCGATAATATGTGTTAAAGTTATGAAAATCTCGTCCAGCCGCACCTATAATTATTACGTTTTTTTTATCCATAGAACTCACTCCTCATAATACATTCTCAACTATTTGAATTTTTATGCTGTTATTTGCCAAAGAAAAATATATTAACCTCTTTTGAGATAACAGCGAAGTTTCATGTACTTATTTTACATCATAAGAGGGGTTATGTAAAGAGAAAATTTAATAATAATACTAAAATGGGGTATATTTATGCACACAATTGTAATAGAAGTAGAGAACTCTTTGCATAGTTATTTAGCTTGTAAGGATATTTATATTGAGAAATTTGAGGAAGTATATTGTTATGAAATTAATAGTACATGTATAATGTATTGTTTGTCTGCATATATTATGCTAGAATGTATTTAGGTGATTATATGGGTAAATTTTCAAGTATGTTAAAAATCTTATCACTCTTACAGACTGAAGATATTCTTACAACTAACGAGATAGCAAATTATTTGAACATCAGTCAAAGAAACGTCAAAGCATATATAGAGACACTGAGGGAAGCTAATATACCTATTGAAGGGATAAGTGGTAGGTCGGGAGGTGTATATCTCTCTGAGGATTATTATCTATCCCCTCCTAAGCTAGATAAAAAAGAATATGAAGCTCTATTAATAGCAGAAGATATTTTGACAAAGGAAAATGGGTTTGTATATGAAGGAGAATATAAAACAGCTCTATCTAAAATTAAATGGGATATGGATGTGACTGCACCACGTAGGGGCTATTTGAGTTCAGACGCTGATATATATAGCCAAGGTTCCTTTGATATCTGTGATGACTCTACGGTAAAAAATAGATTATTATATACAAGACAGGCAATCAAAAATAGAAAGAGACTACAACTACTTTACTATACACCCAATAAAAAAGAGCTCAAGCGACGGGATGTAGATCCATATGGCATAATTAATCGCAATTTTTCATGGTATTTAGTGGGTTACTGTCATTTAAGATCCGACATTCGTATATTCAAAATGATTAGAATTAAAGAATTACGTGTGTTAGAAGATACATTTGAATATCCAGAAGACTTTTCAACAGAAAAATACATGGAAAACATATTGGATATGATCCAAGGTACAGAATATGATGTGAAAATTAAATTTTTTCATCCAGCTTCTACGTGGGTACAAGAACGTATGTGGCTACCATCTCAGAAGATAACTAAATCCGAAGATGACTCTATAATATTTGAAGGAAAAGTAAAGGGTTTGACAGATGTAAAAAGATGGGTGATGGGATACGGAAGATTAGCTAAGGTTATTGAGCCTAAGAAACTCAAAGATGCCATATTAGAGGAGGCGTCATATATATTACAACAGTATGAGGAGGATGATGAATGCGAATAATGATGAAGTTAAATTCACCGTTCCCGCAGCTATTGGAGTACAACTATAACCACTATTTGAATGGTTTTCTATACAATATGATTGGAAAATCCAATATTGAAATTTCGACTAAATTACATAATGAAGGATATCTAGCTAAGGGAAAACCGATAAAACCTCTGGTATTCTCTAGACTATATTTTGACAATAGAAAGGCTACAAAAAGGGGTTTAATAGTAGAGGGAGAGGGAAGATGGTTTGTATCATCTTTGTATGAAGAATTACTTTTGCCTTTTATAAGTAGTACTGCACAGCAGTATAAACTTGTCGTGGGCGATGTATCGTTTTTAATTGACGAAGTACAGATTATGAGAAAACCTAAATTCACTGATGATATGGACTTTACCATGTTATCCCCCACAGTTGCTCCTAAGAGAATACCTGAGCAAAATAATAGATTAAAATTTTGTCATCCCATGGAAAATGAATTCTACGATATATTGAAGGAGAATATTCTGCGAAAATACAAGCTTATATATAAAACTGACTATAGTGGAGATAGGCCGTTAAACTTTTCTGTCACATATCCAGAAAAGATGGATATCAAAAAGGCTGCATGCCTAGTTAGATATAGGAGTCAGAATATAAAGTGTTATATGTTTCCAATAACCTTAACAGGAGACCCGAAGCTCATCGAGTTATGTTATGAGCTGGGGATTGGAAGTTATAATATTCAAGGGTTTGGAATGTTAGAGCTTGTCGAAAGGAGGTGAAAGTATGGAGCTGTTAATAGAGCTAACTGGGGATCCATGGTACGATAGGGGGGCTGTAAATCTCTATAGCAAACTAGATGGTAGACCAGTGTTTGACAGTTCGCGCTCCTATATCTCAGATAATGAGGTAAATATTGTATTTAACGGTACTAAAGAGGAAGTAGCTAGCACTATCTATGGAATCTTAAAAAAGAGTATAAATGGTATGGTACTACTACCTCCTGAACTCAAATTGATAAAGCATACAGTTAAATATGATGACAATGGTTTTGTCGCCTTTAAGACAGAAGTAGATATGGAGCCACATATGGAACGGCTCAAAGAGAAGCTTTCCAATGTACCAAAGAAATCACAGTATAGTCTGCTTCGCAATTATGTAGGCATAAGACAGGATATATTGCGATTGTGTGATAATCATGTCAAAGATGTGGATAAATTCGTAGCTTGTCTTGCAGATGATATTAAATCGAATAAACTATGTCCCATATGTAATAGAAAATATAATACGAAGACTAGAGATAATATGACACAAAATAAAAATCCTTTCTATAATCAACACCATAATGTGCCAATACGGGGAGCATTAGGCAGTCTTTCCACGGGAGAGATGTGTGCTGTATGTAACTTGGTAAATATATTTGCAGCATTAGATTCGAACACACCTTATTTTATAGATAACAGATATACCAATATATTTTTACCAATTCTGTCTAGTTTCAATCTAATAGAGAAGACAAGAGAAAATTTAAGCACTGGGAGCAATTTAGAAGATATTCAGGCATCTTCTAAGACGTCGTATAGTACCAATATTGTGCAGTTAAAACATAGAGATGTATATAATACCCTCATTGCACTATATTATAGTATGTTATATAAATATTCTCCAGAAAAGGATGAATACATCTATTTTCCTGTTTTAAATGAACTAGAACAGCGAGAGCTCAGCGACTGGGTTGTGTGTCGCTATAGGAAAGGACGGAATGTAATATTTGGACCGTTTTCGTATATCAATGTACACTCTAATATATTTAAATTAGTAGAAGAGTTACCGCTAGATGATTCCATTGATACAGGAAATGTGTTCATAGATTTTCTAAATGGTATATACACTAATGATTCCAATATAGTAGAGGGATTGGCGAAGGGAATAGTGTATAGCGATATCAATATTATTTCAAGGAATATATTTATGCTCTACAAAGAGGGGTGCAGTCGGGACAATATCAGGTATAGGGCTTTAAAGTTTTTCTCTGTATTTATGGAGAAATTTATGGAGGTGAATGATTTGTTAGATGCTAGTTTGTCAGAAGATTTAAAGATATTTGGTAGGATGGTGGGGCAATATTTTCCCACTGATATAGGGATAATGACTGAGATTTCTAATGTTACAAATATGATGCAGTTCAAAAAGGCAATAAGCAATATACTATTTAAAATGTTTAAATTATCGGCATCACAAAGTGATGTTCTAGACGAACAATGGGTAATTGGCGAGAATAGGGTAACCAATATTTTAAACCAAGTCAACTCACAAAATCTATCAGAGGCAAAGGATGTATTACTCATATATGCCTGCCTGTCTGCCATGAGAGAGAATAAGGTTAAAAAAGGTGTTAATAAAAAAGAGGAGGTTTCAGTTAAATGAATATGAAGTGTATAACTGTTACATGGCTTGCTAAGGCCGATCTATCGAGTTTAAACTCCGGTCAAGGTAGTGGTAATATAAACGAATTGAAACTATATTCATATGGTACTAAGCCCTATGTTTCAGGGCAATCATTGAGGACGGCTCTATTTCAGACAATGGATAGAATGCATGAAGGAGCAATAAAATGTATATCCGAAGCTCCATGTGGCGATGTGGAAAATTGTTGGGCCTGTGATCTGCGAGGGTATTTAAAGCCTGAGGAGGGAACAGGTGGAACTCGCAGGTGGTCACCTTTAAAGGTGAGCCCAGCACTGGGACAACTTCCAACAGAGATAGTATCAGATCTATTGACTCGCCATAGTTATATGGATAAGGGAGAGGACAAAAAATCCAAAGATCAGAGAATTGCCCATGTTCAGCTTACCGAGAATGTATATAGGGCAGGTATAGTTATAGATGTTCAAAATATAGGCAGAGTTGTAGAGCCCGTAATAGGTTCAGGGAAAAAGAAAAACAGCATGGAGGGTTGGAATGAAGTTATAGACATAGGGGATGAGCAGAGACGTATTAGAACTATAGCGGTGCTTGATAGTATATTTAATTTAAGCGGCTTTGCCAAGCAAGCAAGAGCGGCTACATCTTTAGCTCCTCAGATAGTATTTGCTTCCATAAAGGACACATATAATCAGAGGGGTCTCAATGTACTTGAGATGGATGACGATGGGAATATAAAGCTTGATGTATTGGAGTCGGCACTCTATGAATCTAAGGCATTGGGAGATGAAGTGTTTATAGGCTATACTCCAGGGATAATAGAAAATGAATCACAATTCAAGCAAGCCATAGAAAAAAGTGGAGAAGAGATATTACCAGTAGTAGAGGTATTTGATAGGCTCAAGGCACAGGTATAAGGGGTGTATGTATATGGATAAAGTTTTGTCAGCGCTTTTGACAGTACCTTACTGGTGTTCATTTAGGAAACCCAACACAATAAATGTTCACATGACATATCCAGTACCTCCAATTACCACCATATACGGACTTATAGCGAATGCCTTAGGTTTAAGACAGGATGACTATAGTCTCATGGACAATATATGTATAGGACTATCTATTGAAAAATGGGGAGAGGAAGTGGATAGCTATTCTAATATTTTGAAATCCACTAGATCAGGACCCACATATTATTATTCGACTAGTGTAATGAGGCAGAAAATAATAAAACCCCAATTTTATATATACGTACTTGCAAAAGAGGATCTCATTGCAAGAATTGAAGATGCACTTAAGGATCCAGATAGGCTCTTATATCTAGGAGAATCAGATGATTTAGTTGAAATATCTCAGATAGAAGTACACGATGTGCAAGTGGTTATGACTAAATGTGTCGACTCTATAATTGCAAAGCCCAAAGATTTAATGCCAGTAACACCAGGAACAAAAATTATAAGCATGCCAAAAGTATTTGCCTATGAGACTAGGAGTCCTAATGTAATAAATGAGGTGTACTATGTGAATAAGCGTGTTGAGTTTGAAGAAAATGTTGAAGGACTTAAAGTGGGAGATAGGGTGATTGCATTATGATACTAGGTAAGGAGAATCAGACACTGAAGGGGCATCTGCTGGATACAGCAGATGTCCTAAAACTATATATTAAATATAATGAAGTTCAATTGAGAAGAAATAGTGAGAAGTTTTCCTATGACTATGAAGAATTCAAACAAATATTATTGGCAGGAGCCTATTTTCACGATCTTGGGAAAGGTTTTTGGAAATGGCAAGATGCCTTGAAAAAGGGGAAGAAACTACCTGGTCATTCTTTTATTTCATTTGCAATTGTTGATAGAATGTTCTTTGGAGAGCTACCTAATCCTAAGTATGACGATTCGAAATGGGCATGTATGAGACGAAATCTTATACTTGCAGTGCTGGGGCATCATGGAATGTTAAACGATAATGCATTTACATCGGATAATACATTGGGTTTGGGAAAAGTAGAGATGGACATAGATCTTATAAACAATTTTATAGATGAGTGTATGGCAAGGGATGACTTGAGTCTAGTGGGTATAGAAAAGTTATCAAATCCAGTGATAGATATTCCTTTTACAGTAAAGGCCAATTATGAGCAGTATTATAGAACATTGACTCATAGAAGACGGAGTAGGGGCAATGATGGACTTATAGATAAGGTCTTCTATACCCAGTTTTTATCTATATTATGTCTATGTGACAATTTATCGAGTATGCTTGCGGAGAGGTTAATTCCTAAAGAAGAAATATGGGAAAATGTAACAACTGAGGGTAACCGCGTTGAGATAGAAAACATACTTATAGATAAGTATATATTTGCTCCTTCAAAAATACTTAAGGAAGGATACTCAATAGTAGAGCTACCTAATAAATTTCAGGAGAATATGCTCAAAGCTAAAAGTGACAATGTGATTTTAAATGCAGGTTGCGGTGAAGGAAAGACAGCAGCCGCCCTCTTGTTTGCTAAAAAATTAATAGATGAGGGAAAGGCCTCTAAGATCATTTTTACATTGCCAACACAATTCACTTCAAACAATATGTATAATGATTTTAAAGAGAATTATAATGTAGAACCAAATTATTTGGGGATATACCATGGAGAGGTGGAGAGTTTTTTAAAAAAACAGTATGAACAAGAGGAAGAGATTCAAGCTCAAAAGTACCAAGATACTTTCTATAATAAACCTGTAACCATATCAACAGTAGATCATCTTCTCTATAGTATGGTCCATAGCTATAAATATGCAGATAGGGCTTTCGGCAACATTTTAAACTCGGTGGTCATATTTGATGAAATCCATTACTATGAAAGGGATACAATAGGGCTCATAGGGGAAGCACTGAGATTTTTAAGGTTTTTTAAAATCCCCCATGTTATAATGACTGCAACTATGCCAAGGAGTATGCGAGACTCGCTATTGCGTATAGCAGAGCAGGATGGATATGCAGATAGTTATGATTGGATAAGGGGAGAGAGTAAGGTCCCAGAAGGTGGTCAGATAAAAAAACCATTTTATGTAGAAAAGATGGAAGCGCCTATGTTCAATGAAGAGAATAACATAAACAAAGAATTTGTCGAGCTTTGTAAAAGCTATAGGGATGTAAGGCAGATGATAGTGGTAAACCAAGTAGAAAAGGCAAAAAAGGTATATTTTGCATTAAAAAAAGAGACCAATGTCATCTGTTACCATTCGGAGTTTACACGAACTCATAGAGATGAGAAGGAAGAGATAATACGAATTTTATTTAAACCAGTGGATAAAAGGTCAAAAAAAGAAAAAGAAACTCTTGAGAAGAGAGGGTTTCAAAATACAGACAATTGCATTTTAATATGTACTCAGATCTGTGAACTCAGCTTAGATATTAGTGCAGATGTGATGATGACTGAAGTTGCACCTGTGGACTCTATTGGTCAAAGGGGAGGAAGACTTCATCGGAATGGATATAGTCCTGAACATATCAAATGCCAATGTAGCTTATGTCAAACAAGGAATTATAGAGACGATTTTCAATTTAAATTATATGTATTTCCCATATGTGAGGAGAGAAAAAATGATGGTCTGCCCTATGTAGATTCTAAGGACATAGCAGATGATGAAAATATACTGAAAAAGAGTTATGATATATTGTCAAAGCAATACGATTATACAAAGCTTGTAGATATGGTTGATGAAATATATGACGATATATCCACCGGAGATCTACAAGATGGTAATTTCTATGAATACTTTCATGAAGATATTGTATTTGGCAAGAAACCTATAGAGAGATATGGAGACTATAAGACCCAAAACAATGCAGGAGTATTTCAAGTGCGTAAGCAGCAATATGCAACTTATACTGTCATACCATATAAATATCATGAAAGGTTTCTACCCGTGGAAGATTATTACGAGGCACTAGAACTTATAAAGAATTATTCAGTCAAGATAAATGAATTTAAATTTATACCAGCATGCTCAAATGGGAAAATACGTCCTTACTCCTATAGCCTCAAAAAGAGACAGAAATTTACAGAGCATGAATTTACAGAAGATATAGAGATATTTGTATTGCATATGGACTATGATTTTGAATCGGGCATTGACTTTAAGCGCGATGCAGTGTTTAACAATATATCATAAATCTTATATACTAAGGTGGCGATATCATGGAGATAGATCAGATCGGTGGTGTGCACATATATTACTATGTCAGCTGTAAAAGGCAATTGTGGCTATATGCCCACTATATAAACATGGAGCAAGAAAGTGATAGGGTGAAGTATGGTAGTTTGATTCATGATAAGACATATGAAAGGATGAAGAAGGAAATAGCATTTGATTCAATCAAGATAGATTTTATAGATAATGAAGGTTATATTCACGAGACAAAGTCTAGTAGATATATCAAAAAGGAACATGAATGGCAACTATATTACTATATGTATTATTTGAAGAATATAAAACACATAGATATAAAAGGTGGCATTATACATTACCCAGAGGTCAACAAGACAAAAGAATTGTATCTCGATTATGAAAGAGAAAAAGAAATAGAAGAGATGGTAAGAGATATCCAAAGAATTTGCTCATCACCTACTATTCCTTCACATAGTGAGAATATAAAGTTGTGTAAGAAATGTAGCTATTATGAGCTTTGCTATATATAAGGGCTTGTTGGGAGGAAAATAGATGGTCAAACAAAATTTTTATTTAACAACCGATGGTGAGTTGAGAAGGAAAGATAATACCCTTTATTTCGAGAATTCTGAGGGAAAACGGATATTACCAATTGAAAATATAGATAGTATATATGTCTTTAGCACTTTGAGGTTGAACAACAGGGCGCTAGAGTTTGCCTCTTATAATGAAGTACCAATACATTTTTTTAATTATTACGGAACCTATGTGGGTAGTTATTATCCTAAGGAGCGACTAGTTTCAGGGTATCTCTTATTGAAGCAAGTTGAACACTATATGGATATGGATAAGAGAATTGATATTGCGCAGGAATTCGTCGATGGTGCCATAAGTAATATTCAAAAAAACCTGTATACATTGCAGACAAAAATAGATAGCAATAAGATACTAGAGATAAGAGAACAGATACAGGCAGGTCAAAAACTATTGAAAGACATGACTACAATAGAAGAATTGATGGGTCTTGAAGGAAGTATAAGGAAAAAATACTATGAAGCAATTGACATCTATATGTTAAATACAAATAGGGAATATGTAATGGATGGAAGAGTTAAACGCCCCCCCAACAATAAGATGAACTCTCTTATATCTTATGGGAATTCAATGATGTATGCTACGGTATTGAATGAAATTTATAGGACGCAGTTAAATCCTACTATTAGCTACTTGCATGAACTACAAGATAGAAGATTTTCTTTGAGCCTAGATGTGAGCGAAATATTTAAGCCATTTATTATAGATAGAATTATATTTAGACTTATTGGTTTAAATATGCTTGATAACAGCTGTTTTGAAGAGCTGGAGGGAATTTGCTATTTAAGCGACAAAGGGAAACGCAAATTTATCCAAGAATATGACGAGAGGTTAAGAATAACCATAAAGCATAGACAGCTTAACAGAAAGGTTTCGTATCAGAGGCTAATTAGGTTGGAACTTTACAAACTTGTAAAACACCTAATAGGGGAAACAAAATATAGAAGTTTCAAGATATGGTGGTGATACTTTGTTTGTAATAGGGGTATATGATATAGGAGAAAAACGTGTAACGAAGGTAAAAAAACTTTTTGATCAGTTTCTATTTTGGACTCAAAACTCTGTCTTTGAAGGTGAATTGTCAAAGGCACAGCTGGCAGAGTTTAAGATGCGACTGGAGAAAATAATTGACAAGCGTTATGATAGTATTATATTCTATATAGTAGGAAACAAAAAATGGGTTACACGCGATGTAGTAGGAGTAGATAGGGGAAACATAGGAAATATACTATAAAGCAAAAACTCCGTGAACCTATGGGGGTTTTTGCACTAACATAGGTTCACGGACATTTAGCAGTTTTTGAATTGCCCTAAGGGGCTATATATTAAGGTTTGATTGAAGGGTATAATTGCATCTATAGTAGAATTGAAATGTTATCACTAAATCATCATAAGGACTTCCGTATCCGGTATAATTGCATCTATAGTAGAATTGAAATTTAAATATAGCGGACCATGTGGCG
>CALKWW010000077.1 GCA_938003945.1 uncultured Bacillota bacterium | reverse complement strand
AAGAATAAGTATTACATGTACCAAATACAAGCTCAGACAAGATCGAAGATATTTGCTATATATATGTAATGATATGGCATAGGTTTATACTTGAACAAATATTAATAAAAATGCAAAATTGTTGACAGGGGATCACAAAAATGTTATGATTTAATCACATTCGAAACTAAACGGAACATAAACGAACAAGACGAAATTCAATTTTTGCTCTTATCTTTGAATATAAAGCTTCATTGACATATCGATATGTCAATGAAAATAAAAATAATTTTAAGGAGAGGTTGTCATGAAAAAAATTATATCATTGCTACTCATAAGCATATTAATTTTTTCGCTAGCTGCCTGCTCTGACAGTGGGACTTCAGGGAAAGGAGATAAGAATACAGTAGGTATAGCTATGCCTACAAAGTCATTACAGCGCTGGATACAAGACGGGGACTACATGAAGGAGTATCTTGAAGACAAGGGATATAAAGTTGAACTTCAGTATGCAGAAGATGAAGTTGATACTCAAGTCTCTCAAATTGAAAATATGATTGCAAAAGATGTAGATATTTTGATCATTGCTTCCATTGATGGGGAAGCACTGACAGATGTACTTGAAAAGGCACATGATGCAGATATTCCTGTGATTGCATATGATAGACTTATAATGAACAGCCCTTATGTAGATTATTATGCAACATTTGACAATTTTGAGGTAGGTGTTTTGCAGGCCAGTTATATAGAAGAAAAGCTTGGACTCAAGGATGGTGAGGGATCTTATAATATAGAGCTATTTGGTGGCTCACCTGATGACAATAATGCATATTTCTTCTATGATGGAGCCATGTCAATCTTAGAGCCATATATAGATGAAGGACAATTAGTGGTGAAGAGTGGGCAGATGGGTATGGATAAAGTAGGAATACTTTATTGGGATGGTGCCACGGCACAGCAACGTATGGACAATATACTCAGTGCACATTATACAGATGATATCATCCATGCAGTTCTTTCTCCTAATGATAGTATAGCCATAGGTGTTATTTCAGCTCTCAAGAGTGCAGGTTATGGTTCATCTGATAAACCGTTTCCTATTATCACGGGTCAAGACGCGGATATTGCATCAGTAAAAGCTATAGTTGCTGGAGAGCAATCTCAAACTGTATTTAAAGATACAAGGGTTCTTGCAGATAGAGCTGCAGGCATGGTAGATGCAATTCTAAAGGGAGAAGAAGTGGAAGTAAACGATACTGAGACATATGATAACAATGAAAAGGTTGTACCATCGTATCTATGTGAACCAGTATCAGTTGATATAACCAATTATAAAGAAGCTCTAATAGATTCAGGATATTACACCGAGGATGAAATAGGCGTAGAATAAATATAGTAATTTGTTGCAGATGATATTGACTCCCATTCCGGTAAAGTGTTATCGGAATGGGAGTCTTGGGGAGGGGTGTTAAGATGTCTGAGATATATCTAGAGATGAAGAACATTACCAAGGCATTTTACGGTGTTAAAGCACTTGACAATGTAAATTTCTCTGTCAAAAAGAATGAAATTCATGCTCTTGTAGGTGAAAATGGAGCTGGGAAATCCACATTGATGAATATTCTCAGTGGTGTCTATCCTTATGGAACATATTCAGGGGATATCATACTCAACGGAGAAAAATGTATGTTTCAAGATATAAAAGATAGCGAGAGACATGGGATAGCTATTATTCACCAAGAACTGGCTCTAGTGCCATATCTGTCAATCGCTGAAAATGTCTTTTTGGGGAATGAACAAGCCAGTAGAGGAATAATTGACTGGAATGAAACAAAATTGAAGACGGACGAAATTCTACGAAAAGTAGGTCTAAGAGAGGATCCTGACACACCCGTTATAGATATCAGCGTAGGTAAACAGCAATTGGTTGAAATAGCAAAAGCGCTTGCTAAAGAGGCAAAATTAATTATATTTGATGAACCTACAGCTGCATTGAATGAAGAAGAGAGCAATAATTTATTGAATCTATTGCTGGCTTTACAGGAGTCAGGGGTAACGTCCATACTTATATCGCATAAGCTCAATGAAGTGGAAAAGGTAGCAGATTCGATCACAATACTTCGCGATGGAAAGACGATAGAGACGCTTGAAAAAGATGTGGATAAAATTACCGAGGATAGGATAATAAAGGGAATGGTAGGTCGTGATATTGTAGATAGATATCCAAAACGCCATATAGATATTGGAGACATAGTTTTTGAAGTGAAGGATTGGACAGTTTTCCATCCACTACAAGATGATAGGAAGGTAATAAAAAATGTCAGCTTTAACTTGAGACGAGGAGAGATACTAGGATTTGCTGGTTTAATGGGAGCAGGTCGTACAGAGCTTGCCATGAGCCTATTCGGGGAATCATATGGTAGCAATATATCTGGTCATATATATAAAGAAGGCAAAGAAATACATTTAAATGATACAGCCGAAGCAATAGATAATGGAATTGCATATTTGACAGAAGATAGAAGAAATTATGGTCTTATATTCATAAGCGATATAAAAACAAATATAACCCTTGCAAAACTAGATAGAGTCGCGGCAAACAATATTATAGATCATAATGAAGAATCTGTTGTTGCCGAAGAATATAGACAAAAGATGAATATAAAATCTTCAAGTGTCAATCAAGGAGTTGCCAGTCTCTCTGGTGGCAACCAGCAAAAGGTGGTTCTAAGCAGATGGATATTCGCTGAGCCAGATATATTGATACTCGATGAACCTACTCGAGGAATAGATGTAGGTGCAAAATATGAGATATATACTATCATGAATGACTTGGTATCTGAAGGTAAATCCATAATCCTTATTTCCTCTGAGCTTCCAGAATTACTTGGAATGTGTGATAGGATCTATGTCCTCAATGAGGGAGAAATAATTGAAGAAGTTGACGGATTGCAGGCAACTCAAGAATATATTATGGGATGTATTATGGAGCACAGCAAGGAGGAGAAGAGATGAAAGAAGATAGAATTTCCATTAGGAAGAACATAAGAAAATATGGAATGCTGATTGCCTTGATAGCTATAATGATTCTATTTGGTATTCTAACCGAAGGCATTCTATTTAAACCAATGAATATATCTAATCTCATCCAGCAAAATGCCTATGTTTTAATATTGGCAATAGGAATGCTATTGGTAATTATAACTGGAAATATTGATTTATCGGTGGGATCAGTTGTTGCCTTTGTTGGAGCCATTTCGGCAATCTTTATGATTCAATGGAATATGCCAGTATGGATTTCTATAATTCTATCATTATTAATAGGAGCACTGGTAGGGGCTTTTCAAGGTTTTTTTATAGCATATGTCAATATTCCACCGTTTATAGTCACATTAGCAGGTATGCTTATATTTAGGGGTTTGACAATGGTTATCCTTAAGGGACAGACATTAGGGCCATTTGATAGAGCCTTTCAGAACATCGCTTCGGGATTTATATCTAGAGGAGAAATAGGTGGACTCAATGTGATATCTATGGTGGTGGGTATACTTTTATCAGTAATATATATTATATTAAATTTTAAAGATAGAAAGAAAAAGATAGAGTATAAATTTCAGGTGCCTCCAATGAGTATAGAGATATTAAAAACCGTGCTTGTTATCTTAGCTATTAATTGGCTTACTTATTCCCTTGCAGCATATAAGGGACTTCCCATTGTCTTGATTATTCTAGCTATACTCATAGTGATATATTCCTTTATTACAAACAGAACTATAGCAGGGCGTCATATCTATGCATTGGGAGGTAACGAGAAGGCGGCGAAGCTATCAGGAATAAAGACCGAAAAGGTCTTATTTTGGGTATATGTAAATATGGGAGTTCTTGCAGCTCTTGCGGGTTTAGTGGTTGCAGGACGTCTTAACGCTGCTACGCCAAAGGCAGGAACAGGATTTGAGCTAGATGCAATAGCAGCCTGTTATATAGGTGGAGCCTCAGCTTCAGGTGGCATAGGTACGGTTACAGGTGCTATCGTCGGGGGTCTTGTCATGGGGGTTTTGAACAATGGTATGTCAATTTTGGGTATTGGTGTAGACTGGCAACAGGCTATAAAGGGACTTGTGCTTTTAGCAGCTGTTACATTTGATGTATATACAAAGTCTAAATCACGAACTCAATGATATACTTATAATATTTGAAAAATATGATTAAGAAGATAATAAAATGATTCAAATACAAAGACATTAGGGAATTTTGTAAAACTAGATAGAGATGATGTGCTACAGATATATAAGCTGGCAAGATAATATTATGAAAAGCTGGTTCTAGCTCTTAGGGCCAGCTTTTTGCTATTTATGTAGTATTAAGGACTTTATAATTTTTGTAATTTATAGTGAAATTATGTTATAATCTTTGTTGAGTGTACTGATGCAGCAGGAGGTTCATTATATAAAAAGTATGGAAATGAAAAATATGCCAAAGATATATAATAGTATACATACTAGAATGAAACGTATGGGGGAGATTAAGATAGGAATTGCACTTGTTGTAATTATTCCAATACTTATTGTATTTTTATATATGGAAAACAACTATATTTCTTCTACTTATATGTATATGGAATTTGATAGATTGCCAAAATCATTTGATGGTTATACAATTGTTCATCTTTCAGATCTACATAATAAAAAATTTGGGAAAGATCAGAAATACCTAGTAGCTAAAATTGAGAAAGCGAATCCTGATTTGATTGTATATACTGGTGATTTAATAGATAGTAGGCGTCATGGAATGGATAATAGCATCCGTCTCATGGAAGAGTGTGTCAAGATTGCCCCTGTATATTATGTTACGGGAAATCATGAATGGAGGACAGAGCAGTTTGCCCTATTGCAAAACGCTTTAATAGAAGCAGAAGTTCAAATTTTACAAGATGACCACTATGTGATTGAGAACGGGCAAGATAAGATATATATACTAGGTATAGATGATCCAATGTCAGCTCATAGCTGGGAGGGGCATGGAGAAGGAGTATTGATGGAGAACTTTATAGAGATGGAAGAGGATATAATAAGGGATTCAATTGAAAAGGCCACTATGGATATAGCAAAAGAGGATACATTTAAAATCCTGCTCACTCATAGACCAGAAAAACTACCCATATATAGTGAATTTGACATAGATATGATATTTGCAGGACATGCCCATGGTGGACAGATTAGACTTCCTTTTGTTGGGGGAGTAGTGGCACCTAATCAGGGTTTTTTTCCAAAATACACATCGGGAAAGCATGTATATGGGAATTCCACTATGGTTATAAGTAGAGGCCTTGGCAATAGCATAGCTCCCCAAAGGCTTTTTAATCGTCCGGAGGTTATAAGAGTTACGTTGCGTTCATCGCAGTAGCTTTTATGGAGTTTCGTTTTTACGGAAAATCCGTGTTATAATCGTGGGCTATCAAATTTAGTATCCTAAACATAGAGGTTTAACACTTAAGGGAAATTGCAGCACTTTTAAAATCAAGTTTACTAAGCATTCGTGTTTCCTAATAAATAAAAATAGTTGTATTTGTTATATTAATATGGTATACTATATACAGATTCACACTAAAACGTTTTAGAAAGTATTTTCATTAGAAGGGAGAGAGATATGGTGCTTTCGTATTTCAAATCGATAATTTACTATTCTCGATGATGATTATGGATTTTTTGAGTTTTTCACCCTCTAAATTGTTGTTGATAAGATTTCAAGAAATTATTAAAAGATTTAGATGTAAACGAGATGGGCATAGTTAATAACAAAAACTAGAAGTCAGGTTCACATGATGGAATCTTTATGAAGTGTTCACATATCGAATTATGATAAATCTATGATGTGTGAGTCGGCAAGGTTGTAATAGGGGGTTGCTTTCATGATTGAGAGTTTGAATGGAATTTATGAAACTGTGAATTATCATGATGATTTTAAAATGCGAATTTATCGAAATAAGCAGTGTGAAGATTATCCACAGCACTTTCATACTGATTTCGAAATCATAATGCCCGTTGAAAACAATTACAAGGTTGTATTAGGCGAGGAGGTATATGTTCTAAACGTTGAAGATATTATTATTATACCTTCAAACGTATTGCATCAATTATATGCTCCATCTACTGGATATCGCTTTATAATACAATTTGATATCTCTATGCTCGATAGCTTGAAAGATTTAGAGATAAGCATGTTTTACCCTTGTGTGACCATTACACCATCTTCAAAGTTCAAAATACACGGTGAACTTTCGTCAATCCTTTTGAATATGGTGATGGAATACTTTTCAACCCTCCCATTCAAAGAAGCATCGATTAATGCTATGCTTCTACGTTTTTTTACTACTTTGGGAAGGAATTATATAATCCCAAATGGGACGTTGTCAAATATAAAGGGGAAAAAAAAGAACGAGTATATGCAGTTAATTGACAATGTATGCAGGTACATAGATGAGAATTGTACTGAGAATATTACAATAGATGACATAGCAGAAATGGCAGGATTCAGTGAGTCTCATTTTGCTCGTATCTTCAAGCAAATAATGGATATATCTTGGTACGATTACTTGAACAATCGTAGGCTGATATATGCCGAGAGGCTGTTGATTGAATCAGATCTACCCATAATGCAAGTTGCTATGAAATCAGGTTTTGGGAGTATAGCGACATTCAATCGCTTATTTAAAGCTAAAAAACATTGTACACCTACAGAGTATAAATCGCTCAGGAGATAATAAGATTTATTGTGTAGGCATCAATATTATATATATAGCTGTCTTGTTTGGAATGATATGAATATAATTGTTACAATATATACGTACTAAAACAGAGTAAAAATATTAAAAAATAGATTTAGCAATATTTGATCAATAAAAAGCCATATTTGAGAAGAATGGTTGGGAAATATGAGATACAATACTATTTAAAGGTAAAAGCATTGTGAGTAATTCACAAAAATGAACTAGTTATAATATACAAGTTTAATACTAAGAATATTAGTCTATATATTGGAATAATATTAAAAATAGCTACATTAATTTATTTTTAATAGACAATAGTTTCTAATTATTAAAGGTAAGTAATTCCATAAAACAATTTCGATATTAAAACTTTTATTGTATTAACATATTAATTTAGTTTCATATGTTTAACTACCAAATTTGCAGGCTTAACAGTGATTTCATTCACTGATTAGCATAATATGAATTATAAAAGGAGGAGAATTATGAAAAAGCGTATTTTTACCATTTTATTAGCTTTGACACTACTCTTGACTTTTGTGGTAACAGGGTGTGGTGATAAAGACAAGACGAACGACACCGAGAAACCTGATGAACAGGGTGAGGTCGAAGGGACTGACGATTCTGATGATGATGATGAAGGGGAAGAAGCTTCTGAAGTAACTGATGACCCAGATGTAAAGGTTATAAACCTCTGGAGTTTTACTGATGAAGTTCCAAACATGCTTGAAAAATATAAGGAACTCAATCCTGACTTTCCTTATGAAATTGAATCTACCATCATTGCTACTACAGAGGGAGCATATCAACCAGCTCTAGATGAAGCTCTTGCATCCGGTGGAGATGATGCACCTGACATCTATTGCGCAGAGGCTGCGTTTGTACTAAAGTATACGCAGGGCGATGCTCATCAGTTTGCTGCTCCTTATAAGGATCTTGGAATTGACCTTAATCTCGTAGATGAGGCTGAAATTGCACCGTATACAGTAGATATCGGCACAAATCCTGATGGAGATCTTGTAGGTCTAGGATATCAGGCAACCGGTGGGGCATTCATTTATCGTCGTTCCATTGCCAAAGACGTATGGGGAACTGATGATCCTGATGTTATTAAGGAAAAGATTGGTCCCGGATGGGATCAGTTCTTCGAGGCTGCTGAAGAACTAAAAGCAAAGGGTTATGCTATTGTATCAGGCGATGGTGATATATGGCATGCAGTTGAGAATAGTTCTGACCAGGGTTGGATTGTTGACGGCAAGCTTAATATTGATCCTAAACGAGAAGAGTTTTTGGATCTTTCCAAGAAACTCAAAGACAATGACTATCATAATGACACACAAGACTGGGACGATGCTTGGTTTGCTGATATGAAGGATGCCGGCCCTAAAAAGGTGTTCGGTTACTTCGGGCCTGCATGGCTCATTAACTACACCATCGCACCAAATTGTGGTGGAGAGGCAGCAGGAGAAGGAACATATGGAGATTGGGCAGTATGCGAGCCTAATGTTGGATTCTTCTGGGGTGGCACATGGATTCTAGGTAATAAGGACACTAAGGCCAAGGCCACTGTAGGTGACATAATTAAGTGGATCACTCTTGATAGTTCTGAAGAGGGCCTCCAGCACTTTTGGGCTAATGGCACACTTGAGGGCCCTGGTGGTACCAAGGATACAGTTGCTTCCAACAAGGTTATGGCAGCATCTGATGGTACACTTGACTTCTTAGGTGGACAGGATATGTTTGATGTATTCGTCCCTGCAAATGAGTTTGCCAAAGGCACGAATTTGACTCAATATGATGAGACAATCAATACTTATTGGCGTGATCAGGTACGTGAATATACCGCCGGTAAAAAGAGTCGTGAACAGGCTATAGAAGATTTCAAACAACAGGTTGCTGATAATCTTGATATTATCGTAGATTAACTAATTCTGTAGTGATGGGCGGGCGGTACTTCCGCCTGCCCAATTTTATGATGCATACAATAATACTTATCTTTTATCGGAGGTGAGCTCATGTGAAAAGAAGAAAGAAGAGTGTTAGTTATGCCAAATATGGATATATATTTTCTATACCATTTGTAGTCGTATTCCTCATATTTTCGTTATACCCTACAATCTATACTGCTGTTATCGGCTTTACCGATCTTAAAGGTTTGGGGAGAACGGATATTAATTTTTTAGAGGATCCATTTTTGAACTTTAAGGCTATTTTCAAAAATCCATCTTTTATAAAATCGCTATCAAATACGGCAATAATTTGGCTGATGAACTTTATTCCACAAATTGTGATAGCGCTTTTACTTACTGCATGGTTTACCAATCGTCGTAATAAGTTAAAGGGTCAAGGTGCGTTTAAGTTTTTATTTTATATGCCCAATATTATGACAGCTGCAACTATAGCTATATTGTTTAATTCGCTATTTGCATATCCAAAGGGCCCTGTTAACGATCTCTTAATGATGTTAGGTATATCTGAAAAACCAATTGAGTTTTTGCGTGAAGGGTGGACAGCGAGAAATATTGTATCATTTATCCAGTTTTGGATGTGGTACGGTCATACTATGATAATACTTATGGCAGGTGTAGCAGGCATTGACCCTACAATTTTTGAATCGGCAGAGATTGATGGTGCATCAGGTGCACAAACCTTTTTCCACATAACTCTTCCGAATTTGAGAACCATAATGCTCTATGTATTGGTTACTAGTATGCTTGGTGGTTTACAGATGTTTGATATTCCGAAACTATTTTTAAATGGTGGTCCGGATAATGCCACATTGACGACAAGTGTCTTCATTTATAACCAAGCGTTCAGTGGAAGTTATATGTATAACCGTGCAGCCGCAGCAAGTATGATTATGTTTATCATAGCAGTTGTATTGTCTGGTTTACTCTTCTACTTTATGCGTGATGAGGATGAAGTGAAGCTTAAAAAGGAAAAAAAGAGAGCACGAAAGGAACAGGCAAGAAGGGCTAAGGAAGGAGGGTCAGTGGTATGAAATATAATGATGATGTAGGCGTGAGATATGGAAATAATATATCCCGAGGCAGTTATGTGGCGAAGACGCTTAAGTATATTGTCTGCATTTTATTGGCGATTATAAGTATATTACCGTTTTGGATCATGTTTATGAACGCGACACGAGGAACATATGAAATTCAACAGAATGCCATATCGTTGTTACCTTCTACGCATCTTCTGAGCAATATGAAAGTTCTGCATGGCAAGAGCTTTAATCCAGTTAGGGGTTTTATAAATTCGCTAATAGTATCTACAGGCGTGACAGCTTGCACAGTCTACTTTTCATTACTAACTGCTTATGCATTAGTGGTATATGACTGGAGAATGCGCCAGCCGTTTTTTACATTTATAATGGCGGTTATGTTAATACCTGCACAAGTGTCGGGTATCGGTTTTTATCAATTTATGTATAAACTTAACTGGACTAACAGTTTTCTACCATTGATACTGCCAGCGATAGCTGCACCTGCAGCAGTGTTCTTTATGCGGCAATATTTACTTGGTGCATTGCCACTTGATATTGTGGATTCTGCACGCATAGACGGTGCTGGAGAGTTTCATATATTCAATAGGATAGTCTTGCCGATAGCAAAACCTGCAATGGCCACACAGGCGATTTTTTCGTTTGTAGGAAGTTGGAATAATCTATTTACGCCTTTGATTTTACTTACTAAGCAGGATAAATACACAATGCCAATAATGGTAAGCCTACTGCGTGGTGATATCTATAAGACGGAGTATGGTTCAGTGTATTTAGGATTGTCCTTGACAGTATTACCCCTGTTTATAATATATTTTGTCCTATCAAAGTATATAATACAAGGGGTTGCGCTAGGTAGCGTCAAGGGATGAGTTTGGAATAACATGGCAAAGTTAAGTTTATTCATTGCCATTTAAAAGCCATCTGACATTAAATATGTCAGATGGCTTTTTGTATTTCAAATAATTGAGTAATATGTAGTTCAGATTTCAAGAATTTACGGGTTATAGCCATTGGTACAAATTTGCCCATTATGCAGAGTCTAAGTTTGCATACGAATTTGGAAGGGTAAAAAAGCCAAGGAGCCCTTATATTAGAATGTAAATGACACATAACTGCAAAGGGTATGACTTTGGGAGACAAGGTATTTGTAAAATGAGAATATTTTCTTGAAAGATATGTGAAAAGATAGTATAATTCAAGATACAATTATAAAATTGAATAGGAAGCATATACTATGGGGGAGTAGTTGGCACGAGAGTGTGGCAAAGTCAACATACTGACTTTACAAGTCTGGCTTGCCTTTAATAACGAGACTCATGTATAACGTATATTGTTATGCATAAGTCTTTTTTTAATGCATTGGAGGAGATTTAATTGAATTTTGCAACTATATTATTCATAGCTGTTGGACTGTCTATGGATGCATTTGCTGTTTCCATTACGAATGGGATGATGTTAGAAAATGTGAAAAGAGGGGATGCCATAAAGGTAGGTCTTTTTTTTGGACTAGCACAGGCTGTAATGCCCTTGCTTGGATGGCTTGCAGGTATAAACTTTAGAGAGTCTATAGAGATGATAGACCATTGGATTGCTCTTATATTATTAGGCGCTATAGGTGGTAATATGATATATGAATCTATAAAGACTAGAAGGAACGGACAGGTTCCAGAAAATTGCGAAGAGTATAGTCTAAAAAATGGAGAGTACAGTCTAGATAACAAGACACTTTTTTTGCTTGCTATAGCCACGAGTATAGATGCTCTTGCAATAGGTATAAGTTTTGCTGTACTCAACATTGCTATAATAGTACCCATTGTAACAATTGGCATTATAACTTTTGTAATCTCCTATATAGGAGTGCTGATAGGAGATAAATGTGGTCCTCTATTAAAGAACTATGCTGAACTTATAGGAGGAATTATTTTAATACTCATTGGTTTAAATATATTTATTGAGCATACTATCGGATGATTGTCATGGTGGATTCTGCTATAATGAGTAAAGGTGAGCTAGATAGTATAAAGGCGAGTTAGGTAGTGCAAAGGCGAGCAGACAGTACAAAGGCGAATTAGATAAGTAAATAATAAGGATGTGATTATGGATGAGGGAGCTCTTAGAACTCTTTATAGTATTTGCCCGCATAGGTGGTTTTACCTTTGGAGGTGGATATGCCATGCTTCCCATAATACAAGAAGAGGTGGTGGAAAAGCGTGGTTGGGCTACCGAAGAGGAAGTGATAGACTATTATGCTATTGGACAATGTACCCCTGGGATAATAGCCGTCAATACTGCCACTTTCATAGGTTATAAGCTTCGTGGAATAGTTGGCGCTATATTTGCCACTTTAGGGATGGTATTTCCATCTGTAGTTATAATCACCATAATAGCGACATTTTTTACACATTTTCAGGATTATAAGGTGGTACAACATGCATTTGGAGGTATTAGGGTTGCAGTGGTTGCTCTTATACTAAATGCTATTGTAAAGATGTGGGATAAATCGGTTAAGGATTATATAGGTGTGCTTATATTTGTCATCTCTTTTGTAATTGTAGCTTTTATGCATATCTCGCCTATAGTCGTTATAGTGGCTTCGGCGATTGCCGGAATTATTATACAGGGTAGAAGGGCTGGTATAAAATGATATACATAAAGCTTTTTTTGGTGTTTTTTAAGATAGGATTGTTTTCTATAGGTGGAGGATTGGCCACAATACCATTTCTCCAGGAGATTGTATGGAAATATGGCTGGATAACATCCCAGGATCTACTGGATATGATAGCCATATCAGAATCTACTCCAGGACCTATAGGTATAAATACTGCCACTTTTGTAGGATATAAGACAGCAGGAGCATTAGGTGGGATAATAGCTACAATTGGTATAGTCACACCCTCTTTGATAATTATAACCATAATAGCCCATTATTTTGGTAAGATAAATGAAAAGCCGATTGTGCAGGCGGGTTTTTATGGGCTGAGGCCAGCGGTTATAGGACTTATTGGTGCAGCAGCTTTTGAGGTGGCAAAGGTCTCTCTATTCAATATTGATGCTTTTTTAAAGACACATAGCATATCCACTTTATTTAATATAAAGGCCATAGTGTTGTTTGGAATAATATTATACTTGATGAAAAAATATAAAAGACATCCTATTATATATCTTATAGGGGCGGCCATTGTAGGAATAATATTTAAGTATTGATATTTTGTCTGAAATGTTCTCTAAAAATTAATAGCTGATATTTTAGGATTAAAAACCTCTGTTTATGGCAACAATATAGACAAATCATATACGGAGGGAAAGCCTATGCATAGAGCAAGCATATTTTTAAGAGAATTAAAAAATTCTATAATGGCATTTCAAGATGAGGATGATGACTATATACAGGAAATAAAAAAGGCAAAAGAGGAATGGTTGGCAGCACAGAATTATTTTGAAAATGTGGTGGACCACGATCTTGTAGACTATGCCATATATAAACTAGAGGCAGCCAGAAGAAAATATATGTATATGCTGAGACAAGCAGAGATAAAAGGTATAACAAACGGTGAAAGTATTACTGATATAAATGGATGAAACTCTCATAAAGGAAGTCCATGTACAATATATATATTGTAGAGAGTTTTATCCATACCAAATTTTGGAGGGAAGGTACATGGATCTCAATATACCATTTAATATAATTGCTGCGTATGCCCTTGGACTTATAGGGCTATATCTCGTTGGATGGCTACTGCTTGTACCACTAAAGATAATTTTAAAATTTATAATAAATGGAGTAATAGGAGGTATTATACTCTTTGTTTTAAATTATGTGGGTCGATTTATAGGATTGACTATTGCTATAAATCCAGTAACTGCATTAGTTGTAGGTTTTTTAGGAGTGCCAGGGATAATACTTATATTGTTACTTCAGGTGATACTATAAATTCAGGATCAAACACATGGTGTAGATTCATTTTTATAATTACTAAGATATTAATCGGAAAAAACAAACAATTTTCTTATTTTATTTTTAAGAAAAACAGTGGATATTCATATAGAATATGCAGATTTTTACAAAAAACAATGGGTTTATTGTATTTTGACTCCAGATATCAAGTCAAATGATATGCTGATATTGCATGAGAATTGCAAATTTCATTTACCTTGACAGTGAAAAATCCATCTGTTATAATGAGGACGAAATGGACATATAAATAAGCTATTTGTATATATCAAATATTGTTTAAAACATGTAATTAAGTCATGGGGAATTTGTCCCCATGACTAGCTTGCTATGTGCATATGGCTTTTTAATGTATATGTATCTTTCCCCAATACAGATATATTATATGCAGTTTTTCGGGGAGCACATTTTAATAAATTTATTATAGAAGGGGTATGAGGTATATGGCGAAGCAGATGAAGACCATGGACGGTAATACCGCCGCAGCCCATGTAGCATACGCATTTACAGAGGTTGCTGCGATATATCCTATCACACCGTCCTCTCCTATGGCTGAAGTTATCGATGAATGGAGTGCCCATGGGAGGAAAAATATTTTTGGACAAACTGTAAAAGTTTCCGAGATGCAGTCAGAGGCAGGGGCCGCCGGCGCAGTTCACGGTTCCTTAGCTGCAGGAGCTCTAACTACAACATTTACAGCATCTCAAGGTTTGCTCCTTATGATTCCTAACATGTATAAGATTGCAGGCGAACTCTTACCAGGCGTATTCCATGTATCTGCTAGAGCATTAGCAAGCCACGCTCTATCCATATTTGGCGATCATTCAGATGTCATGGCATGCAGACAGACGGGCTTTGCATTACTTGCAGCTGGCAGTGTACAGGAAGTTATGGACATTGGAAGTGTAGCACACTTAGCATCCATCAAGTCAAGAGTACCGTTCCTGCACTTTTTTGATGGATTTAGAACATCTCATGAGATACAGAAAATCGAGGTAATAGATCAGGAAGACCTAGCTAAATTAGTTGACTATGAGGCAGTTAACGAATTCCGTCAACGCGCACTCAGTCCTGAACGTCCTGTAACAAGGGGAACAGCACAAAATCCAGACGTATTCTTCCAGGCTAGGGAGGCAAGTAATAAATTCTATGATGCTGTACCTGATATAGTGGAAGAGTATATGGCTGAGGTTACAAAGCTTACAGGAAGAGAATATCATCCATTTGTATACTATGGAGATCCTAAGGCTGAAAATGTAATAGTTGCCATGGGTTCAGTTACAGAGACAATAAGCGAGGTTGTAGACTATCTGACAGATAAGGGTGAAAAGGTGGGAGTATTGAAGGTCCATCTATATAGACCATTCTCTCCTAAGTACTTCTTTGATGCAATGCCTGAAACAGTTAGGCGTATTGCAGTACTTGATAGAACTAAAGAACCAGGTGCCCTTGGAGAACCTCTATATCAAGATGTATGTGCTATCTATGCAGATAGAGATAAAGATGATATGCCACTTATTGTCGGTGGACGTTATGGTCTAGGTTCTAAGGATACAACACCTTCTCAGATCAAGGCCGTATTTGACAATCTAGATATGAAAGAACCTAAGAATCACTTTACAATTGGTATAGTAGATGATGTGACATATAAATCGTTGCCAGTTACCGAGTCGGTAAATACAGTTCCTGAAGGCACAATAAGTTGTAAGTTCTGGGGACTTGGCTCTGATGGTACGGTTGGTGCTAATAAAAACGCAATAAAGATAATCGGTGATAATACTGATATGTATGCTCAAGGATATTTTGCATACGACTCCAAGAAGTCAGGTGGTGTAACAATATCTCATCTTCGTTTTGGTGACCATCCCATTACGTCCACATACCTCATTGATCAAGCTGACTTTATAGCTTGTCATAATCAGGCATATGTGAACCAATATGATGTATTAGAGGGCTTAAAAGATGGCGGTACATTCCTATTAAACTGCATATGGACACCAGAGGAGCTAGAGGATCGATTGCCTGCCCATATGAAGAGATATATAAAAGAGCACAATATTGACTTCTATACAATAAATGCCATCGATATTGCTAGAGAGATTGGTCTTGGTGGCAGAATTAATATGATAATGCAGGCTGCATTCTTTAAGTTGGCAAATGTAATACCTATAGATAAGGCTGTTGTATATATAAAGGATGCCATAAAGACAACCTACGGCAGAAAGGGCGATAAGGTTGTTGAGATGAACTATGCTGCAGTAGACAGGGGTCTAGACTCCCTTGTTAAGATAGATGTACCCGATAGTTGGGCAGATGCAGTAGACGAAGATCAAGAGACAGAGGATGTTCCAGAGTTTATAAAGAACATTCTGCAACCTATGAATAGTCAAAAGGGAGATACGCTACCTGTAAGTGCCTTTGTAGATGCAGAGGATGGTACATTCCCTGCTGGCACAACAAAATACGAGAAACGTGGTGTAGCAGTATCTGTGCCTGAGTGGCAGATAGACAACTGTATACAGTGTAATCAATGTTCATTCGTATGTCCTCATGCTGCTATAAGGCCATTCTTACTCGATGAGGATGAGAAGGCTAAGGCACCTGAGACATTTGAGACTAAAAAGGCATTAGGCAGAGGTCTAAAGGATTTTGAATATCGTATACAGGTATCAGTACTAGATTGTACAGGTTGTGGAAACTGTGCCGATGTGTGTCCTGCTAAGGAGAAGGCCCTTGTAATGAAGCCCTTTGGTACTCAGCTTGATACACAAAAGCCAAACTGGGAGTTTGCAATGACAGTTAAGCCTAAGGCCAATGTAATGGCTAAGAATACAATAAAGGGTAGTCAATTTGCTGAACCATTACTTGAGTTCTCCGGCGCATGTGCTGGTTGTGGTGAAACACCCTATGCTAAGCTTATAACTCAGTTATTCGGTGACAGAATGGTAATAGCAAATGCTACAGGCTGTTCATCCATCTGGGGAGGTAGTGCACCATCCATACCATATACAACTAATGCAGATGGCAGAGGTCCTGCATGGGCAAACTCACTGTTTGAGGACAATGCTGAGTTCGGATTTGGTATGTACCTTGCATCTAAGCAGATACGCGGAAAGATTGCTGACAACGCAAAGGCTCTGATAGATGAGGATATATCTGAAGATCTTAAGGCAGCACTTAAAGAGTGGTTAGACAATAAAGATGATGGCGAAGGTTCAAGAGAGGCTACTGATAAGCTCATGCCACTTCTAACTGGTGATTCACTTGAGAACAAACTGGTTAAGGAGATATATGAGCGAAGGGATCACCTAGTTAAGAGATCTCAATGGATCTTAGGTGGTGACGGTTGGGCTTATGATATCGGCTATGGTGGTCTAGATCACGTACTTGCCTCAGGTGAAGATGTAAACGTGCTTGTATTTGATACAGAGGTTTACTCCAATACTGGTGGTCAGTCATCTAAGGCTACTCCAGCAGCGGCAGTTGCCAAATTTGCTGCAGCAGGTAAGAGAGTCAAGAAGAAGGACTTAGGACGAATGGCTATGAGCTATGGTTATGTATATGTTGCCCAGGTTGCAATGGGTGCAAATATGAACCAGCTTATAAAGGCAATGACAGAAGCAGAAGCCTATGATGGTCCATCCCTCATAATAGCTTATTCACCATGTATTAACCATGGTCTAAGACGAGGCATGGGTAAGACTCAGGATCAGGCTAAGCGAGCTGTCGAGGCAGGTTACTGGCATCTATATAGATATAATCCAACCCTTAAAGAAGAGGGTAAGAATCCATTCACTCTTGACTCTAAGGAGCCTACAGAGCCATTTAGAGACTTCTTGATGAGTGAAGTACGATATACATCACTTATTAAGACTTTCCCTGAAGTAGCAGACGAGTTATTTGAGAAGGCAGAACGAGATGCCAAAGAAAGATATGAGACATATAAGAAGTTAGCCGAGCAAGACTAACTATATTAAAAGAGGGGATACATGCTAGTGAGCGTGTATCCCTCTTTATTTTTATACTGAATAGTCAGGAAAGCTCTTGTTGTATTTACAGCAGGAGCTTTTTTAAATTTGGAGGTAGCATTTTTGTCTAAGGAGTATATGTTCTATCTGTTGAATAAACTCCATATCAAAAGAACATACTATGTAAACGAAGATGTAGATGCCAAATTTCTTGAGAAGGAGGGCGCCATATGACAGAGATACGATGGCACGGTAGGGGAGGACAGGGGACTAAGACCGCTGCCCTCTTTTTGGCAGAGGCAGCATTTGAACTTGGGAAGTATGTACAGGGTTTTCCCGAATATGGACCCGAACGTATGGGTGCTCCAATAACAGCCTATAATCGTATAAGCGACAAGCCTATAACTATTCACTCCAATATATATACCCCAAACTATGTGGTGGTAGTAGATGAGACACTTATAGGTCCAATAGATGTGATTGCAGGGTTAGGCGATAATGGTGGGCTTATTGTAAATACGCCGAATACCCCCGGCTCTATTATAAGTTGTATAACCGGCTATAGAGGGCATGTATATACCGTGGATGCAAGGGATATATCAGAGGGGGAATTGGGTAGGTATTTTCCCAATATACCAATGTTAGGTGCAGTTGTGAAGGTAACAGGTATTATGGAGGACATATTTTTTATTGAGGCAATGGAAACTCTTTTGAGACATAAATTTGCCACTAAGCCTAAGGTGGTCGAGGGGAACATGAGGGCACTTAGACGTTCTATGGAGGAGGTTAAGGGTATATGACTACGTGGCATGATCAGTCATCGGCTACATATATGAAGCTAGATAGGCAAAGAGAGCATAAGGTAAATTGGCAAGATGAGCCTCCAGGGGGTGTGATATTAAGACCAGGCAATTCAAAAGAGTTTAGCACCGGCGATTGGCGAGCCATGAAGCCTATATGGATTGAGGAGAAATGTACTCAGTGTCTACTGTGCTGGCCGGTATGTCCAGATATGGCCATTCCTGTAGAGAAGGGCGAGAGAACAGATTTTGACTATTACCACTGCAAGGGATGTGGAATATGCGTAGAGGTCTGTCCCTTTGACGCGATAGATTTTGTAAGGGAGGAATGAATATGGCTATTCGAGAGAAATTAAGTGGCAATGAGGCGGTAGCAGTTGCTATGAAACAGATAGAGCCTGATGTGGTTGCAGCTTTTCCCATAACTCCATCTACAGAGGTACCCCAATATTTTTCCCAATTTGTTGCAAGTGGTCAGGTTAGAACAGAGTTTGTAGCTGTAGAATCAGAGCATAGTGCCATGAGTGCATGCATCGGTTCTCAAGCAGCAGGTGGTAGGACAATGACTGCCACATCGGCAAATGGTATGGCGCTCATGTGGGAGATGCTCTATATTGCGGCATCCCTTAGATTGCCTATAGTAATGGCGCTTGTCAATAGGGCACTATCGGCACCAATCAATATACATAACGATCATAGCGATAGTATGGGTGCAAGGGATAGTGGATGGATACAGCTCTATTCAGAGAACAATCAAGAGGCCTATGATAACTTTGTACAGGCGGTAAGGATAGGTGAGCACGTGGATGTGCTCCTCCCTGTAATGGTCTGTTATGATGGTTTTATAACGAGCCATGCTGTGGAAAATATAGAGATATTGGAAAATAATAAGGTAAAGGAATTTGTGGGTGAATATAATCCTAAATATTATCTATTGGATGAGAATAGGTCAATATCTTTAGGTGCCCTCGATCTTCCCAGTGTGTACTTCGAGCATAAGAGGGGACAAGCACAGGCTATGATAGACGCCAAACAAGTGATACTAGATATTGCAGCAGAATATGAAAAGCTTACAGGCAGGAGATATGGATTATTTGAGGAGTATAAGCTAAATGATGCAGAAGTTGCAGTAGTGGTACTAAATTCTACTGCAGGTACTACGAAGGCAGTTGTAGACAAATTAAGGAGTAGGGGAATAAAGGCAGGACTTTTAAAACCTAGAGTATTTAGGCCCTTTCCTCATAGAGAGATAAGAGAGGCATTAAGTCATGTAAATGGAATAGCTGTTCTGGATAAGGCAGAGGGTTTTAGTAGTGCAGGTGGCCCCCTATTTATAGAGATAAAAAGTGCCCTGCAGGGGGTTTCGGATATGAAAATAGTCAATTTTATATATGGATTGGGAGGCAGAGATATAAGAGTAGAGCATGTAGAGGATGTATTTATGGAACTCAAAGACAGATTGGCCGGTGATGAGGGTAATATGGTAAATTATCTAGGTCTTGATTAATACAATATCAAATATATAGGGAGGATCAGTATGGCTTATAAATTTAAAGAGACAGCTAAAATACCGGAACGAATCTCAGGAGGTCATAGAATGTGCGCCGGCTGCGGTGCCCCTGTGACTGTGCGTACGGTTTTACGGGCCATAGAGCCGGAGCATAGAGCAGTTATATCTGTGGCAACAGGATGTCTAGAAGTATCTACATGTATATATCCGTATACTTCTTGGGAAGATTCTTTTATACATAGTGCCTTCGAAAATGCTGCAGCCACAATATCAGGCGCAGAATCTGCCTATAGGGTATTAAAAGCAAAGGGAAAGGCAGGGGAAGAGACTAAATTTATAGCATTCGGTGGAGATGGTGGCACATATGATATAGGTCTTCAATCCCTATCAGGTGCTATGGAACGAGGGCATAATATGACATATGTATGCTATGACAATGAAGCTTATATGAACACGGGTATACAGCGTTCATCTTCAACTCCCATGTATGCAAATACTACGACTTCACCTGTGGGAGAGGTACGAGCTGGAAAGATACAATTTAAAAAGGATCTTACCATGATAATGGCTGCCCACAATATACCATATGTGGCCCAAAGTGCCCCATATAGGAATATGAAGGATCTATATGAAAAGTCAAAAAAGGCCATATATACAGATGGCCCTGCTTTTTTAAATGTAATATCCCCTTGCCCTAGGGGATGGCGCTACGACACACCTAAGCTCATGGAGATAATAGGACTCGCAATTGATAGCTGTATATGGCCCCTATATGAAGTGGAGAATGGAAAGTTTCGACTCACCCATAGGCCTAATAAAAAGGTGCCAGTTAGGGAATATCTGAAGATGCAAGGTAGATTCAGTCATCTCCTGAATGGTAATTATGAGAACCATATAGATGAAATACAAGCCATGGTGGATGAGAGATGGGAGAGACTTTTAGAATTATGTGGTGAAAACTAAAAATATAGTTGGGAGATTCTTCTTCTCCTCATTTTTCTACTGTTGATGCTAGGGGAACGTCCTAATTGATATGCGAGAGATTAGATTCTCTTCCCTCATTTAGTAAAGCTCATATTTTTCCACGTTCATATAAAATTACATCTATCTATATTAGAATCAGTCATAGTGAGTATATCACTGTATTATGATTTTTCATCAAAAACATTATACATGATTTTCTCGCTATTTTCGTATTTTTTGGTATTGCATTTAATTATATAATGACCCCTTAGATAAAGCTGATCATATTTTTGAGTTGATGAATGGAAAATACTATAATATACTAGATATATATGAGACTGTAATAATGAAACAGAAAAAAGATAAACAAGTAGTCAGTAAGGTAAAGATATCTGTTTCAATAAAGTTTTAAAGAGGTTTTGTATTATGTCAACAGATGAGTTATGGGATAACTTGGAAACTGTAGTTGCAGGCTGTAGGATGTGTGGTCTTTGCAAAGGTCGAACCCATACAGTATTAGGTGAGGGGAACAAAGAGGCCCCTATAATATTTATAGGTGAAGGTCCAGGTCGCCAAGAGGATTTGCAGGGTAGACCCTTTGTGGGTCCTGCAGGCAAATTGTTTGATAAGATGCTTGGCGCCATTGATCTTACCAGGGATGATGTATATATAGCCAATGTGGTAAAATGTCGTCCCCCTAGAAATAGGGAGCCACGTGAAGAAGAGGCCAACAGATGTCTTCCATATTTGAGGCGGCAAGTGTATCTGATTCGTCCTAGGATAATAGTCTGTCTTGGAGCAACTGCCCTTAAATACATAATAGACAAAGATGCTCGTATAACGAGAGTGCGTGGACAATGGTATGAGAGAAAAGGATACTTTTTGACATCTACATATCATCCGGCAGCCCTACTTAGGGATCCTAAAAAGAAGTATGAGGCATGGGAAGATTTTAAAGCCATAAGGGACAAGCTAGGCGAATTATAATTCATATGTGGGCAGATAATATAGATGATAATATATATATTAAGATTAGCTAGAAAATTGAAAAAGCAGATGGAGAGGTGATAGGTTGAACAGGGATGATAAAATAGCTCAGCTTGCACTTTTTAAGAAGGAGTGCAAGGCGTTTTTCACCCATATATATCATGATACAGAAAAGATTTTGGTATTTGGTGAGGGTGATGTAGATTCACCCATGGTACTAGTGGGTGAAGCACCAGGTGAGCAGGAGACAATCCAGCAGCGCCCTTTTGTAGGTAAGGCAGGTAAGAACTTGGAAGAGTTTTTAGATGCACTTGAGATACAGCGTGGGGACTTATATATAACAAATGTGGTTAAATTCAGGCCCTTTAAAATAAATGAGAAGACAGGCAGGCTATCTAATAGACCTCCTACCAGAGAGGAGATAGATTTGAGCAAGGCTTGGCTTACAAAGGAGCTTACTATAATAGAGCCCAAAGTAATAGTAAGCCTAGGCAACACTGCTCTTAAGACATTATCAGGACGTAGGAATATTAAAATAGGTGATGTCCATGGTGTGCCTTTTGAAATAGAAATAGGAGATGGGGGTTATAAGGCAAGTTTATTTCCCCTCTATCATCCAGCAAGTATAATATATAGACGGGAACTTAAGGCTGTATATGAAGAGGACTTAAAGAAGCTCAAAACCTATATGGGAAATCTGAATTGAGTTTTTGTATTTTTTAATTTTCGAAAAAGTAGCTTTAGTTTTTAAAATATAGACAGTCAATAAAATGCTACAAGTATGAGATTGCATAGTTTTGTTTAGTTTTTTGCAAACACTCGGTTATAGTATTTATAAAGTTTAGTCATGATATGATCTTATAAGATAGATAGTTGAGTGCTATATGGTTGGTGATTTAAAAGTATAATTGCATATTTGCCAATTATATAGCAAAAACTGATGAAGGAAGGGAACGAGTATATGAGTCAAAAAAAGAGAATATTTAGTGGAAGTCAGCCATCGGGTTTTTTGACCCTTGGTAATTATGTGGGTGCTTTAAAAAATTGGGTAGCACTTCAAGATGAATATGAATGTATATATTGTATAGTAGATCTTCATTCGCTTACGGTCAGGCAGGATCCTAAAAAGCTTAGGGCCCGGAGCCGTTCTTTTTTAGCCCAATACATGGCGTGTGGTTTAGATCCGGAGAAGAGCATAATGTTTATACAGTCCCATGTGAGCGCCCATGCGGAACTTGCATGGATACTAAATTGCTATACATATACAGGTGAATTGGGTAGAATGACCCAGTTTAAAGAGAAGGCAAAGAGACATCCTGACAATATAAATGCAGGCCTTTTTACGTATCCTGTACTAATGGCAGCTGATATTCTTCTATATCAGGCAGATCTTGTACCTGTGGGAGAGGACCAAAAGCAACATCTTGAGATAACACGAGATATAGCTATTAGATTTAACAATATATACGGCGATGTATTTACCATTCCAGATGGGTATATACCCAAAGTAGGCGCTAGGGTTATGAGTCTTCAAGATCCTATAGCTAAGATGTCTAAATCTGACGAAAATCCCAATGCATATATAGGAGTTCTCGATGAGCCCAATGTCATAATGCGAAAATTTAAAAGGGCAGTTACTGATTCGGATATGGAGATACGCTATGATGAAGAGAAAAAGCCTGGTGTAAGTAACCTCATGAGTATATATTCGTCCATGACTGGTAAATCCTTCGATGAAATTGAAAATGAGTTTGATGGCAAGGGATATGGAGATTTCAAATCTGCAGTAGGAGAGTCGGTTGTTGAGACTCTAAAGCCCATACAGGATAGATACAAGGAACTTATGGATGATAAATCCTATCTAGATTCAGTAATGAAAGATGGGGCACAGAGGGCATCATATATTGCCAATAAGACATTGAGAAAGGTATATAAGAAGGTAGGCTTAATACCTAGAGTGTAATTAAGCTATAATTTTCGAATGTCTCTTAAGGGATATATTAGAATATTAAATGGGAACAAACAGAACTTCAAGAGAAATAGATAAAAAAGAGAATAATTTTTGTTTTATAGTGATTACTCGGGGTATTATAAATAGTGACAGGTAAATGAAACCTTTGAACAAGAAAGGGAGGAAGTTATAATGAAGAGATATGAATGTACAGTATGTGGGTACATATATGATCCTAAACTTGGTGATCCAGATGGAGGGATAGCTCCAGGTACAGCGTTTGAGGATATTCCGGATGATTGGGTATGCCCCGAATGTGGTGTAGGGAAGGATATGTTCGAACCTATAGATGAATAATAGGTTTAGCTATGAAAAGATGTAGTCGGGGTTATCTAATCTCTCGGCTACATCTTTTTTACAAAGGTTTAGCACGGCGCAGTGTGATGAAATAACTTCTGTGTTGGGTAAAAAGCTTAAAGCCTTGGGACTTAAAGTTCAGCCTCCTGTCTATAGAATGTAATTGGTATCAAATGTGGATGAATTTTAAAGGGCAAAGAGTTTGGCAAGAAGTTTAACATGCAATGAAGTGATCGAGAAAGGGGTGTAGATATGCCACAGAGTACATTTAGTGATCTTGAAGCTTTGAAGATGGCTATAGGTATTGAAAGGCGAGGGGAGAGGTTCTATATCTTATCGGCAGAAAAGATTGAACAGAGGGATAAAGATGCAGCTAATATGCTAAAACAGCTTGCAAGTGATGAGGCAGAGCATGCCAAGGTGTTCCAGGAACTCTATGATTCAGCATTTGAAGTAAAAGATGATTTTGATGATACATATCTATTTGAATCAGAGGTGGCAGCCTATTTCAATAGTATGGTGAAAAACCTTATATTTCCTAGCGATGAGGAACAGGATAATATACTCGATGGTATAGAAGATGTCGAAGACGTTTTAAAGCTTGGTATACAGGCAGAGAAAGATTCTATACTTTTTTATACGGAGATGATAATACATTCAAAATATGTAGAGGCAAAAAATGCATTTAGAAAACTTCTCAAAGAGGAGAAAAAACATCTAAGAGATTTGACTGAACGGTTAGAAGAGTATAGGGCATAAAATGGAGGTGGTACACCTTTTTAAAAAGATGTATCACCTCTATTTTATTTATCATGTAGATATGATAAAGTATATATTAACTTGTATTGATAAAATCTAATGTAGAGGATGGTTTATATATGTTTATACCAGGTTGTATATTTCGTGCAATATGGAGTGTGCTTTCGGTTATATTGAGATTTACAGGTAGATTAGTTGCCATAATATTAGGAGCTATATTTGTGGTTGTAGGTGTAATATTTACAATAAGTATCGCCGGCGCTATATTTGGTATTCCTCTGATAATATTTGGTATACTCTTGATTATAAGGGGGCTATTTTGATAATTTGTCTACCCCCTTTGTATTGTCCATATTTATAGTGTGATGTATTTCTCTAATTCATCCGTAGACAGTTTTTCTTTGTTCTTTATATGGGATGCAGCTTCTCTTGCATATCTTGTATCTCCTATCATCTGTACACCATATATTATATTATCTTTTGTGACAATTCTTTTGTATGTGCTGAGTTCATAATCATGTGTAGCTTTGACATGGTAACCTGATTCTGTTGGGTGTATGAGCCCTACTGAATAAAAGGGTATATCTTTGAGTTGTACTGTATTTTGAAATCCATAGGTGTCAAATGCAATATCATAGTCTAACATATTATTGGCAGCACATCGACCTTGTGCCATGGCATTTGGCCATATATAACTGGATACAAATCCATTTTGGGTGCTGAATCTAGGTTCTGATACATCGCCGGCGGCAAACACATTAGGCACTGAGGTTCTCATATATTCATTCACTAGTATTCCCCTACTAACTTTAATGGGACTACCATCCACTATGGATATATTGGGTCTTGATCCAATTGCAAATATGAGCATATCAAAGGGCAGTTCAGTCCCATCTGTTAAGATTGCCCTGTTTTGACTATCGTGGGGCAATACCTTCTCCACAGTGGTCTGTAGATAAATTTTAACACCCTTTTCTCTAAGATATGTAGCCATTACTTTAGATGCTGTATTTCCAAGGAGCATGGGAAGTATTCTATCACCCTTTTCAACTAGTGTTACCTCCATACCTAGTTTAGATAGGGCAAAGGACATCTCCACACCTGTAAGTCCACTGCCTATAATTAAGGCTTTTTTTCCTTGTTTCGCATCTTTCTTTATATTATCTGCATCGTCTAGACAATTTATTGTATAAAAATCTACTAATTCCAAACCTTCCACAGGTGGAACGAAGGGAACACCCCCTGTGGCAATTAATAGTTTATCATATTCATATGTAGAACTATCATCTAACATTACTTGATTTTTTTGTGTATCGATAAATTGCGCCTTCTTGTCCAGCAGTAGTTTTATATCTTTTTTATCATAGAATTGTAAATCCTTTAAAAAGAGCTTGTCCCTATCTATATCATCGCCAATATAATAGGGTAACATTATCTTGGCATATACAGGAGTTGTCTCCTTGGATATTATTATGACTTCATCTTCTTTATTGAGCTGTCGTATCTGTATTGCCCCAAAGAAACCGGCAGCACTATTACCTAATATAACATGTCTCATAAATTGCACCTTCTTCTATATTGATTGATATCTTTCATAATATATATACCCTTAAGGAATAATATTAATCGATTTTATATATTACAGCCACAGATATCTGCAAGAAAATTCGTGGATTTTGTTCTTTGCTTATCTAAATTACATCACTGATATAAAGGAAATTAAGTTAGAGTTCAGATATTAATTGTATAGATTCGATATTGTAAAATGGTAGAAAAGATCAAAGCAAATACCAAATTCATATAAAATATAGTAGACATTTCCAGAAATGTGGTATAAAATAATGGCAAAGATTAGGGGGTAGAGAATAATGGGGCATATAATTATAAATTCGAATAGTACAGAGTTGACATATTCCTATGGATTGTGTGTACGATATAATGTAGATCGTGCACTTGAACAGTTTGATACAGTAATCTCAAAGAGTGAAATAAATGCTAGATTACAAAAAACAATACTTTAATATCTGCTTTCCAAAAAAGCAATGGGGATTTATTATGCTTTTCCTATTAATGCCATATCCGAAGGAATAATAGATATTAATGGTGAGAGAATTGATTTTCTTAGTTTTGAGCATATTTCAAAATGAACCCAAAAGACTCATTACCTTCTATAAAGTAGGTGAGATTATGAAATTAGTGTATGATAGCATAATAATCAGAAAGAGAAAGTTAGTAAATGAAGGTAGTATATGTATAGCAGATGTCGGAGTTAATTTACTCAAAGGTGAAAATGGAGTAGGAAAGACACTATTTTTTAAAAAAATATATAACAGTAATGAAATAAATATGGTATTAGTGGCCCAAGATAATAGAAGAGCTCTCAATAAGCGAAAATATAACAATGAGCAGTGATACTAGTTTAAGGTCTGAGGCAATAGCTATTCTAACAGAATTTGGTTTAGAGCACTTATTAGATCGCAACCCTAAGAAGTTAAGCGGAGGTGAAAAGCGGATAATATCTATACTTAGGGGCATATTATCCGATGCCTCCCTAATACTAATAGATAAACCAACAAATGATTTAGACAATCTTATGGTTGAAAAAGTAATAGATATTATATCGGAATATTTGGATAAAAAGAGTTTTTTGATTGTTACACATGATGAACGTTTGGATGGCATAGCTAAGAATATATTTATACTAAAGGACTGCATTATATATTTAGCAGAGTCTTATCGGTCAATAGAAGAAAATTATTCAAGTAAGAAATACGTTGATATTGATAGGGAACCCAGTAGAAGTTGTGATTTAGCTCTCATATCAAAAATATTTAAAAGGAAATATTTTAGTATAGTTTTAATGACATTATTATTGATTTTATCCATGTTTACCATAAATAACGTGAAAATTACAGAGACAAATAAAATACAAAGCATTCATCCAGGGCAAGTAGATATATTTATACCCTTATCACAAACGGGTATGAGATTAATGACGCGAAGAACTAATAGGGATTATTGAAGAGTTTGCTCAAGATAATACATTTATTATTGTAAGTCACGATCCACGATTGAAATTTAAAGAAACTAATAGAATAATAATAGATGATAATGAAATCAAGCAGGATGAAAAAGTAATCGATAATACAAAGATAAACACCAGTATATGTGGAGAGAATAGAGCTGAGTTTTTTAAAATAGGTATTAGTGTTTCTAAAAGCAGGATTAATACTCTTGTATTTGTTGTTTCCTTAATTTTAGTTTTATTTTATGCTTTGTATGCACATATAGAATGCACTTTTAATTTTACAACGGATGTTATAGCTATGACGGAAGATGTTATTATTGCTTATAAAGGTGAATATGTGTATGGAGAACTCAATGAGGTATATGTTAAAAGTGCAGGGTTGACTATAGATCCTGATAGGTATTACAGAGGAATTACCTATCAGGATATTCCCACTATTGCAGGGATTAATGGGGTGGAAAAAATAATAATTTCAGATTGTCGCTATTTAGATAAAATTAAAGTAGAAGATTATAAAGATAGTAGAAGAGAAATGTTGGATGATCTCTATGCATTATCTATACCGGAAGTTGTAACAAGCGAGAGGGACTTTTTTGAAATTATGTGGCCACGAGAAGTGATGTATTTAGAAAAGGGGCGTTTCCCTTTTGATGGCAAAGAAGAGGTAAGCATTTCAAAAGCATTATTAAAGAAATACTTTGGCTATGATGATGAGATGATCGAGAATGCCATTGGAAATACGATAGATTTTAAAGGTAAAGAATATAAAATAGTAGGATTACAGTATACTGATACGCCAACACTTGCTTATTTGATTTTTCATAATTTTTATTAATGTCCTTGGGCATTTTTATCTCAGTTTTTCTATTTTCATCTGGAAATATTATTGCAAATTCCTATTACAATGGGAAGTTAAAAGAGATAGATGAAATGAGTGATAACGTTGTTATTCTTTCATCTTATGAAGAGCCCTCTGTTGTAAAAGAATCCATGTCTAAATTAACACATGGGCATCCCATTAATTTATCAACGATGATTGAAAGAAAAGCTATATTATCTACTAAAGTTGATACTAATAAGTATGTTTCTTTTTTTGCATATATACATGGAATTTCGAATATGAACTCTATGATGCCTATCATAACAACGGAGAACCTTATGTTACCTGTTGAAACGCAATTAATAAAAGGGCGAACCATCCAACAAGCAGATATTACAAATGAGGAATTTGTTGTAGTTATTGATGAGTTTACTGAAAAAGCATTATTTTCAGGCGATGGTGGGTTAGGGAAGTATATCGATTTAAATATAGCAATAAATGATGCTACATTTGCTTGTGAGGATGAAAATGACGACGAGAGAGATCTAAAATTTAAAGTGATTGGTGTAGTGAAAAACTCCTATAATGCAGAATTGTCGCAAAATTATCTGCGCAGGGCGTTGAGGACTAGTAAAGAAAACATCTATATCTATGTTTCTATTTATGTACCTATATCTATAATAGACAAAATTGGTAAATCCTCTGAGGTTGAAAGAAGATATTTATATAATTTTGATGATAAAGGTAAATATGATGGATTTGTTGAGAAATTGGATACTTTTGCAGATGTCAATAGTAGGCTAGGGAAAATCTACAGTTTTTCAATAAAGGAAGAGTTCCTTGAGGATTTACATAGTGAGTTAAGTTTAACAAAAAAACTGATAAATGTAATATCGTTGATTCTTTGCCTGATATCAGGGATAAGTATAATGAGTATCATATTTTTCTCAATAAAAGAAAGAATATCAGAGATAGGGATAAGAAAGGCATTTGGGGCAAGCAAGCTGGATATAGTATTTCAATTTATGTTTGAAATGATTTTAATAGCATTTTTGGCTTCTATTATTGCAATATTGGCTAGTTATTTTTTTTGTCAATTAATACAATATTATTTATCAAAAAGACTTTTTATTGATTTTAACCCGTCTATATCATTAAATTTGATACTTTCCCATTATTCGTTGGGTCCATCCAAGCTGTGATTTGCAGTATTATACCAAGTTTATATGTAGCAAAAATAAATGTAACTGATGCATTGCGATTTGAGTAATAGGGCTGACGATCTTAAATTCCATATCTATTTAGATTCTTTAGGGTATTATGAGATGTATCAGTTATTATATAGGATATTTCTAAAAAAACTGTCATTTAACTTTACAACCTAGGTGGACAGAAAAAATTAAAAAAAGTCCTTGACAAAGGAGACCGCATTTGATACTATAATAAAG
>CALKWW010000076.1 GCA_938003945.1 uncultured Bacillota bacterium | reverse complement strand
CTGACAAATTATTACTTTCAATATTTAGCATAATATCGTATGCCTATATATCTATTATGCTTTTTATATTACTTAAAAAAGTACATGTAGTCCGAAAACTATACATATGGATTCCAATAATCATATTTATAGGCAATGTATTGACAATTTTGTATATGTTTTAAATATAGGAGTTATTGAGGGAGATATAAAATGGAAAGATGTAATGTTATAGAAATTGAAAACTTAAAAAAGGCATACAAAAATTTTGAGTTAAATATTAAAGAATTAGATTTGCCTGAAGGTAAATTTATAGGTTTAATAGGAGAAAATGGAGCTGGAAAGACAACATTGATAAAACTGTTATTAAATCTAATAGAACGTAATTCTGGAGAAATTAAAATTTTTGGTCAAGACAATAGAACAAGTGAAATTGACATAAAAAATAAGATAGGGGTTATTTTTGAAAGCTGTTACTTCCCTAGCTGTATGAACAGTGTAGATATTGAGAAAATGATGTGCAAACTCTATAAAAGCTGGGACACACACAGGTATCTGGAATATTTGGCAAGATTTGATTTGCCGCCTTTTAAGAAGATAAGAGAGTACTCTCGAGGAATGAAATTGAAACTCAATTTTGCTGTTGTTTTAGCTTATGAACCAGATTTGATCATTTTAGATGAGGCCACTAGTGGATTAGATCCTATAATCAGGAATGAGATATTAGCTATACTAACAGATATTGTCACTACTGAGGGCAAATCGGTTCTATTATCTACCCATATAATAAGTGATCTAGAAAAAGTGGCCGATTATTTAACCTTTATTCACGATGGAAATATTATCTTTAGCGATTATAAAGATAATATTTTAAATAGCTATATAATAGCTAGGTTTCATAAAAGGGATAAAATCATAATACCTCAAGAAGATGTGGTAGCGTCTATTTATGAGAGAGATCATATTGTAATCCTTACAAAAAACAAATTAAACATTATGAAAGCAGAAATATTTAAAGAGATGAGTATTGAAGATATTATGTTACTGTATGTGAAAGGAGTCAATGATCGTGATTGGTCTGATGTATAAGGACTTTAAAGTGATGATAGATAGATTCAAACCTGCCAACATAATAGCTATTTTAGTGGTTTCACTATTTTTCATTCTACTTATGCGGGGTTCAGGTGCAACATTTATAGCCATTATCTTACCGTTGGTAGTGGCTTCAACGCCCGTTATACTGCAAACAAGTGATGAAAAAAGTGGATGGGATAAATATGTGTGGGCAGCTCCAATTTCTAAAAAGGGGATAATATGGAGTAGATATTTATTTTGTTTGGGACTTATAGCTGGAACAGGATTGTTTACTATAATTGTCAATATCTTAACACAAATAGTTTTTCAAGATCTTCCTTTGAAGTTACACTTGATCATATCTATAGTTGGTTTACTAATTTCTGTATTATACTTATTGTTATTACTACCCGCAGTATATGCATATGGTACAAGTGGAAATACGATAGTTTCCTTTATATTGATTGCCGCGGTAATGTTTTTTTTATATGCAATAAATATAACTAACCTTGGAGATAAGTTTATAAGATTTGTTAAGTATCTTTTAAATATTGACATTAAAATAGTATGTCTAGCAATTGGATTTATGTATATGGTGATCTCGCTATTTTCGTTTCAGTTATCGTTAATGGTATATACGAAAAAATTTAAAAGATAGCAATCTGATAGTATGCCCTATGTGTTAGGATAGTTGTCGCAAATAATAATAGTGTATAATATATACATGGCAACTCCTAAGGAGGGTTTTTATAGTGAAATATAAGAAAACTAACGGATATTATACCCAAGAATTTAAAGATAAGGTTCTCGATAGGCTCGAATCTCCGACAGACGATACAGTAGCGAGTCTATCGGAAGAATTTGAAGTTTCTAAGAGTGCAATATATCACTGGATAAGGTTACGCAGGGGAACAAATAATACATCTAGTGCAGCTAAATGGAGCTCAGAGGACAAATTTCACATAGTAGTTGAAACATCGACCCTTACAGAACAAGAATTAGCAGGCTATTGCCGCAAAAAGGGGCTATTTGTAGAAGATGTTAAGGCTTGGCGTGATCAATGTATTAGGGCTAACACCTCAAATCTCAAGGATCCCAAAAAGCTAAAAGATGATCTGAAAGAAGGAGAGCAGAGAATCAAACGCCTTGAAAGCGAGCTTCGTAGAAAGGAAAAGGCATTGGCAGAAACAGCCGCGCTATTGGTGCTTCGAAAAAAAGCCCAAGCGATTTGGGGGGACCCCGAGGAAGAATGATCAGCGCTCCAGATCGCGAAAAAGCAGTTAAGCTGATTGATGAGGCTAGAGCCGCTGGCGCCAGGCTTGAGCCTGCTTGTAAGATATTGGGTATCAGTGCCCGTACTTACCAAAGATGGACAAAAGGGGGCTCTATAAATGAAGATCAGAGGCCTCTAATTAGTAGGCCAACTCCTAAGAATAAACTAACGAAAGAGGAGCGGGCAAAGGTCATTGAAATAGCTAACAGCCCTGAATTTGCTGACGTGCCCCCTAGTCAAATTGTACCTAAGCTAGCTGATAAGGGTGAATACATTGCATCAGAATCGACATTTTATCGTACTTTGAAGGAAGAGAAAATGGATGCGTACAGAAACCGTAGTAAAAGGCCTATTAAAAGAGAGCCACCTACCCATATAGCAGCAGCCCCCAACGAGGTGTGGACATGGGATATCACCTGGCTAAATGCAGCTATTAGAGGTAAGTATTTTAAGTTATATCTGATAATAGATATGTTTAGCCGATTTATAGTAGCTTACGAAATTTGGGAAACTGAAAAAGCTGAATACGCTAAGCAACTAGTTAAAAAGGCTGTACTCGCCCAGGGAATCCAGGGAAGACCACTAGTATTACATTCAGATAACGGGAGCCCCATGAAGGCTGCTACCTTCTTAGCTACATTAGAGAAGCTTGGGGTTCAAAGTTCATTTTCAAGGCCTAGGGTAAGTAATGATAATCCATATTCTGAAGCCCTTTTCAAGACAATGAAATATTGTCCTGAATATCCATCTAAAGGCTTCTTAAGCCTAGGAGAAGCAAGAAAGTGGGTTCAAAGATTTGTAAAGTGGTATAATTCTACACACTTACACAGTGGTCTAAATTTTATAACTCCATATCAAAGACATTAAGGCCCTAATAAAAGGATCATGGACAAGCGAATAAAGGTATATAAAGAAGCTAAAAGGCAACATCCCGAGTGCTGGTCTGGTAATACTAGAGATTGGAGCTTGCCTGAATATGTAGCATTAAACCCTATTAGCGAAGACGATATGGTAGCCTATAAAAAGGCGCACCTTACCCTTGGTCTGCCCTTGAGGTTAAAAACCTTATCGGCAGGGGCCCCATGTCAATGGCAAATCGTGTATTAATTGCAAAGTTCATTAAGAATAAATGCGACAACTTCCTTGACAAATACCGCATCTCTCCCTTACAAGCAATATCTGATATTTAAAATAATACAAGGTTTATCATATTAAAAAAGATAATTAAACCAGTAATAGTGAAAACTAGACCCTTTGTATTAGAAAATAATATTTTATTCAAATTCACCTTCAAATTCACCACTCTCTTTCTATATCCCATAGTGTAACATGAGATTTAATTATCATTTTAAATAGAACAGTTCCTCAAATGTTTTATCAAGAGCTATACAAAGAAGGGCTGCTAACTTTGCCGTTGGATTAAATTGGCCTGTTTCGATAGAACTAATAGTTTGCCTTGACACCCCGACTAACTTTGCTAATTCAGCTTGTGTTAAATTTTTTTCCGCTCGGGCTACTTTTAATCTGTTGTGTAATGTTAATTTTTCACCTGTTGACATTGATTGATTCCTTCCTAAAAGTTATAATACTGACTCAATAATACAAATATTCCACATATTAAAGTGATGACCCCTGAAATCCCAGTTATAAGATAATATTTTTTGTTGGAAACATTTTTATATGTATAAAACGCAGCACTAGTTAATTGGGCTCCCATAAGAATTATGAAATCTGTAGAAAAGTTACCATGAAAATACTTAAATATGGTTAGTCCTATAATTATAAAGCTTACGATGCTCCAACTGATTTTATATGATTTAAGTTTAATATATTCTTCACGTTCATCATAGTTTTCTAATTGGGCTTTTTCTAGAAGTTTTTTTTCATCCATCAACTACACCTCTTTAATTCATATTGTAAAAGAAGTATAACATAAGCCGATCGATATGTCAACTAAACCTTACATAAAGTCATGTTTGGTTGACATCCCGATGTTAAAACCTGGGGATACAAAGCCCCATGGTTGTAGTAAAAGGCTTTAAAGCTAAAAAGCTAAGTCAGATCGCTATGGGACCCGTGGTGTTTGCAAGCCTAAGAAATAGGGGGATAATTTCATGAAAGCTATAATAGATAGATTTGAAGGGGATTATGTAGTTGTAGAACTTCCAAATATAGGTATGGTAGATATGCCTATTTCTTTATTGCCAGATAGTGCTGCAGAGGGTGATGTAATATCGATATGTTATGAGATAGTACATTTGCGACAAAATAGACACAAAAAAGGAAAGGCCTCTGATATAATGTTGTTATCACCACAAACATAGATTAGAGGAACCTTTCTGATAGGTACAATTAAGTCTCCGACACTTTCAGAAACAGAAGAAATGAAATTGCGTCAAGGAGTAGCTAAATATGCAATCAAGTATAAATAATACTGCAAAAGTCGGTAGAAGATATCATACAAGCCATCATCAGGTGTGGCGCTGGAGAAAAAGATAAGATGGCAATGTTGAGTCTGTAGCTCATAAAAGCATAAGACCCCACTCTCATCCTAATCAACATACAAATGATTAGTGATTTAACTTAGATATAAATATCGTTATCACAGACATGAGGGTCTTGCGCAAGTGTATCGCAAATTAAAAGATGAAGGCTATACAAGGACTTATGATTCCATGTGTAAGCAGATAAGAAAAATGCAACTAAATAAGCCTAAGAAGCGTAGACGCAGCTATCCTAAGGTTACTTATAGTAAAGAGGAGGTAACCTATCCTGGGCAGCGAGTGCAGATTGATGTAAAATATGTACCTGTTGAATGTATAGGCTTTGCTAGCTATCATAGCAGATACTATCAGATAACAGCTATAGATGAATATTCTAGAAAGAGGTATATGGCTTTAGTAACTGAAAATAGTACATATAGTACTTCTGAATTCTTGAAAAGCTTGGAGATGAAATTAGGATTTAATATAGATACAGTACAAACAGATAATGGCCTAGAGTTTGTAAATGATCCAGATAAAACTAATAAAAAGTCTAGGTTTCAAAAGACCTTAGAAGCTATGGATATCAAGCATGAGAGGATACGTCCTTACTCGCCATAGCAAAATGGTATTGTAGAACGTAGCCATAGAATAGATAATGAGCTTTTCTATAATAGAAGAAGATTTAAAAGTTTTGGAGAGATGAGAAGGTATTTAGAAGATATAGTAGCGAATATAGCAATATATCAAGAAAATCTCTTGATTTTAAATCACCAAATGAAATAGTTAATGAATATTTCTCTGATAATGCTGCTTAAAATTATATTACTAATGATTATTTAACTCGGAATCACCAATGGTTTCCATCCTTGTCTAAATAATTATTAGCAATTTTAAAAGTTGCATCATTATTATATGGAGATTTTTTCAGAGATCAGTGTAGCATATGTTTGACTTCTCTACATAGAATAACAACACAAAACAAAAAATACTATTGTTTTTTTATCAAAAGTGTAGTATTATGTATTACGTTGAAAATATGGCTGGGTGTGGCGCAGCTTGGTAGCGCGCTTGAATGGGGTTCAAGAGGCCGGGGGTTCAATTCCCTCCACCCAGACCAA
>CALKWW010000075.1 GCA_938003945.1 uncultured Bacillota bacterium | reverse complement strand
AATATCTTTAGTATTGTTTTAGAGAGGTGTGTTGTGAGAAAAGTTAGTAGACTATTTTTAAAATTTAGTATATATTTTATTGCGAGTTGCCTACTATTAACATCGATCCCGCAATATGCATCTGCATCTACAGAGACATTGGAGCAGAAAATTGATGAACTTATATCAGAACATGAGGATACCACTGCTGGCTTTGCAACGATAGTGATAGAAGATGATGAAATAATAGTCAATAGGATGGTAGGTTATGCAGACATAGAGCGCGATATTAAAGTTGATGAAGATACTGTATTTGAATGGGGCTCGTGCTCTAAGATGTTGATTTGGATCAGCGTGATGCAGTTGGTAGAAGATGGACTAATTGATTTAGATAGAGATATTCGGGAAAATCTACCACAAGATTTTAAAACTCCGATGGCCTACGATGAACCAATTACAATGCTGCATTTGATGAATCATTCTGCTGGTTTTGATGATAGTTATACCGATTTGATGTTACATGATCCAGTTGATGTGATGACCCTAAGGCAGGCTTTGGAAGGCGCAGATATAAGACAAGTATTTAGACCAGGTGATGTTGTTGCCTATTCAAACTATGGATCCGCCCTTGCTGCCTATATTGTAGAGATGGTAAGTGGCATGGATTATAGGGAGTATGTGAAGAAGAATATCTTTGGCCCACTTGGGATGGAGTATACATCCATAGACCCCCAGCAAGAGGATAATCTGTGGGTAAAAGCTCAAAGGGACGAGATACAGGGATACACTACGGACAAGAAATTAATTGATCCAAACCAATATGTCATTCCCATATATCCAGCAGGAAGTGTGGTAGGTACTGCAGATGATTTTGCCCTTTTTTTAACTGCCCTATTGTCCGATGATGGTCATCCACTGTTTAAGAGTAGAGAGACCATAGATAAATTATTTGAGCCTACATTGTATTTTCCTGGAACGGATATACCTAGGATAGCACATGGATTTTTTGCATTGCCGGCGAGAAACCGAGTATACGGGCATGGAGGAAATACTATGGCTTTTAGTTCCTCCATGTATTTTGACAGGGAGAGTCGGTTAGGTGTTTTGGTAATGACTAATCAAGCCCATGAAGAAAATTTTTGCCTAGGGATTCCGGAGATAGTTTTCGGTAGACCAGAATTTAGCATAAATGATGAGTCGCTGGAGGATTCATCTATGTGGACGGGGGTTTATCAGCCGGCGCGAATGCCCTACCATGGCTTTACTAAGATATATGGACTCTTAAATAGGGTGAGCGTAAAGCATCAGGGTGAACATGATCTTTTAAGCAATAAGATTTCTTATATCCAACAGAGTCCAGGTATTTATATGACTAAAGGGGAATTTGGCATATATAGTAGGGATATATATTCAAGGCATCCAAGATTCAAAAAACTATTATCCTACATGTTTAGCGATGCGATTCATGTTCCTCTATGGCGTCATATATTTGAAATATGTCTTGTAGTTGCCGGTGTGGTAGCCATATTGTTTTCTTTAATCTATATTCTCATAAGAGCTATTCAAAAGATCAGGCGTTTAAATAGGGGACGAGAGAAATCGAGCGTTTTAATTATGGTACAAAATATGTTAAATTTGATATTGGTTCTTAACTTGGTATGTATGATTAAAAGCGCTCTTTCAATGGTAGCTTATGATTCTTTAAAAATGAATTTTACGTTGAATATATTCTACTTAGTTTTGACGATTGCTTTATCTGTATATAGTCTTTTTAAAAGAAAAGGTTTTAAAGTTACAATTGTTTCCTCGCTTATACTATGTGCTAATTTATTATATTGGCAATTTTACTATTAAGTGGTTTGGGCACTAGAATTATAATTTTAGGAGTGGATTTATACAATGGATAAAATGACTAGCATTCTATTACTCAATATGTGTATGATTGTAGACGAGAAAAATAAAAAAGTACTCGTGCAAGATAAGGTAGACGAGAGCTGGGGAGGAATAACTTTTCCAGGTGGTCATATAGAAAATGGGGAGAGTATAGTTGATTCTACTGTCAGGGAAGTGAAAGAAGAGACAGGCTTAGATGTTCAGAACCTAAAACCTTGTGGATTAATTCATTGGCATAATGCGGATGATAATGAACGATGGTTCATATTTTTGTTCAAGACTAGCGACTTTTCTGGTACCATGGTCAAAGAAACAGAAGAGGGAGAAGTATATTGGGTAGATATTGATATGTTGCCGGAACTGGAGTTGGCTCCGAATATGGATACATATTTAAAACTATTTTTTGATGACAATGTAAATGAAGCATATGCTACGTGGAATGCTGAAAGTTCAAGTGGTTTTTCGCTCATGTAGTATTATATTTACACTCCGAGTCTGAGTTAAATAAAACATATGGCAGTGAAGAAGTAAAAGGTATCAAGATATTGGAAAGCTTAAGAGAAGAGGCAAAAAAAGAAACTATAAAAAAGTTAGCATATAAAGAGATATAGAAGGTATGCATAAAAAGATTTTATATGGGAGGTGTTTTTATGTGCAGAGATGGTTCCATCAGAAAGATTAAATTTATAGAAAATATCCACATATTTAGATGCCCCATATGTAAAACACAGATGCATGTCTATGATTCGAAGGATATAGCTTGCCTGGAGGGACACTGTTTTAATATCGCCAGGAAGGGATATGTGAACTTTCTATTAAAGGGTATAAGCACAGATTATGATAGAGATTTATTTGACTCCAGAAACATTGTATATAAAACAGGCTTTTTTGATCCAATGCTGGAACTTATAAATGATTTAATAGTAGAAAGGTTAGGAACTAATCTAAATGGTGCCAATATATTAGATGCCGGCTGTGGAGAGGGTTCACATCTGGGTCATGTTATAGGTAGCCTAAATGCCAGAACTGGTAATATCTTGCAGGGAGTGGGAGTCGATATCTCTAAAGAGGGAATATTATCAGCTTCAAAGGGATATTTTGGAATTATCTGGTGTGTGGCTGATTTAGCGAATCTTGCATTTATGGACAGACAATTTGATGTAATACTAAATATTCTATCGCCTGCTAACTATGGAGAATTTGATAGAGTTCTAAAGGATGATGGAATACTCACCAAAGTTGTTCCCGGAAGTAGTTATCTGGGAGAATTAAGGGACATCTTTTATGATGGGACGGAAAAAGAGGTATATTCAAATGATGAGGTTATAGAGCACTATAGTAATAACTTTAATATACTAGATATACAGGAGATAGAATATAGCAAAGAAATAGATCAAGAAGAACTTATGCATCTTATAAACATGACTCCTTTGTCTTGGTCAGTTATAGATAACAAGATTGAGCGAGCTATTAAAGCCGATATAAAGAATATAAGCGCGAACTTTACAATTATTGTTGGACAAAAGAGAGATAGGAGCTGAAAATAGAAAATGTCAAAAAAGATAATGACTATGAGTTTGCGTAAATAGAAATTTGGAGTTTGCAGATTGGATAAGAATCAATTCCATAGATGTAAATAAGTATACTGTGGAGACATTTTTTTTGATTAATGAAATAGTTCTTTAAAATTAATAAATGGTTAGGATTATGATGATATAAGCACGTGGTTTTTAGCCGTTGGAGATTGATAGTATAAAATTTTTCGTTGAAAGGATGTCATACATTTGCTCGATTTAACTCTACTGGGAAGTGGAGGAGGAATGCCTATGCCAGATAGGTTTTTATCCTCTATGATTATAGGTTATAAGGGAAGAAAAATATTGATAGATTGTGGAGAAGGAACACAGGTAGCCATGAGAAAGGCTCACACTGGTTTTAGATCCATCGATATAATATGTATAACCCATTTTCATGGAGATCATATCTTTGGTTTGCCAGGACTGCTTTCAACCATTGGCAATAGTGGTAGGGTTGAGCCAATAACCATAATTGGCCCTGGTGGGTTGGCTAATATAGTAGAGGGACTTTTAGTAGCTATACCTTATCTTCCCTATGACATTCATCTAATTGAAGACCCTAAAGAGGATTTAGGTTTTAGTATCTCT
>CALKWW010000074.1 GCA_938003945.1 uncultured Bacillota bacterium | reverse complement strand
CGTCTTTGCTAATTCTTATTTTTCACATAGCAGTTTTTTCCCCATTATGGTATACTCAAATAAAAGGTAGAAATATGTAGAAAGGGAGGAAGGTGATCACTTGCAAAAGACACCACTTTATGATGTCCATGTGGACGCAGGAGCGAAGCTAATAGATTTTGGTGGCTGGATGATGCCTGTCCAATATACTAGTATAATTGATGAACATATGGCTGTAAGAGAGAGGGCAGGTATATTTGATGTCTCACACATGGGGGAGATACTCATAGAGGGAAGAGAAGCGGAGGGCTTTCTTCAGAAGATGCTTACAAATGACATATCTAGGACCCATGAAGGACGGATAGTGTATTCTCCTATCTGCTATCCCAATGGGGGAGTGGTAGATGATGTACTTGTCTATAAGCTCCATCAAGAAAGGTTCCTTATGGTAACCAATGCAGCTAATACTGCAAAAGACTATGAATGGCTCTTAACCCATAGGGAGGGTGAGGTTAAGGTAAAAGATGTATCTAGGGACTATGCACAATTGGCAGTACAAGGTCCAAATGCAGAACAGATATTAAATAGTCTCACCGATAGCGACCTTGGAGGAATAAAGTTCTTCAGGTTTGCAGATGATATACTGATTGATGGGGTTGAGGCACTCATATCTAGAACTGGATATACAGGTGAAGATGGCTTTGAAATATATATATCGCCTGAGTATGTAGTTAGACTATGGCATAGTATAATGGAGGTAGGGAAGGACTATAATATCATGCCTGCAGGTCTTGGTGCCAGAGATACTCTACGTTTTGAGGCAGCCCTTCCACTTTATGGGCATGAAATATCAAAAGATATATCACCCCTAGAGGGAGGACTTGAAAAGTTTGTAAAACTTGATAAGGACGATTTTATCGGAAAAGACACCCTACTGGCTCAGGTAGAACAAGGTATAGAGCGTACACTTGTAGGTTTTGAGATGATAGATAGGGGTATAGCACGGGAGGGCTATGAAGTGCTATCAAATGGTAGACCAATAGGTCATGTGACAAGTGGCAGTTACTCACCTAGTTTGGATAAAAACTTAGGTATTGCCCTAATGAAAACTGGTGGTGACATTAAAGATGGTGAGCTAGAGATTGTAGTTAGAAAGAGAAGGCTTAGAGCTAGGCTTACTAAGCTACCATTCTATACAAAACAATATAAAAAATAATTAAAATATGGAGGTTATCTCAATGGAAGTCAAAAAGGATTTAAAATATTCCAAGGAACACGAGTGGGTAAGGGTAGATGAAAAAACGATATATATAGGCATAACTGACTATGCACAGGATTCCCTCGGGGATGTGGTATTTGTAGAACTTCCTGAGGTGGGGGATACATTCGATGCAGATGATGAGTTTGCAGTTGTAGAGTCGGTAAAGGCAGCATCAGACATATATGCTCCTGCATCTGGAACTGTGATAGAGATAAATGAAGAACTCGAAGACATGCCGGAGCTTGTAAACGAAGCTCCCTATGAGAGCTGGTTTATTGCCATGGAAATAGATGACCTATCAAAACTTGATTCTTTGATGGATTGGGAGGAATACCAGAAGTTTTGCGAGGAAGAGGAGGCATAAGTATGTCACGGTACATTCCCAATACCAACGCTGATATACAAAAGATGCTTGGCAGGATAGATGTATCTTCTATTGAAGATCTATATGTGGACATACCTAGGGAGATCCGTCTAGAGAGGGACTTAAATCTCCCTAGGCCAATGTGTGAGCTAGAACTTCTATCCCATATGGAAGAGCTTGCGAATAAAAACGAGACGACTAAAGAAAACACCTGCTTTTTAGGAGCAGGTGCCTATGATCACCATATACCAAGTGTTGTAGGGCATATTGTAGGACGCTCTGAGTTTTATACATCCTATACCCCCTATCAGCCAGAGGTGAGTCAGGGAACACTACAGGCTATGTTTGAGTATCAGACAATGATATGCGAGCTCACGGGCATGCATGCTGCCAATGCTTCAGTATATGATGGGGCAACAGCCATTGCTGAGGCAGCTAAGATGGCGTGTGGTATAAAATCTAGGCAAGAGATATTAGTATCTAAGGCAGTACATCCCCATAGTAGGGCAGTACTTAGGACATATGCCAGATTCAATGGTATAGATGTAGTGGAGTTTGACTATGACGATGGGCGTGTATCTATAGAAGACCTTGAGGCGAAATTATCAAGTGATACTGCTGCTGTAATAATGCAGACTCCCAATTTCTTTGGAATACTAGAGGATTTAGGGGAAATAGGAGATCTAGTACATAAACAAGGTGCCCTATTTATAGTGAGTGTAGATCCCATATCTCTGTCTCTGATAAAACCACCTGGTGAATATGGAGCAGATATAGTGGTGGGAGAGGGGCAATCCCTTGGAAATCCTTTGAGCTTTGGAGGTCCATACGTGGGATTCTTTGCAACCACTAAAAGGCTTACAAGGCGTATGCCAGGTAGGATAGTGGGTGAGACTGTAGATGCCGATGGAAGACGAGGTTATGTGCTCACACTTCAGACAAGGGAGCAACATATTCGTAGAGAAAAGGCCACATCCAATATATGTTCAAATCAATCCTTAAATGCCCTTATAGCTGCTGTCTATATGGCAGTTATGGGACGTGAAGGGCTTCGAGAGGTGGGAAACCTCTGTGTACAAAAGGCCCACTATGCCTATGATAGGCTATTGGAGATAGATGGTGTAGAATCGGTATTTGGTGCACCATTTTTTAAGGAGTTTATAGTGGATGTAAACAGACCCATTCATGAACTAAATAGGGCTCTACTAGACTATGCTATAATAGGCGGTTATGATGTAGGTAAGGATTATCCAGAGTTAGAAGGTGGCTGGTTGATCGCAGTTACTGAGAAGCGAACTAAAAGTGAGATAGATATGCTAGCTGAAAAGGTAGGTGAGCTACTATGAAGGATAGACAGCTTATATTTGAACTGAGCCGAGAGGGGCGCAGGGCTTACTCTCTTCCAGAATGTGATGTGCCTGAACAGGACTTAGAGGAGTTATTAGGAGAAGATGTATTGAGGGAAGAATCTCCAAAGCTTCCTGAGGTGAGTGAGCTGGATGTGGTAAGGCATTATACCAATCTTTCGAGATTAAACTACAGTGTGGATACGCAATTCTATCCCCTTGGTTCGTGTACTATGAAGTATAATCCCAAGATAGATGAAGATGTGGCAAAATTAGATGGCTTTACTGACGTCCATCCACATCAATCGGAAGATACTGTACAGGGTTGTCTAGAGCTCTTATATCATATGGATGCTATGCTCTCAGAGATTACAGGTATGTCAAGGATTTCATTTCAACCGGCGGCCGGCGCTCACGGTGAGCTTACAGGGCTCATGATAATAAAGGCATATCATGAGAATAGAGGACAGGGACATAGGCATAAGATAATAGTCCCTGACTCAGCGCATGGTACTAACCCTGCGTCGGCTATGATGGTGGGTTATGACGTAGTTGAGGTAAAATCAGATGACAGAGGATGCGTGGATATAGAGGAACTAAATGAAATTGTGGATGAGAATGTGGCAGGACTCATGCTTACAAACCCAAATACACTAGGGCTTTTTGAAGAAAATATAGTTGAGATCAGTGAAATTGTTCATGGAGTAGGAGGACTTTTGTATTATGATGGAGCCAACTTAAATGCCATAATGGGTATGGCCAGGCCCGGGGATATGGGTTTTGACGTTGTACACCTAAATATACACAAGACTTTCAGTACTCCTCACGGTGGCGGTGGCCCTGGTTCAGGGCCAGTTGGAGTTAAAGAGGATTTGATACCATTTTTGCCAGTTCCCATGATTGAGAAAAAAGATAATAGATACTATCTCGACTATGATAGGCCATTATCGATAGGAAAGGTAAAGGCATTCTATGGAAACTTCAATGTATTGGTGAAGGCCTATGCATATATACTGAGCATGGGGGCTCGGGGACTCAAAGCTGCTTCTCAAAATGCAGTATTGAATGCAAATTATCTCATGGCTATGCTTAAGGACTATTATGATCTTCCATATGAGAGATATTGCATGCATGAATTTGTCATATCTGCTAAACCACAGAAGGAATGGGGCGTGTCGGCTATGGACATAGCTAAAGGACTTATTGACTATGGCTTCCATCCTCCTACGGTATACTTTCCAATGATAATTCGGGAAGCTCTCATGATAGAGCCCACTGAGACTGAGAGCAAGGAGACATTGGATAGGTTTGCAAATGCAATGATAGAGCTCTCCAAAATAGCCAAGGAAGAGCCCCATAGGCTGGAGAATGCACCTCATAGTGCTCCTATGAGTCGCCTAGATGAGACAAAGGCTGCAAGGCGTCCTATCCTAAAATGGGAAAGGGATAGCTAGTTAGAGTTTAGCCATAATGAGTGTATCTGATCTATAATGTTTTGGCTAACTTATGTTCAACTGTAAACCATGAGACTCAGTAAAGGGAGAGTGTGATTATGGATTATAGTTCACTTGACTATGTGATTTCTACTGCGAAAGAACGGAATATCTCAATATCACAACTTATGTTAGAAAGCCGAGCAAGAGAACTTGGACGTCCAATAGACGAGTTATACGATGAGATGTCTACAAAGCTTCAGGTGATGGAAGAGGGTATACATAGGCGGACACAGATGCCTTTTATATCACCTAGTGGTCTATCAGGTGGGGATGCCTATAGATTGAACAATGCATTCATAAGAGGGCTTACAATAGGTGGTAGAGTGCTAGATAAGATGCTAATAAAGGCATTTGCATGCGCAGAGGGCAATGCATGTATGGATGAAATCGCTGCACTCCCTGCTGCCTGCTCTTGTGGTATAATACCCGCTGTACTTCTCACCTTAATGGAGGAACATGATATACCTAGGGATAAAATAGTTATGGGGCTCTTTACTGCAGCAGGTATAGGTATGGTAATTGCAAAGCGTGTCAGTATGTCTGGGACTCAAAGTGGATGCCAGGCAGAATGCGGAAGTGCTTCTACAATGGCCGCCGGCGCTGCAGTAGAAGTGCTGGGAGGAACACCAGAAATGATAGGTAACGCATGTAGCATTGCCCTTAAAAACGTATTGGGCCTTATATGTGATCCAGTTGCAAATCTTTCAGAAATACCGTGTATAAAACGAAATGCCTCAGGGGTAGCAAATGCCCTAGTGGCTGCAAATCTAGCCTTGACAGGTATAGGAAGTCAAATACCGGTAGACGAAGTGATAGATGCAATGAAACAAGTAGGAGATTTTATGGCTCCGGCGCTCAGAGGGATGGCTGAAGCAGGACTTTCAGATACACCAACTGAACTTCAAATAAAGTCAAAATATGCAAATTTATAAAAATAAATAGGGAAAGACATTAGGGCTATATGCATACTATAGCTTTAATGTCTCTTTATATGTGTATTTGTATACATATATAAGAATTGAGTAGTTAATAGTATATGAAAACTAAAAATATATGAAGTTTTACAATATACAATAATTTCGGTATAATACCATAGGTGTGCTAATATATATTTTTGAAAAGGAGGAGTATATGAACTATAATATGTTGTTTACCCTCGCTGGTGGTCTAGGCCTATTTCTATACGGTATGAAGATGATGGGCGATGGACTTGAAAAGGCTGCTGGAGATAAGCTCAAAGGTCTTTTGGAAGTGCTCACTACCAATCGTGTGATGGGAATTTTAGTGGGAGCTGCAGTCACTGCCATAATACAGAGCTCTAGTGCAGCCACTGTAATGGTGGTGGGGTTTGTCAATGCAGGTATAATGACACTCGCTCAAGCGGCAGGGGTTATAATGGGGGCAAATATAGGAACTACAATAACAGGTCAACTTATAGCTTTTAATCTTTCGGATGTGGCACCCATTGCCATATTCATAGGTGTAGGACTAATATTTTTTTCAAAGAAGACAAAGACAAGGCGATTTGGCGAGATAATAGCAGGGTTTGGAATATTATTTCTAGGCCTAAATATGATGTCAGGCGCAATGAAACCCCTTGGGAATGATCCAAAGTTTCAAAATAAGATAGT
>CALKWW010000073.1 GCA_938003945.1 uncultured Bacillota bacterium | reverse complement strand
TCCCCTTATAGTTGAGACCAATTTTAAATATCTGCCTATTCAATAGCGAAGGAGAGCCAACTCCCCTTACTGCTAAATGAAATATGTATGAGATCAAGGGTATAAATATGACACTAGTTATAACGGTATATATCCCTTCAAACACTATATATTTTTTAATATCTGCCTTAAAATCCTTAAAACTCTCCCTAATAAATTCGAGCATAAACCTTCTCCTATTAAATATGTCCTAATGTAAAATGTATTTATATATGGGTAGACTAATTCCTATATAATATATTTATAGTCTACCTTTTAAGTTTATAACTTTCGACAATAGATGTCAAAAAAAAATGAAAAATTCTTAAAATAGATGTTTATTTTTTCAAAAAAGGGTTATCATATATAATGTAAGTTACCCAAACCCCCAAACCCCTTACATAAAGGCTCTTGTACTACAAGGGCCTTTATTTGTTTTTGGCATAGTAACTAAAAAGTTTTAGCCTTTGATTGACATTTCAAGAAAGTTGTGTACAATTGTATATAAATTCATAGATGAGATTAGATTAGAGGAGAGGAGTTTTTATTATGTCAAGAGATACAAATGGTTACTATGGCCCATATGGGGGGAGATATGTCCCCGACATACTCAATTATGTTTTAGACGAAGTCAAACATGTGTATAACAAACTAAAAGATGATGCTAAATTTCTCGATCAACTCGACTACTATAACAGACAGTATATTGGTAGACCAAGTCCCCTGTATTTTGCAAGGCAACTCTCAGATAAGGTAGGAGGAGCAAAGATCTACCTAAAACGAGAAGACCTAAACCACACCGGTTCCCACAAGATAAACAATACCATAGGACAAGTCCTGCTTGCGCAAAAACTAGGTAAAAAACGGGTGATTGCAGAGACCGGCGCAGGTCAACACGGTGTTGCAACCGCCACAGCATGTGCATTATTTGACATGGATTGTATCATCTATATGGGAGAAGAGGACACAAAGAGGCAAGAGTTAAATGTATTTCGTATGAAACTTTTAGGTGCACAGGTCATACCTGTCAAACGTGGTAATAGAACTTTAAAGGAAGCTGTTGACGCGGCCCTTGAGGACCTCATTGACAATCATGATTCTACATATTATATGTTGGGTTCTGCTGTAGGTCCTGACCCTTATCCTGCCATGGTAAATACCTTCCAATCAATAATTGGAAGGGAGACCAAAAAGCAGATCATGGAGGCAGAAGGACGACTCCCCGATTATCTTGTGGCATGCGTGGGAGGAGGCAGTAATGCCATTGGACTGTTTTCACCATTTTATGACGATACAGAGGTAGAGATGATAGGGGTTGAACCAGCTGGCAAGGGACTCGACACAGGTATGCATGCAGCAACTTTGGCCCTCGGTAAACCCGGTATACTCCACGGTTTCAAATCCTATCTCCTACAAGATGACAACGGAAATCCTGCATCTGTGTACTCCATATCAGCAGGCCTTGATTATCCAGGTGTTGGACCGGAACATGCACTCTTTAAAGATACAGGTAGGGCAAAATATGTGACCATAACAGATAAAGAGGCCCTAGATGCCTTCTTTGCTCTATCACATATTGAAGGCATAATACCCGCCCTAGAGAGTGCCCATGCCGTTGCCCATGCCATAAAACTTGCAAGTGAATTGACTAAAGATGATATCATAGTGGTAAATCTCTCTGGTAGAGGAGATAAAGACGTAAACCAAGTCCTCAATTTTATGCAAAATAATGACTGTTAGTGGCTAGGTCAGACAATTTGTCTGACCTCTTTTTATGATGACATAAACCTATTTTCATGCTAATATATTATTTGGTGTCAATTTATTTATGGAGGTATTATATGCCGAACTACCAAAAAACCAAGAAGACGATAATAAATCTCAGTCTATTTGAGTTTGTATTTTACGCAACAACTGCCTGTTTTAACCCCTATCTAGTAGTGTTTTTGCAGAGCAAGAACTTCACAAATACTGCCATTGGTACCATATTAGCAATCAACTCTGTAGTTGTAATATTGGCCCAGCCTTTTTGGGGATTTGTAAGTGATAGAATACAGTCCATAAGAAAAGTATTTATACTATGTATATGCTTATCATCTATATTGCTACTTACCATGCCACTATATCAATCATATATAGCTTTCTTGGTAATACTGGCCATAATCACATTTTTTAATAGTCCCTTGGCGCCACTCACCGATGCTTGGATTATACAAAATGTAAAATCCATACGAAGTGGAAGTTATGCCAGTATACGATTATGGGGTTCTCTCGGATATGCAATAACAGTCTATATAATGGGCATTATAGTCAATAACTTGGCAGTGCACTATGTGTTCTATTCGCATGCACTCCTTGCCACCTTCACAATTATCATAATTACAACAAAAAGCCATAGCGAAGATAGGGCAGTGTCCACAACACGGGCTGAAAAATCTAGTATTAAAAATCTACTTACAAATAACTATTACATAGTTTATCTACTCTTTGCAGCTTCCATAATGGCGCCCCATAAGGCCGCCTTTACATATTTGCCAAACTTAATGAGCAAAGTAGGGGGTAGCAACAAAGAGCTAGGAGCAGCCATGTCTATAATGGCTCTATCTGAAATACCCATTTTTATAATTATAAGGAGATTTACAAATGACAAAAGACCTGTGACTCTCATACTCATATCCAGTATATTCTTCATCCTAAAACAGCTCTTATATCTATTTGTAAAGACTCCAACTCACGTAATACTCCTCCAACTACTTCAAGGACCTTCATATGCCCTGCTCTTGAATGGCCATGTGAATTACATAGATTCCCTTGCACCTGATGAGCTAAAATCAACTGCCCAGACATTGGGAACTGCAATAGCCTTCGGTATAGGAGGAATATTAGGCAGCTATGGAGGAGGGTTTATAATTGATAGGTTTGAACTATCTACCTTATATAGTGTTGGGCTTATAGTATCTATCGCCGGCGCCGGCTTCTTCCTATTTTCTGTATATAAGAATAGTCCTGATAGATCACAAAACTCCACTACCTCAGTTTGATAGAATTTATATATATATCTTTCTACCAGGTAAATATTTAAATAATTCTCTCGCTACAACTTCCTTCATATTGCCTTCATCGCCGTAGCATACCACTCCATCGTCCATTTCTACAGGATAAGAAAATATATCTGTGTCTAGCCTGTTTTTACTTATCCTCTTAAAATATTCCTTATTCATCCTAAATACCCCTATGTTCACATCATATATCCTATCCATGGGAAGTAAAGTACATATCGTATCTATAAAACTTATATATATCTGTTCCCAATCCTTCACCTCTATTATGGGCTCTAAAGATAATCTCACCTTCCAGCCATCATATATGGCCCTATGAATAGCGCGAATCCTAGCGTCTAATGAAGGTGTCCCCTTTTCATATGCCTGTATTATCTCATTCGGTGACAAAGTCCAAGCAAGGATTACATTGGGATGAGGTGCTAAATCTCTTATCCTCTCATAATTTGAGCTCTTCGTGCGTATCTCCATGAGGAGATCTTCCCTCCTACCTGCAAACTCTATCCACTTTCTTGAATATGGAAGTATTCCCTCTAGGGCAAGTAGGTCAGTATCATAAGATGTACACAGATACATGGAACCTAAGAACGACAATTCTCTATCGACAGCTTCAAAAAAATCTTCAATATTTACAAATATCACTATATTGGCTGATTGATACATTCCCTGAAGATAGCAATAGTGACAATCATATATACAGTTGAGTATAGTGGAGGCATAATAAAAATGTCTATTGCCAAAGTTTTCACATATATCGGGCCCTTTATATAAAAACGGCTCATCTTTCACAGCCAATATTATATTCGGATGATCTTTCTGTAACCAAAAATTCTGCCTTGGTCTATTAAACACATTCTTATAATGGCTTATGGGAATTATATTTGCATCTTTGAACCTCTTTAAGACAATAGCTGTTGTATCGTATTCAAAGGCTCTTTCTTCCACATATATATGTGAAAATCTATCTACTCCAAAATATCCTCTTGAGCTTTTCAAATTCTCTCTTGCCCTCCTCTTTACTGCTCACCTTAATGTCAAATATATAGTCAAATGGTGGCAATTTTTCACCTGTCCTAAGTTTATATTTAAATGCAATATCATACAGTTCATGAGCCTGAGAAACTGTCAATCTAAGGCATCTTGCTAGCTTCCCTAGATATGCGCTTTCATCTTCATCCAATACCGTAGTTGACGTTTCCATATCTTTGAGCATTGCTCTACATACACAATCGATATAGGGAATAGTCTCCTGCATCATGCCAATTACTTCATTCTTTTTTGGTATATATCCATCTAAATGATCTGACACCACCTTTATGCATGACAGCCTATGAGGTGGCAAAAAAGTACTCGCCGACTCAAAAAAACCCGATGCCTCCATATCCACCAATTTTTCACCTATATGAGAGCCCCCATCTATTGATATACGTACTTGATGGGTCTCTAATCCTTCCTCCACCATATCATGTGGGAAGAGTATGTCTGGGAAATATTCATACGATGTATCGGCGTCCACTATCTTATTCACCAATATAGGCATTCCTAGTGGATAATTTGTATCCTGGGCTCCACATAGACCCACGTTGATAACTGCGCAGTGTTCAATATCTTCAATATTAGACAATATATATGTAGTGGCTATACTCGAACGTATCTTACCCACACCACTTATTATAAGCATAATATCATCGTTTACATAGACCCTAAAATACGGATTATTCATACCAATTAATCCATAGTGTTCTATTATAGCTCGCGCTTCAAAATCCAAGGCCGTAACTATACAGATCTTACTTCTCCACCTTCCCATATACTCCTCCTCCTCCATGAGCCATATGTAAAGTTCCCCTCCGGGCCTTTACTATAAGTTTTCCAATTTTCTCACCTACAACATCTGAAATAGTATTATAATCTGCTCTATGTAGCACATTCATCTCTGTCCCAAAATGCTCTATTAGCTTATCAATTGTCTTGGGACCTACCCCTGGCAAGAACTCCAATGGAACTTGATAGTAATAAGAAGGACGTCCATCATGATAGTCGATATGCCTGTCGCCTATCATATCTAGCCTATCCATCACTCCCATGACAACTCTATGACTCTTATCCAAATCGCATTCAACCACCGGGGGGGCTCCATCTATGATTTTATCACATTGTATACAAAAAGTACGATGATATTTACCAAGCTTGGGATCTAATCCATAGTTTGCCACTATTCTACGTCCCTTCTCGCCCCTCAATGCCGATACCACCTCATTGAAATTAGATGCCTCCAAATCCATGATATTGTACTCCCTCCCCATCTTAGGAAGCGAATGGGCATCAGAGTTACTGAGAAAGGATATATTATCTAGTTCTGATACATGACTCGCCATATATGTATCCGCACTAAGTCCCAATTCTATAGCATATATATGTTCTAAAATATCCCTGTCATATACATAACTTAGCCTATCGGTACAGTTTCCATATACACCTTTGTACGGAGTAAAGACATGGGCTGGTATATATATACCACCCATGTTCAATACTAGCCGAGATAGTTCATTCAAAGTCAATCTACTCATAGTACTATTCGTATATATGTTTTTCATATGACTTTCCATCTCTTTTGAGAAAGCCTTTATATCTTCTAGGTATGGAAAGAACGCAAGTGAATGGGCACTTCCCCCTCCCTTCTCCCTAGTCTCTATTTCTGCGCCGGCAAGCATCACAATACTATCCCTATATATAAATCCTCCTTCTTTAAGTTCGCGTAGCTCACCTTTCTCAAGAAGCCGTTCTATATCCTGAATTACATATGGAGATATTGCATCTACAACACCAATTATATCTATACCCTTTCGAGTTCTTGCTTCATATGCAATATTCTCAAACGTAAGGTTATTTGCGGTTCCCCTCTTAATTATATGCCCATCAGATGAGCGACCTATATGAACATGTAGGTCCACAAAATATTGTTTCACACACAATTCTCCTTTTCTATTAGTGTTTACATATCTACTAAAGTATAGTGTTGCCACAATATTGTTGATACTACCATAGCTTGCTTTGTACAAAAGCACTATATCAATGTATATATGCCATTGTCAATATAGTATCCCACTATTTGAAAGCAATACATCAATACCGAATTTTTCTTATGGGCTATACATTTCGTTTATGTCCCATATACCATATTCAATTTGTTTAGTTTTCTGAGTTTCCTATCATTTCCATGTTACAATGTTATATATTGTATAAACAGATCTTTATCTAGGATTTGAAGTCAAGATTTTCAAAGTAAAATTAATATGTTACACTCCTTAGATAGATGAGTGCTTAGCATATTCATTTTGGGATAAACTTAGGATGCAGGTGGTATAGTGAATATATCTTTAGGAGAAAGACTACGACTTCTTCGAGAGAAAAAGGATTGGACACAAAAACAAGCAGCAGATATATTTGGTATAACAAGTGGTGCCCTCTCTAACTACGAGCGAAATAAACGGACACCTGATATTCATACATTAAAAAACATCGCTGAAGTATATGGAACTACCATGGAATATATTATAGATGGCAAGCCTGTTGCAACTGATAATCCACATATGCGAGAAGACCATAAATTTTATGGAATGGAAAATATGATAGGATTCGACTGCGTAAAACTTCTATATGAGATAGGAAAACTTGACGAAGATGAACAAAAGCTCATGCTACTCTTGCTTGAGGGAATTAAAGCTCGAAGAGACAAATAACAAAACCATATTTCACTAATATGGAGCCTTAGGATATATTCTACCTAGGCAATCCTCTCCTTACACTGTATCCATAATATAACTTTTTATTTTATCAGATTGAACCTAGCCATAGACTTTGTATCTTTGTGGTCTTTTAACCTCTGATTAGTGTCATTTACGGGTATCACATATGAAAGCCCCGTCCTAGGATGTTTTATCATACATACTTCTACACCATATACATCCTCTATGTTTTTCTCTGTTATAACTTCATAGGGAGAACCCTTTGACTTTACATATCCATCCTTTAGTAATACTATATGATCACTATACTGACTTGCAAGATTCAAATCATGGAGCACCGATATAACTGTAAGTTTTTCTTTGACTTGTAACATCTTTATAAGATTTAAAATTTCTATCTGATGATATATATCTAGATGAGATACAGGCTCATCCATTATGAGTACATCGGCTTCCTGTGCTAATGCTCTAGCTATCAGCACACGTTGCATTTCACCGCCACTCAGCTGAGTTACGGGCCTGTCTCTTAAATCCCATGTATTTGTATATTCCATTGCACGTCTGGCAACTTCCATATCCTCCGGGCCTTCGTCCTCAAATCGTTCTAGATAGACCTGCCGCCCCATAAGTACTATGTCGAGGATGGAAAATTCAAAATCTATATGGGTATTCTGGGGAACAACTGCCATGTTGCGCGCAAGTTCCCTATTTGAATACGAAAGAATATCTCTTCCCTTTAAAAATACAGTTCCTTTACCTGGCTTTAAAGCTGTTGTTATGTTACGCAAAAGTGTAGTCTTACCCGAACCATTAGGACCTAAAATAGTAATAAACTCTCCCTTTTGGAATTTCAAATGTATATCCCTCAATATGTGATTATTGCCGTAATACCAGTTGAGATACTTAGTATATATAAGGGGCTTGCTCTCAATTTCACCATGCATAACACCACTTCCCTTCTTTTTTAATTTCTTATCATATTTAAAGTCACTACTAAAATACTTCATTTCTATCCTCTATTGGGTATAGCTTTCCAATTGGTGTGTCTATGTCATTACTAAAATACTTTAGTTTCTATCCTCTCTCTTTCGCTTTAATAAGAGGTATAGGAAAAAAGGTGCACCAAATAGTGCAGTAATTACACCTACTGGGATCTCTATAGGTGGCATAATAATCCTTGCTAAAGTATCTGTCAGCATTAAAAATATGGCGCCTACTACTAGAGAATAGGGTATCAGCACCCTATGATCTGGTCCTATAATTAAACGCACTCCATGGGGGATTATAAGACCTACAAATCCTATTATCCCACTAACTGATACTGTCACTGCGGATATAAAAGATGATACTACGAGAAGTCTTCGCTTTACAAGTTCCACATCCACACCTAGATGCTTGGCATTCTCCTCACCTGTGAGGATTATATTTAGATCCCTACTATAGGCATATATAACTACCATGCCAATGGTGAGAGCAATCAGTTCTAAGAGAACCTTCTCCCAACTGGCACCGGTAAAGCTACCCATTGTCCACAAGACTATCCTATCGAGTTTCGTCCTATCTAATATCATCAAGAGGGATATCAGAGAAGATAAAAGAGAGTTTATGGCAACACCGGCCAGTATAAGATAAGTCATAGACATCTTACCCCGACCTTTGCCTAGACTATATACTACAAAAGTTGTCAATACAGAACCTATAAATGCCATAAAGCTAGTACCACCTATTCCAAGGACCTTCGATAATCCAAATACTATGCTTAACGTTCCACCAAATGCTGCTCCCGCGGATACTCCCAATATATATGGTTCTGCCAAGGGATTCTTAAAAAGACCCTGATATGTGGTACCTGCCAAAGCAAGAGCTGCCCCTGAAAGCATAGCCAATAATACCCTAGGAAGACGTATCTTCCATACTATGGTCATTGCAGAACTAGAAATTGTGCCTAGATCTATATTCTCCCTAACTAAGGGTATCTTTCCCAATATTATCTTGAAAGCATCTACCATATCTATATCTGCTGCCCCCACTGAACAGCTAAAAAACATCACAACAAATAATACTATAATGAGGACATACAGACCTAGTCTATACTGTCTCTTTTTTTGGATGTATGCCATTTAAACTCCCATTCCCATATTTTAAAATTTCTCTATTCAAAGAGCTCTGGATGAATCGCCTTAGCAATCTCCTCTAGTCCATCTACCAACCTTGGACCTCCCCTTGAGATGATATCTCCATTCACAATTTGTACATTTTCATCTTTCACGGCAGTAAGTTCCTTATAGCCCTCCGAATTTTTCAACTTTTCCACATCATCAATATCGCTCGGTATTATGAGTATTTCTGGATCTTTCTCAATTAACATCTCCATACTATATTCTAACCAAGGGCTATCACCATCTGAAGCTACATTACTACCTCCCGCCATATTTATCAGCTCATCCATAAAACTACCCGGCCCTGCTGTCCAATTGCCTCCTTCACCATAATCCATCACAAAATAACAATCTTTTTCTTCAGCATCTTTAACCCTGTCCTCTATAGATGCAACGCTATCTTTCATGTCCTGTACGAGTTCACTTGCTTCGTCTTCCTTTCCCGTTATCTTACCTATATCAATTATAGACTTATATACTCCTTCAAAGTCGATACCTTCGATGACTACAACTGGAATCCCAGCATCCTCCAATTTTTCTATCATATCTTCTTTAATTCCAGTACCTGCTAAAACTAGATCGCTTTCCAAAGACACTATCTTTTCTATATTGAGATCATATGCATCCCCAACCTGTTCTTTAGATTGTGCCTCCTCGGGATAGTTACAAAACTGGGTTACACCCACTACCCTATCGCCTAGACCGAGTGCAAAGAGGATTTCAGTAGTTGATGGGAGTAAGGACACTATTTTTTCCGGACTTTCTTCTATCTCTACTTTCCTTTCTCGCATATCCTCATATTCAATGGGATAGCTGTTCGTAACTTCACCATCTTCTTGTAATCTATTGTCTTGATCGGAATTCTGTGAATTTACTTCCTCTTTTGATATATTATCTTCATTACTTTGATTGCCACATGCAGTAAATACTGATATCAACAGTGCTATTGTTATAAGAAATGTCAATACTCTAAAGATCTTTTGTCTCTTCATAGATTTACACCTTCCTTTTAATGTATAGTTTCCTCTATAAAAAATGATTTTAGACAACAAAAAACTCCAACCTTATGGATTGGAGCTCCCCAATATATGTAGCGTTCCAATCCTCCCCTCCGAAGGAAAACCTCTAAGCCATTAGGCAGGTCTCCTGGCTCATGGTTCATATAGGATCGCTCGCCTTCCCGGATCCAACAGATCCAGTGGACTTCTAAGCAACCTATCCCCATTCACAGTAGCGGGGGCTGCAGTGGATTCGCACCACTTTCCCTTTTCACCATAGCTCTAGCTATGACACCTAATAGACTATTTAATTTACACATAGTATATCAATCTAGAATATATAGATCAAGTCGGAGCGTCATAAAAAGTTAAAAAGTATGGGGACAGAAACTTATCTCCATACTTTTTTAAATCATCTTGGATATGATCTTCCTCTATATCTCAAATCTAGGAAATGTACTCATCCACTGTAACTTTGTATATGTCTATGCAATTTTTCAATGCCAATATATAATCATCTATCTCTGTAGATCTGGTATTAGTCGGCAAAGCTAAAAAATTCTTATTTATAGTTATGAGCTGTCTTAGCAGAGTAAATAAGCGAGCACTTTTCCAACGCTCTTCTTCTAGTCTGCGTTCATATTGAGTGAGCCTCTCTTGTAGCTCCTTTTTTTCGGCTTCTAACTCTGCATAGATTTTATTACTAGCTTGGAACTTATCATCATCCCCTGACAGGCGCTTGCCAACAGTTCCCAAACCTTGCATCAATTGTTTAATAGTCATATTTTGTACTCTACCCAGGCTTGCCATCATATCCTTCAAGATCTCACTAAATTGTTCTTGTGTTCTATAGTTGTTATAGCTGGAAACTTTCCCATTTATTATATATTCCTTTGTATACGGATTGTAAAAAGTCTCACCTGCTGATGTCAACTTCTCCATCAAACTCTCCACGTATCCAACTTTATTTGCAATTACATTTCTATATTTATTTTGGTATCTTATTAAGAGTTTAGCATCACCACCACTTAATTCATTGGCGCAACCCCTTACTGACTTACCCTCTGCTTGACCTTTTAACATGGTGGTCATTAACATATCCACCTCTTCAGCAGTGAAGGGCTTGCCTACAGTTCTAGTCTTCTTAGTACCCTCCCCTCCTTCAGTTACACCTTCATCATCTTCAAGGCTATTTATATAGCGGTAATAATAATTACGGATAGTATTTACCTTAAGCCCTGTCTTATCAGATACAATCTCAAATGCCCTTATGATTGGCAAGTTGCGCTCCTTAGCACCTTTGACTTCCTGCTCCATTATCGATATGAGCTCGGATCTATCCAGTCTTGTCCTATGTGTATGTAGCATAATCTAATTCCTCCATTCTTTGGAAATCTTATATATATTATTAGCAACTTGCACTTTGGTTATACAAAATTGAGAAATAAAAAATAGTGTGATATCACACTATTTTTTATTTCTCAATTTTCTATACCTTCTTCTATCCATTTAAAAAACTTCTCATCTACCTGTATATAATTCCCAGCAGTATCCTTCTCAAATATGCAAACTCCTAGTCCTCTATAACACAGTAGTGGACCATAACCATTCTCTGATGTAAAAAACTCTAAAGAATATTCATAGGGTTCTTCTATGACTAGATCAAAACCCGATCTCTCATCTTTTATTACCACATCTACTATTTTATTTATGATCTGTCTATCGTCTATCTCATATATCTGCTCGGTTTCACCCACTGTCACCAATATTTTTTCAGTGTTTCTCATATCTGACCTATCTATATTCAATGCAACTATACATAAGACAACAACTATACCTACAATTATCAATGATACTATATGTTTTTTCTTCATAGGCAAGCTCCTCACTTAATCCATGTTTTTTATTTTGAAACAATATTGATGGTTATCCTACGGCTCTTCGTATCCTCTCCCATATTTCTCACTTCGCCTAATTTTAAGAGCTCTTCGTAGAGGATCTCTCGCTTATCTACAGTATCAATTTCCACTATAATACTATCCTCTCCAACCTCTATAACCTCTATATCATGTATAATAGCCAATCGCTCTATGGCTTGTGGTGTAGCACATACATCCTGTACCTTAACTATAACAGACTCAGTCAAGGTTTTATAACTCCCTTTTTTACCATCTTCTATTGCCTGTTCATATGCACCTTCTAATTCGTCTTCATCTTTTTCTCCAGTTGCCCTTTCTTCGCTAACGTCTGCATCTACACTCCACTGCTTCTCTTCTATATCCATCTCTTCAGTAGCATCCTGAGCTAGCATATCTGCTTTTTGAGGATCATAAATATTAATTTTTAATAATATTACAATTACCAACGCCGCCACTGCAACTGATATGCCAGCCTTTATATATTTGTCCTTCCCCTTTTTGGTTTGCTCCACTTGTATTTTCGAAAGCTCATTATGAAGTCGCAAATCAAATCCATGGGGGATATCCATCATAGGCAGTTTCTCCAATAGATCGGCAGTAAAGTTTAACTCATTTAAATTATCGCTACACCTATCACAATCAGCAATATGTCTCTCTACTTTTTGCTCTAGCTCTTCATCTAACATATTATCTATATATAGATTTATAAGTTTATCCATTTCTTGACATTTCACTGCATACACCCCCTCATAACTTCGACCTCAAAATTTTTCTCAGGGCTGAACGTCCTCTACTTATATGGGATTTCACTGTACCCAAGGGAATATCTAAAATGCTAGCAATCTCCTCATAACTATGGTGTTGTATATCTCTGAGTATTATGACCGATCTATATTCAGGTCGAAGGGCATCGATACATCTTTGGATTATCTCCTCCTTTTCCTTTGACAAGAGCTCATCCTCTGGTATATAACTATTTGATTTTAAACTTCTATTCTCTCTTTCACTATCTAAAAACACCATATCCCTATCAGTTGGTTTCTTCTTTCTATATCTATCTATACAGGTATTATAGGCTATTCTATATACCCAAGTTGAAAATTGGCTCCTCTCTTTGAATTTATTTAAATTCCTGTACACTTTTATAAATACCTCTTGAGTCAGATCTTCTGCATCATGTAAATTCCCAGACATTCTATAGCAATAATTATAGACCATCTTCTGATAGATCGCTATAAGCTCTTCAAAAGCAGCTATATCGCCTTGCTTGGCTTTTTTTATGTTCTGAGCCTCCCTCTTCATATTTGGACCCCCTATCACGATTTGTAAAATCTTGTCTTCTTTTAAGGCAAATAATGTTCTGTGTAGAGCATTTTTCTCAAAGTGGCTTAAACATAGAACCTTTAGGTGTCATATATATCTCTATCTGGTTTGAAAAATAATCCTTAAGATCTTGTATATGAGTAATGACTATTATCTTTTCAAACTCATCAGATATGGCATTTATCACTTGAGCCAATCTCTCCCTACCCTTCTCATCCAAAGTGCCAAAGCCTTCATCTAAAACTAACATACGAACTGTAGCGCCGGCGCGCCTTGCAAGTATCTTAGATAGAGCTATACGTATGGCAAAGTTTATACGAAATTCCTCTCCACCTGAATAGGTCTCATACTTTCTAGTATCAAGTCCATCTGATATCTTGATATCTAAGGTCTCCACCGTATTACCTGCCTTTGTATCACGCTGAGTCAAAAATTCAACTGTTAGCCGTCCATCTGTTATCTTAGCTAGTATACGGTTTGTCTCATCTTGCAATTCAGGTATGGCATTTTCTATTATAGCCGCCTGTATCCCCCTCTTACCGTATATGTCTATAAGTATATTATAGAGTTCTATTTCTCTATTTAACTCCACAAGGACCTTCTTCTTTTCTTTCACCTCTCCTTTGGCAAGTTCTATCTGTTTTAAGCGTTCATCTAAAGCACCTTTTTTGGATTGAAGTATTCTTATCGCATCCGTTAGTTTTTTCTTATCCTTCTCTAGTTCATATATCCTCTTCTTTATGCTTTCAATATTACCTGTAGTCTTCTCTAATCTGCCTATGAGCTCAGTAAGCTCTCGTATATAGGTTTCCTTATCCTGTATGAGTTTTTCCACCCGTTCCATACTCTCTTCATCTGCTGAGAGCCTTGCCTTGGCAAGTTGTACTTCCTGATAAGATTCATCTATCTTTTCATATTCCTTTAGTTCTTTCCTAATCTTTCTATGGGCATCAGCATCATAAGTTAACTTATCTATCTCAATTTTAAGTCCACTTTGCTTTTCAAATAACTCCTTAGCATATCTCTTCTCCTCTATACTCTTCACAAGAGGGAATCGCTCAGATATGAGCTTTTCCATATTCTCCTTAGCACCCTCTACCTCTTCTAGTTCCCTCTGGATAACGGCTAAACGTCCTTCTACCTTACTTCTGTTTTTCAAAACATCCCTTGCCTTATCTATCTCTCGAGATAGTTTTTTACGTCTATCTGTAAGATTATCTATAAGATCGCATGTGCTCTTTAGATCAGATTGGAGCGATTGCCCATCCTGAGTCATTGCCTTGAGAATGGCTACCTTTGACTCTTCTGTCAAAGGAGTATTACAAGTTGGACAATTTGACTTTGCTCCTGATAAATCCTTATACCTATCCCTAAGTTCATCTAACTTTTCTAATAATGTCCTCTCTTTGGCTCTTAGATCAGCAATCTTACCTGTGTTCTCATTGAGTTCTTCTTGATAGCCCGTTATTTTTTCATCCAAGGCATTTATTTTTGCTAGATTATCTGTCAATGCCTCTTCCTCTTTTTTTAACCCGCCTTCTCTTCCAAGCTTAGCTTTTTCAACTTCTATTCTCTGTTCTAAGAGCTTTATATTATACTTGATCTCTTGCCGTTGCCTCTCTATCTTACTCTCTATAGCCTCTAATTGTCGCGTAAGATCTGTCTTTATCTGCAACTGTTCCCTATAGAAGTTTTCCTTAAGCGATAGCTCCCTAGCCCTATTATATGCATATTCAATATCTTCCTCTTTTTTGAGGAGTGCTGTATACGATTCTATACGTCTTTCAATGCTCTTGCCTTCCTTTTTTAAATCGCTAATCTCCCTTTGAGTCCTTAGCAAAATCTCCCTATTACTCTCTAGAGTTTTTATAAGTCCACTCTTTTCCCTATATATATCATAATATTCATCTAGCTTTTCTCCGGACCTTTTTTCCTCAGTTTGCATATTCTCCAACCGGCTATCCACTTTTTCTTTAGTAGCTATAACGGTATCTTCATCTTCTAACCTCGTCTCAAGCCCATAGAGCTCCCTTTGGACTATCTCTGCTTCGCTCTGTCACTCTTTTCTCTACTCCCTTGACAAGCTCATGAGTTTGTCATAACTGGAGAGATTCAATATTTCAGCTAGGACCTCTTTTCTCTCATTTGGCTTTTTAGTGGCAAACATATCGGCTTTCCCTTGACTCAAATATGCTGTGCATAGATATGTGTCATAATCTAATTTTATAAGGCTCTGTATTTTTGACTGTGTCTCGTCTATTCTATTGCCACTTATGGGTATAAATTCTCCGCCATCTTCTATAAATAGGTCTAAAGCTGATTGCCCCCGGCGCTTATCGCGCTTTCTAATTACCTTATATTGATTGCCATCTTCCTCAAAAATCAAGGAGACCTCCATCTCATCAGCACCAGTTCTCACCAGGTCATCCATACCTCCGCGCCCAGTCATTCCCTTACATTGACCCCATATACACCATGCTATTGCATCAGCTATAGATGATTTACCATTACCGTTTTCTCCTGTCAAGAGGACTATATCAAATGCCTCAAAATCAAAGACAGGTGTCTCCTCGCCATATGATTTAAAATTCCTCATATAGAGTTTCAAAGGCTTCATATGACATCCTCCTCTACCAATTCGCCATTACCGTCATATGTAGCTTCATGTGTCAAGGGCTTCATATGACATCCTCCTCCCTCAGTCTTGCTAAGAGTTTAGAGTTCAGCTTCAAAAGATCATCTTTTATATCCTCGTAATCTTCCTTTTTATCTATATACTCAGCCACGGCTTCTTCTATATCCATACGTTCAGTGATACCAGGATGTCTCAAATGGGATTTGTCAGATACTATATCCTTTTCCACTCCTGCAACATAAAAAGCTTTGCTACGCAAAAGCTTATATACATCCCCTTCCCTTAGATCGGCTATTTGGGTAGATCTTATTTTTACCTTGAGCTTTACTATAGCATCCTCTATATGAAGGGATTCAAGGGCCTCCTCCACTAATTGAAAAGGCTCTCCCTCCGTGGCATCTACGTATATTGTCTTAAATGGTCGAGTTGGCAATTCTACAAACTCATAGTCAGCATCCCCACGACTCAACTCCACCATCACAAATCCTTTTTTATCCTCTTCCTCATTGAAATCCACCCTATCTATACTTCCACAATACACTACAGGTGGCATGTTTCCCATGACCTGATGTTTGTGTATATGACCTAGTGCCACGTAGTCAAATTCCTCCCTTGCAAAACATGACAAAGGAAGCGTTACCTCCCTACCTAGCATTATAGAACGTTCCGAACCTGGTACTGCACCAATCACAGAATAGTGAGACATAAACACTGTAGGTAGGTTGGTATATGCACGCTTGGCAAGCACATCCACTATACTGCATAGTTTTTGGCGCATGTCTAAAGAGAGTTCCTCTATAGTAGTGCCCTCTGCATTTATTACACTAGGAGATACATATGGTAGAGCCGCCACTTGCATAGGACCATGTTTGGTATCTAAAATATCAATAGATGGTTTTCGCCGTACATATACATTTGGAAGATCCACTATATCATATATCTCAACCGATGTGGCCTTATGGGGAGCATTGTGTACATCGTGATTCCCAACTATTATATATACATTTATACCATCGTCGGAGAGCCTCTTTATACGCTTTGCAAACTCTCGCTGCTGCGTTACACTCGGCTCCCTATTTTTAAATGTATCTCCACATATGAGTACTCCATCCACATCACTATCTATGGCATAGTCTACCATATGATCAAATGTATCTAAAAAATCCCTAAGACGTGTGTGTATGCCGGTCTTGCTCTCGAGACGTCCATAGTTCTGTACACCTATATGAAGATCACCTGTGTGTATAAGACGTATACGTTCATCCATTATTTAAACAACTCCTCTATTTCGTCTACATCACTGACATCGACATGTATATCTCCTTCTTCCTCAAGATATTCCTTCATATCGTCTAAAAATTTCTTCCCTGTAAAATCCCCTCCACCAGTTGCAAGCCCATCTGTCATATCCTCATAGAATTCAAAGTCATATTCCCTAGTACGTATTACAACTGGCATGGGCACTGCATGACCTAATATTATCGCTTGCCTCTTTGTCTCAAGGCTTGCCAGCACATTCCTAAGCATCCTAGCATTACTGCTTCCACTCAATGCCGCCTCTATGTCCTTTTCATCTGTGAGCAGAGCAATTATCTTTGTACCTAGCTGAGATTGAACCTCTGGATCTATACCTGAAGGTCTTTGATCTACCACAAGAAGTGTGACATTATTCTTTCTCATCTCCCGTGCAATCATACCAAATATTGTCTGATTAGATAGCTCTGGGCTTAAAAACTTATGTGCCTCCTCAATCACTATCACAAGGGGCTTGTTCATCTCCCCTTTCCCTGCCTGAGCCCTCTCGCTCCTTGTCACATAACGTCCATGTATTCGCCGCGTCAATATATTTGCAACCAATAGATACGCCAGCATATTGTTCTGATATCGGCCAAATTCTAATACCACATTTATACCATTGTCTAAGTATTCCATTATACGCTTTACTGCATCATCGGCAGGATTCTCCTTTATAAATGGGAGCCTCTCGAGCATCATGAGCTTTCGTTGCAGAGCCTGTAGTGATGCCTGATTGGCGTTTATCTCCTCTGTCAAATCCTTTATATCCTGTACATCCATCTTTAAAAAGTCAAGCAACCAATTAGTTCCTAAATATCTCTGCAATATATATATTGACTCAAGTGCAGTGGGATTTAAATTGAGTTCCTCCCATGCAAGGGCAATATCTCCCGGCTCTATTGCCTTGTAGGGTATCTCCACCACAAAGTCTGCCCTGACGCCCCTGTTCTTACTCGACTCTTCATCCAATGTAAATATGGCAACTTGAGAGCCAAATAATTGCTTTAAGCCCTTGACCTCTGAACCTTCTTCACTGCTACCTTTCCAACCATATTCATTGTGTACATCAAATACAAGGACATTTGCCTTTTGGCTCTTTATCATTCCACATAACATTATACGTGTATAGAATGTCTTACCCGTCCCCGACTTACCAAATATTCCATTGGATCGCTCTATGAATCTATCTAAACTTATACAAAGAGGTATATCCTCCATATCAAGGGGTGAGCCTACATAAAAATGTTCCTCATCATCAGGCTCTCCAAATATTGCAAATACGTCCTCATCTATTGCCTCTCTGACAGGGGACATATGAGATGGTATACTCTTAACCGGCCTTATACCTCCCTCTAGCTTGTCTATCATTACCATGGGCTGAACTTTTACCTTTTCTATCACCCCGGTACCCATTATAATCTCATCTATGAGAGAGTTATCGCTAAATGTCTCATAGAGTACTTGGGGATTGGTCGCCTCTATCTCTTCATCTACCACCATGGAAAAGAAATCGTATCTCTTCCCCTCCACAACACAGAATGTTCCTACCTTTATATCTTCTATATTCTCTCCTATAGAAAGGCGTACATCAAAACCTCCTGATAGTGAACCTCTAAGCACTGTTCCCTTCATACGATATCCACCCTCTCCATAATACTCTTTAACTTCTGTGTATCATAATCTAGAATCTTAAATAGTTCTCGACCCGCCATCACTAGATATTCCCGCTTGTTCTCCCTCAAACTGGCTGCCTTCCGAAGAGCAGCTGCCGTAAGCTCTTCACAATTGGTATCCTTTGCTTCTATCGTCTTTATAAGGTAGGATAGCCCGTCTGTTATCTGCATAATCTCATCCTCGTCTGCAAACTCCACCTGTAGGTGAAGTGGCAGATGAGTTGGAGGATAATAAGGTCTATATACTCCATCTTCCCTATAACCTAGTACTATACAATGGGCCTCGGTCCTAAGTAGAGAAAATATCTGGGGTTGCTCTAACTTCAATTCATCTAATGACTTAAAAAAGGCCTTAGCTCGCACATTGTTATCTATACTAGTTGTGGCTGTCCTTGCCACTATGCCATATATTATCCTACCCTCATCAACTGCCCGTACAAAAGAACCATAGGGAAGTTTAAAATCATATTCTATTGTCTCCACTATAAACTCCCATGTCCTACTCTCTATTATCTCACCTATCATTGCCATCCTCCCTCACTAATATCAAAATAATCTTGTAGTCTTTCTAAGTTTCTTATTGGTCACCTTAGAAGGTAACCCTGCATCTATTAAGGTATTTGCCACAAGTCTATAAAAAGTCTCACGCTCCGGCCCTCGTACAACCGCCAAATGATGTGATTCCTGCAATGATATAGGATAGCCCATTCCTTTTTGTGCTTGATCATAGGCTACAAAATGTAGCAGGTCTAAAAGTCCGTCATTTTCCAACACATAGTCAGGTGCCTCTATCCTTGCTATCTCCTCCCCTGTATTTATATAGAAAAAACCAATCCTATACTCTGGCCAATCCCCTCTATCAAGGGTATTTATACCACCATAGAATACAGTAGAGCGTTCTCCATCCTTTAAGATATCTTTGAAGAGTATCGTATCCCGAAGTCCATCTATTCGTCTACAAGGTGCATCTGTACTACATTTAGAACAATCCATCACCGGTCTATTGCAAAGTTTCGCCCTAAGTGTATTGAGCACAAGAGATGTACGTGAACCTGATATATATCCACCTATGGGGGTAGCCAATTTCTCTCCCGCTTTAAAAGTCTTCTCAAACAGTGGACCAGTAAATGCACCTATGTCCTTCTTCGCCGAAGCTGCCCTATCCCATGATACAAGCGTACCATCTACAAACCCCACAGCAGGTATATTATCTTGCCTCTTCTCTAGTATGAGTTTGCATAGACTCTTCGCCTCCATAGAACTTCTAACCTCTGAAAGCTTTGTAGACGATATTAACGTCTTCTCGCCTCTCGAATATTCATATATATCATCATCCCTATAGAAGAGCTTAGGTATACTGTCTAAATAGGGAGTTGTATTACCGTCATAATGAATCGCTACTAAACCTATATTTATCACATAGCAAAGGGCAACCTCATGAGTATCAAGTTCAATCTGTGAGCCATCTGTGGCAAAGACCGAATAGGGTATGTCCAAAGATGGAAGGCTGTGAACAGTAGATATAGGCTCCTTGGGAAATGCTACGAAAAAGTGGCTATCATGAGAATCTATCTTATCCATCCACTCATGGGGATCCTTATCAAAATCCTCAAATAATTTCCTAGTCTCATTTAATTTTCCATCTAGCTCTTCTAATTGCTGACCAAATTCAAATGTCATATTATGTATCTGTCTACTAAGCTTAGATAGATCTAACACATTAATCACCCCTCATAGGAATAAAATTTTCGACACATACAAGTATATTTTTAACTGAAGTCATAAGAATTCATACATAACACTAAAAACTCTAAACTTAGATAATCATTATTAATATCCCTATCCATATTATAAGTGAGAACATTTTAATTCTCCCCCTTATCCATAAGGGGGAGAATTTAATCAGTATTACAAGTTATATTATATCATTGACTGCTTACACTACCAAAATTTCGAAATCTATTTCTACAAAGGGCAATCTACTAAATACATATATTGCATTGTAAAAAATATGTGATTTATGGTGTAAAATAATATTAGCCTATTGCTAAAAAATATGTTCTATGAAATTATCAATATAACCAAATCAATTATACTCTAACGCTTATCCATTCGCCTCTTAGGAGTCTTTTGTTCTCCTTTAATATTAGATTTCCCTGGAGTCTCTTTTTTATCGCCGAGCTTTGGCTTTTTTATAACATATATCAAAGTCCCTGTAACAAATACAATGAGCAATGCTATTACCACCAATACTGTCTTAAGTATAGCCCGCCTTCCGTCCTGCTTATTGTCATCTTCCTCAGGTTCAACCACTTCTATGGTTAGGGGACTACTTGTAAATTCAACTTTGTTTCCAGCACTATTTATACCCTTTACCACAACCCTAAAGGTGGTCGTCTCTTCAATATCTATAGGTAAACTCTCTATCGTCTCCTTAGCTCCTGCTGGCAACTCCACGAAACTACCTAGTACAATGTCCCTCTCCTTTAAAGAGATCTCTATATTCTTAAAGCTTGCACTGCTTATATTTTCTATCGTACACAATAGTTTTACAGAACCTGGTTCGTCTAATTTTTCTGGGTCTGACTCTAATTTTATATCTAATTTAGAGACATCGTCAGCAATATTTTCACCTATGGAAAGAGCTGTAGCTTCATATACATATTTCTCACCTGCGGATTTATCGTAGCCAGTGAGGACCACCTCACTCACTAAAGGCACGTCTAAATGTATCTCCTTAGACACTGTCTTCTCCTCACCCGGATCTAGACTGTCCAAATTACCCACCTGCTCTTGCCATTGTGGTTCCTTCAAAGTTATATCCCTAAGCCCTACATTTCCAGTATTGCGGATAATATACTGTATTGTTATCTTATCTCCCATACCATATGTTTCAGGAATAACTTTTCTGTCAATATTCACTGCAGGTTCTATCTTAGATAATTTGACCTCATCAGAAGTCTCTGCACTTTTATTACTCCCCTCTGCCAATGCCCTACAGGTTATCTTGTAGGCCTTTCCAGGCTCCATTCTGCCTGTAAATTGAGCCGAATAACTCCCTCCTGGTTGCAATTTATCCTTTGTTGATACCACATTGCCATTCCAATCCAAAATCTTTATATCTGTCAACGTGGCATTACCAGTGTTTTTTACTTCTGCATTGAGATTCACATCTGTAGCTCCTTTTGCAGAAGTTCTACTGGGCCTTACAGCTATACTGACCTTTGGCTCAGGTACTTCTTTTACTTCTTTTACTACTTTCACACTTAGCTTAGTATTTTTTAGGGACTGTTCAAGCTGTTCCCCTTCAGCAAAGGGATTATCAAATTGCAATATCATATAGCTCTCAACTGAATCTGATATACTAAAACTTTTAGACACTGTCTTAGTCTCACCAGGTTGCAATACATCGATCGCACCTAATTCTCCATGGACATTGTCTATAACTTTTATATTAGTTATAGGTATATCAGATTTTGAAGTCAGCTCCGCTGTATATGCGACAGAACTTCCCTTTGGCACATTTTCTGCTGGCTGAGCACTATAAGAGACACTTATTTTAACATCTGTCTCTCCTTTTGCCTGCTCATGGAAGGGAACAGATAACACACCCACCAGCATAAATATAATTAGAATATATATAATTTTATTCTTCATCAGAATTCAACCACCTTTCTTCAACAACCAGAGGAATAACGCTACCCAAGGATGTTGATCCAGATCACAATTAACTCATACCTGATTTACTTTATCTATATTCTATACTAAAATCAATATTCTTTAAACTCTTTTTTTATAATAGTTAAAAATGTCAAAACGTTGGGATTTCATCTAACCATTCACATGGCATAAAAAAGATGTCGAAAGCCTTCCTTTGATACTTCTTATTATTGCTGATTATACATAAAATGATATTTGCTTCCCTACATTATACAAAAAATACTGTTTGACTATCATTGACTTTTACATATATCTATGCTATATTTTATATACTACTATAGAAAGCATTGCAATCTATTGTCACTAATCAAAGTTTGAATTTTAGAACTTAGCTAACTACATGGATAGCTTCAATTACTCTATGTAATGGTGGTTATCTATATAAAATTTTATTCATATAATAGAAAGGAGCTATATTTATGCCCTTACCTTTATATTTTGATCCAACTATGATGATACTTATACCGGCTATTTTGCTTGCAACCTATGCTCAAATAAAGGTTCAGTCTACATTCTCTCGCTATTCCAAAGTGGGAGCTCGCTCTGGCCTTACTGGGGCAGAAGTTGCCAGGCGACTTTTAAATGCAAATCATCTATACGATATCCAAATTGAGCTGACAGGTGGAACATTATCTGATCACTATGATCCACGTAAAAAAGTGCTAAGATTGTCACAGGATGTGTATCATTCCAATTCCCTTGCAGCCCTTGGAGTAGCTGCCCATGAAGTAGGGCATGTCCTTCAAGACGAGCTGGGTTATGCACTTTTCAATGTGCGAATGGCAATAGTACCTTTAGCTACAATTGGATCACAGCTTGCATTTCCTCTACTCCTCATAGGCTTAATTTTTAGCAATCAAGTTCTAGCCAAAATCGGAGTATATGCATTTAGTTTGGCAGTACTATTTCAACTTGTGACATTGCCTGTTGAATACAATGCAAGTCGTCGAGCCATTGAAGGACTATCGGCCGGTGGATATATAGAAAATGATGAAATTCGACCTACAAAGAAAGTCCTAAGTGCTGCAGCACTGACATATGTTGCAGCCACATTAATGGCTGTACTGCAACTATTTAGATTGATGTTCATAGCAGGTATGTTTGGAAGAGGTAAAAATGATTAGACATAGAGTTCTAAAATAGTTTTAAAAAACTCGCTAGAATATTCTAGCGAGTTTTTCTTCTACTTCCCATTATATGCCTTAAGATATATCTCCTTAATTTCTGATACCAGTGGAAGCCTTGGATTTGCATTTGTACATTGATCTTCAAATGCCTTATCAGAGAGTTCATCCAATTTCTGCTCAAATTCAACCCTATCTATACCACATTCGGCAATGGTCATTGGCACATTGAGTGCCTTCATAAGATCTCTTATTGCATCTATTAGGTTCTTCACACCTTCTTCCGTAGTCTTAGCAGGAAGACCAATATATCTTGCTATCTCTGCATATTTCTTATCTGCAATATAGTATTCATATTTAGGCCAAGATACAAACTTTGTAGGTTTCTTAGCATTATATTCGATTACATAGGGGAGTAGTACTGCATTTGCTCGTCCATGAGGTATATTGAATTCTCCACCCAATTTGTGGGCCATACTATGATTCACACCTAGGAATGCATTTGTAAATGCCATACCAGCCATACATGATGCATTGTGCATCTTCTCTCTGGCCACTTTATCTTGACCATTCTTGTAAGCCCTAGGCAGATATTCGAATACCAACTGTACCGCCTTTATAGCAAGAGCATCAGTATAGTCAGAAGCCATATTTGATACATATGCCTCTATAGCATGTGTCAATACATCCATACCTGTATCAGCTGTCACCTGTGGGGGTACTGTCATTACAAACTCTGGATCTATTATTGCCACATTAGGAGTAAGTTCATAGTCAGCCAATGGATATTTGATATTTCTCTTTTTATCAGTTATGACGGCAAATGAGGTGACCTCTGAACCTGTGCCTGATGTAGTTGGTATTGCCACCATCTGAGCTTTCCGTCCCAATTTGGGAAATTTATAGGCTCGCTTACGTATATCCATAAACTTAAGCCTCAACGCTCTAAAATCGGTATCAGGATATTCATAATATAGCCACATACCTTTAGCTGCATCCATTGCAGAACCGCCACCTAATGCAATTATCACATCCGGCTCAAACTCCCTCATCATCTTTACACCACGTTCAATTGTCTCTATTGAAGGGTCTGGTTCTACTTCAGAAAATATCTTACTATTTACATAATCTTCTCGTTTCCTCAGATAGTAGAGTATATCATCTACAAACCCTAATTTCACCATATGTGGATCAGTCACAATAAATGCCCTATTTATATCCGGCATCTTCTCAAGGTACTGAAGTGATCCTGCCTCAAAGTATATCTTTGGCGGTACTTTAAACCACTGCATGTTGACCCTCCTCTTTGCCACTCGCTTTTTATTTATCAAATTTACTGCTGATACATTTGCTGTAGTTGAATTTCGACCAAACGAGCCACAACCTAATGTGAGAGAAGGCATATTTGTATTATATATATCACCTATTGCACCATGGCTAGATGGCGAATTGACTATTATCCTTCCGGCCTTCATGGCATTTGAATATCTATCAATTACATCCTCATCTTCAGAATGTATAACTGCTGAATGTCCTAAACCACCAAAGGAAATTATCTCATGGGCTCTCTTTATACCTTCATCTGCACCGTCAACTACATACAGTGCAAGCACAGGACTTAACTTCTCTCTGGATAGAGGATAATCAGGTCCGACGCCATCAATAGGAGCTACTAATATCTTTGTATCCTCAGGTACATCTACCCCTGCAAGCTTTGCAATATGATGGGGACTTTGCCCTACAACTGCCGGATTTACTGCACCCTTATCTATATCTATTACAGTCTTTTCAACCTTAGCTTTCTCATCCTCGTTTAATATATAACAGTCATTCTCCCGCATAAATGTCATAGCAGCATCGGCTATTGGCTTATCTAAAATAACCGCCTGTTCAGATGCGCATATCATACCGTTATCAAAACTTTTAGATAGGATAAGATCAGTGACCGCCCTCTTTACATTGGCAGTCCTTTCAATAAAACAAGGTACATTTCCTGGACCTACACCTAGTGCAGGTTTACCCATGCTATATGCTGATTGAACCATTCCAGAACCACCAGTTGCGAGTATTAAAGATATTCCCTTATGGGCCATAAGTGTCTGAGTGGCCTCTAGAGATGGTGTCTCAATCCACTGTATGCAATTTTCAGGCGCACCGGCTGCGATTGCAGCATCCCTTACCACTCTAGCTGCCTCACTACTACTCTCCTGAGCAAATGGGTGGAATGCAAAAATTATTGGATTCCTAGTCTTCATAGAAATTATAGACTTAAACATAGTAGTAGATGTAGGGTTAGTTACTGGAGTTACCCCTGCTATGACACCTACAGGCTCTGCCACCTCTACATAGTCCTCATGTTCATTGTCTTCAATTATTCCTACTGTCTTCTGGTATTTTATACTGTGATATACATATTCTGTGGCGAATAGATTTTTTATTATCTTATCTTCATATATTCCTCTATTCGTCTCCTGTATAGCCAGTTTTGCAAGACGCATATGGTTGTCAATACCAGCTAATGTCATGGCCTTTACAATCTTGTCTACCTGCTCTTGATCGAGTTTTATCATCTCTTCTAAAGCTCGATGGGAGCGATCCACCAATTCGTCTACCATGGCTTTTACATTTACTTCTGGTTTCTTCTGAGTTTTCTTCTCATTTTTACTCATAAGCTACCCTCTTTCTCTTAAAAATTTAAACTTTTATATTTTATAGGAAAGTTTAACTTCCCTATTTTTGTCGTCCTTTATATACTAAAAACTCTCTTGTCTTCATTACTTAACTGGTAAAGTTTGATCTCAATGACCTTATTGTTAATTTTTTAACGAATCTAATTGCAATTATAAAACATCGTTAAAATTTTGTCAATAGTTTTTGCCAATTTCTTATATTTTTTTATCCAAATCTATACTGTCAAAGTTAAACTTTTTAACATTCTCTGTAATCTTATCTATGTTGTTTCCTATAATCTTTTTATTTATATTCCTTTTAGCAGTATTAGTCTCAGTTATAGAGCCTGGTCCCCCTATACAGCCTCCTTCACACACCATTCCCTCTATCAAATTCTCCATAAGTTTGCCTGCGTTGGCAATTGCAAGAGCCTTCTTACATTCTGTGGCACCATTACAGCTCCGGGGAATTATTTTGTTTTCTAATTGTTTCTCTTTAACTATTTTATTAACCGCATTTACCACACCACCACTCTGTGCAAATCCCACTCCATAGGTCGAGGCCTCCCTCTCTCCTCGCTCTTCATCGAACTCAATTTTCTTTGCATCTAGCATTGCAATTATCTCTTCAAATGTAAGTACATAATCTACATAATCCCTTGCCCAATCAGAAATCATCTCATGTTTTTTAGCCATACATGGACCTATAAATACTACCTTACCCTTTGGATCTTTTTCCTTTATATATCTTGCCATGGCCACCATAGGAGATACTGTATTTGAGATATTTGGTATGAGCTTAGGAAAATGCTTATCCACCATGGACACAAATGCTGGACAACAAGATGTGGTTTTAAATTTGCCTTCATCTATCGCTTCTAACACTTCTTCTGCCTCATGTAAAGCAATTGCATCTGCTCCAAGTGCTACCTCAAATGCACCGTCAAATCCAAGCTCTAATAGGGCTCCCTTTATCATATTCACATTTATATCTTGAGCAAACTGTCCTTCTATTGAAGGTGCAAATATAGCATATACACTCCCTTTTCCCTTAATCTCCTCTATCACATCTACAATATATGATATATCTGCCATAGCTCCAAATGGACATTCACGGACACATGCCCCACAATTTATACATTTTCCCTCATCTATTACTGCCTTTTTATCCTCATCCATGGATATTGCATCTACAGGACAACTTCGTTTACAAGGGCGCATCAAATCGGCAATGGCATTATATGGACATGCATCCTTACATCTACCACATTCTCTACACTTATCTTGATCTATATAGGCTCTCTTACCCGCTATGGTTATGGCTCCAAATGGGCAAGCTTCTCTGCAACGCTTAGTCATACAACCTTGACAATTCTCTGTCACCTGGAACCGAGATATTGGACATCCTTCACACGCCTCTTCTATTACATATACTATCTGCCCATCTTTCCTGTTGCCCTTTGCCCCATAAGGTAGTAATCCACAAGCAAGCCTTACTCTTTCTCGCACTATCTCTCGCTCTTTGTATATGCAACAGCGAAACCTTGCCTTACTACCTGAAATTATTTTATATGGCACTTCATCTAATCCGTCATCTAATTGATCATTAAATGCTAAATATGATACTTCCCTAAGTACTTCATATCTTATCTTTTGGACACTTGTTGTAAACTCTACCAACCTCATTTCCCCTTTCTTAGAAATAGTATTTTTCTACTCTCTTCCCAAGTGTGGTCATAAGCTGGGCAAGTTCTTCTAATAATTTCAGCTTTATACTCAAATCAACAGGAAGATTTGGATTTTGATGGGCTGGGTTTATTGCCCTGCCTATATACAACTTAAAATGGGTACAATCATCCATTAGCATACGAGCTATACGAGCAGCCCCATCTTTATGGTTTAATGCATCATTTTTCATCTCATTTCCATATATATATGATTTGATAATGTCCACAACTCTTGTAAGCGTGAGAACCCCCTCTGTCACAAGATCTATCCCTTCTATATAGGCTATGGGGGGAATTGTCTTGTCATGATACTCCATAGAGGTTTCAATATTCCGCCCAAGTTCCCTAGCCACTATCTGAGCAGTGGTGCCACCACATACTATTTTTTTACCACCATCTGACATGAATTTTTCCACCACTTCTCTATCCTCTTTCCTAGACACTGGCGGACCTGCCATCATACTTACTTCTAGTGGCTCTCTTATACTTATTGCAACTACAGTCGCATCATCCCCCGGCTTTTGTTCATATAGTTGATCACATACTGTCACAAGAGAGTGGGATATCTCCCGAGCAGGCATATGAGGCTTTACATTATCTAATAGATACTCGGCTACATTCTCCCATTTCCAACCTAAATTAAGAGATGCACCGACACCTGCATGTATGATACCATCGCTAACCATAACAATAGTATCACCAACTCCAATATTAAATCTGCTCTCCCTTACGTTCTTGCCATTTATATTGCGAAATTCAAAGGGAATGTCAAAGAGTTTTCCCTGCCTTATGAAAAATACAGAAGGATTATCGAATTCTACTAAATAGGCTTCTCCACTTTTAAATATTTGAAGAATTGTAAATGTTGAATAGGCAAGTTTTCTCACATTACAGATGGGAAGGGTCTGAGCTATCGTCTCTACAGCTTCTTCCACCCTTGCCCCCTTCTCTAGCATTGTAGCTATTATCTTACTAGTGAGGGTTGCCAATATATTGGCCTTTACACCACTACCCAAGCCATCTGCCAATACAACTATAAGTGAATCTCCACCTCGTACAATCTCAACCTTATCTCCACATAGCTCTTCCCCATATCTATTTAAACTTTCATAGAAAGAATCTATATAAAAGTTCATACTCAATCCTCTCCATCATATAAAATCAGATCTTTTAGTTCAGTCAATGTTACCTTTGTCTCTGCTGTAGTCTCTCCAAGTAAACTGGCTATCTCTTGGGCAACTCGCATTTGCTTATCTATAACTTCTTGTGCCATATCCACAGTATCCATACGCATCTTGTATATCTGCTTTGCCTGTCGTTCCTCACGAGTTATGTCTCTAAATATTGCTATTATAAATTCCTGATCCTCTACGTACACTATGGTTTGAGCAGTCACTACTCCATATTCAGGGTACTCTACCTTCTTATTTATAATGGGTCTATGGGTAGACAGTACATATTCAAAATCGCTACTATCTACTAACTCGTATACCTTCTTTCCGATGGCCATCTGCCGTGGCATTGAAAACATACGCTCGCCGGCGCCATTGAACTCCCGTATATCCAAGTTTTCATCTACCGCCATTATCACATTGGGGGCAGAACTTATTATGGCATTTGAAAGGGATTCAGCTCTCTGCCTCATATAGGGTAGACACATATATAACTCTGCCTTGCCTTGGTATACCGCTATAGCCTTTTCTCTACATGAAGGATATCCACAGGCACCACAGTTTAATTCCTGATCCTTTGTAACCTTTCCAATCTTTCTCAATATCTCCCTTATTATGTCCTCATCTGGAATAGGATCATGGTTACTCTTATCTACAAATATCCTTCCCATTTCTATATCGGTATAACTACTACCACTACCTGTACATATACCCTGCTGTTCCCTAGCATATTCAACTAACTGTTGCCTCTTATTAAAATATAGACCATTAGAGTGAGGCATTGCAGGTCCCCTAAGGCAACCACCTAAACAGCTATTCATCTCTATAAAATAACCATTTAATGCCCTAGTCTTTAGGGCCTCTAACATCTCTTTGCACTGTTCTATACCATCTACACTTGTCACATGGTAATCATAGCAGTCATCTTTAAAATCCATGCTCTTTATTACACCCATGGGAATAGGATAACTACGGGTAGTTAGAGGTTCCACCCCATCGAAGAGCTCGGGCTCTTGATCTTTTATCTCTATTTTCTCTTCCCCTAACCAAGAGAGCAGTTCATTGAAGGTCAGCACTGCATCTATAGCACCTTCCACCTGATGATCCTGCCCCTCTTCTTTTTTAGATATACATGGCCCTATGAACACCACCTTTACGTTATTCCATCCATAAGTATGCTTTATTATTCGTCCATGGGCAAGCATAGGTGTTATTACAGGGGCTAAATAAGGAATAAGTTCTGGATAATATTTCTCCACCAATAGATTTATAGTCGGACAACAAGTTGTAATTATGTTGTCCATTTTGCCCTCCTGCATAAGTCTTTTATACTCTTTAGACACATTCATAGCGCCTATGGCCGTCTCTTGAACTGAATCAATGCCTAAGGCCTTTATTGCCCCCACTACCTGTCCTGGATGCTCATAGTCAAAAGCCGCAACAAATGAAGGAGCAAGGCTAACCACTACTTTTTGCCCTTCTTTTAAGAATTCCTTCACACGCCATATATCACTTCTGACACTTTTTGCATTCTGATGACATGCAGAAAGACATGCTCCACACAATATACATTCATCGTGCATAATCTGAGCCTGTTCGCCCTCAACTTTTATGGATTTGACAGGGCATACCCTTATGCATTTATAGCAATTTTGACAATTTGCCTCTTTAAAATTTATTACACTCATGGAGTTAACCTCCCCATTATTTTCTCATTGAAAAACTGTTCCACATTGTCTTTTGTCAAATAATTTACAGGTTTACCATCCAATGTTGCAGAAACACCTTTTGTGCATTGCCCCATGCAAAAAGAAGCCTTGAGTTCTACTTTGTCTCCTAGACCGTTCAGTTCTACAAGTCGCTCTAACTCTTTTATAACCTCATATGAACCCTTGAGATGACAAGAACTCCCGACACAAATGATGATTTCCAATCCCCCTCACATCCTCTCACCTATTATTCGTTAATTTATTAACGAACTTTTTGCTAATAGAATATACTTAAGTTTTATGTTTGTCAAGCTATAAATTCTATGTTACAGTCAAAGGCATGTATTACTATAAATTAATAGAGCAAACTACATAGTTGTAGCTTGCTCCACATTTAATACAAAATCTTTTTGAACTCCTTTATAGATCCTCTTCATCCACATATGGATCTACATGGACCATACAATGCTTAGTCTCCTCAATGTCCCTCTCTATTTTATCATGAACTTCCTCTGCTATATCGTGGCCCTCTTGAACTGTAATATCCCCATCGACTGCAATCTCTATATCCACATATAACCTATTCCCAAATAGCCTTGTCTTTAAGGTATTTATCCCCTTGACCCCCTCTACATCCATGGCTATCTTTTTTATCTCATCTACCGTTCTAGGAGGCGCTGCTACGTCTACTAAGCCTTTACTTGCTTTGAGCCAAAACTCCACCCCTACCTTAATTATGAGTACACTAACCACTACTCCCGCTATGGGGTCGAGCACTCTCGCTCCTAGCCTTGCACCCAATATCCCAGCAAACGTACCTATGGATGACAGTGCATCTGATCTATGATGCCATGCATCAGCCTCTAAAGATATACTCTTTATCTTCCTAGCTGCTCTTATTGTATTCCAATAGAGACCTTCTTTGAGCACTATAGATACTATGGCTGCAATGAGAGCAATCCTTCCCGGGATCTCAATATCTCCTTGTATAAGTGCTTTAATACCTTCAAAACCTATGAAAAACCCTGTTATGATCAATATGGTACTTATAATCTTTGCAAATAGTGGTTCGTATCTCTCATGTCCATATTGATGTTCATCATCTGCATCCTTAGATGCTATTGTAAGGCCAATAGCCGCAACTGACGTAGCTAAAATGTCTGAAAGGGTATGTACACCATCAGCGAGCATGGCAGTACTCTTACCTATAATTCCAGCTACTATTTTAAAAGCACATAGAAATATATTTACCACTATGGCAATACGAGCTGCGGATAATCCCACCTTGTAATTATCCATTCTTACGCCTCCCAAAATATTAATATGATACTAGTCGCCTCTATCGTACGATAGAGGCGACTAGTATCTCCCATACATTTATATATAATTAGATTCCATTATACTCGCTATCCGCCAAAAAGTCCAATTCCTCCTCATTCTACATATATTTCAACCACATCATCTCCATCTTGTATGTCCACCAACTTGCCAGAAGCACCTTTTTTTATTGCATCTAATATCTCTTTCCAATCTATATCCTTTAATTCCTCTCCATTTGGTATATCATCATATGGGATAAATTTCGTCCCTACTTTGGCTGTTATATCCACTAACGACAAAGGGATATTTACATTTACCTTTGATTTTCCTTCCTCTAAAACTCTTATGCGAAGAAATTTATTCTTCCGCCCCGTATCCTCTGTCGATTTATTCTGCTCTTCATTTTCTCTGATAGCTCCTATAAGTCTTTCAGCCTCTTGCGCAGTTATAGTACCTTCTTCTACCATCTGCAATATTTTTTTAAGATCGTCCCCCATGGTTTCTCCTCCTTCTTTATTTTTTAAACCTCTCAATAGCTTCATCAACAGATATCTCCCCTCTTTCAATTTTATTGAGCATATCCTCCTTATCAACCTTTTTTTCTTGTGAATAATTTACCTCATAACCTAGATGGTTTATGATATTATCTAGTTTATTGCGTACAGTAGGATAGGAGATACCTAGCTCCTTCTCTACATCCTTGATATTGCCCCTACATTTTAGAAATACTTCTATAAAATACTTTTCATCTTGAGTAAGATAGCTAAATTTGTCAAGAGTAAATCGTCCTTCGCAGCTAGTGTCACAATGTGGGCAATGTACCTTTATAATTTCAAGCTTATTATCACATACAGGGCATTTAGTAATTAGATCGTATGACATTTTGTCCCTCCTAAGAAACATACATAACTATATATCTATTATAATGTATAAATAAATAATGTCAATACTCGCTTTATAATTATTAATATTTCCATTAACTTTTGTTAATTTATTTAACTTTGGGTTTAACTTTGTTATATGTTTATAAATTGTATATTTAAATACTACCTGTTTACAAAGGATATACATATATTTTATGAAATTAATGCTAAACTAATTGCAGTTGTTTGCAAGAAATCGATATAAAAAAAGCCTTGATTTTTTTCGCTTGACATTATATACTATATAAGTGTTGCAAAGAGGTTTTTTAAATAACCTCAAAATATTGAAGTTATCAACTAGCCATATGGAGAGATGACCGAGCTGGCTGAAGGTGCACGACTGGAAATCGTGTA
>CALKWW010000072.1 GCA_938003945.1 uncultured Bacillota bacterium | reverse complement strand
AAGAAATAACAAAAGGAGGCAAAAAATATGTGCGATTAAATTTTACATATTATAATATTGTGGAAAATTATTTCGTTGAAAGCTATCTAATACGCAACTATACGCCTTTGAGTCTGAGCATATATTTTAATGTCTATATTATATTGTGGGAAGATGGGGGACTATGTTTGGATGAAATTAATGAAAAGATTGAGAGTAAAATTTCTATAGAGAGGGATTTTAAAAGTACCACAAGGAGAATACTCGAAGATATGTCTGCTAAGGGCATTATAGAAAAGTTAAAGAGAGATAACAGAGTGTTATATAAAAAGAAAGAAGATATCTTCAAACATTTCACAGATGATGAGCTAATAAAGCTATATCTTGCGGTGTGTTATTTTTCTCAAGTTAAATACCCTCTTTCCCTAGGGAGATTTTTAAAGGATTCTCTTCGAAGATATATGCATTATATAAGAGGTCTTTATCTTGATAAGTTAGAGAATCTATTTTTATTTAAATATTCAAATTTTCAACAAGTTATAGACGAAGAGATTATTTGGGATTTGGAGCATATTATTGCAAATCAAGGTAAGGTAAAAATTTGCTATTATGATGACCATGAGAAACAAAATACGATAATAGGTTTTCCATTTAAAATTATATGGGATAATGGCTATGGTAAGTGGTATCTACATATGATTACAAATATGGATTGTCTAAAGGTTTTAGAGGTTCAAGAGATTATGGAAATTCAAAAACTGAATGATCAAACTAAGAATATGAAATTAGAACAAAAGATAAAAGAATTTAAGGAAATTCAAAGTAGTGATTTTAAAAAGGTAAAGATTTTGTTCGAGGTAGAAGAATTTAATAAGAGGAATTTTTTAATAGATAAAGTAAAAAGAGAGAACCTAGAAGGGACATTACAAGTAATTGATGAATATACATTTATTTACACAATACATGTACAAGATTGGCACAAATTAAAACCATGGATTATGAGTTTTGATAATAGAGCTCGGGTTATTAAAAGTGATGACAAAGGGCTATATAGAGAGATCAAAGATGAATGGATTGAAATGGGTGAATTATATGGGCTTGTTTATGGAACAAAAGAATAAAAAAGGCTATTGAGTTATATAATCAACAATCACAATGGTAGATACAATATATTTAATGAAAACTAGATAAATATTATGCTATACAATAGAATTTTTTTAAAGTTATAAATATGGGGAATTATTGAGACAGATTCACATAAAATTTAAATTGCTACAATTTTTATAGACGTTATTATATATATAATGTAATTTGGTCACTTGTGCTGTTTTAAAAACAATCTACTAGATATATCGTTTTCTGGTATTTTGTGCAGGATTTTGGAAATAGATCTCGAATACGTTAATAAGCGAAAGTATTTATTACATATATAGATAACTAGTCCTTATAGAGTATATATCTAGCAAACACAAATAAATTAAGTTTATTAAATTCGGAACACAAAATATCAAGGGAGGGTTTCATATGGGAGATGACAAAGTAGTATTTATCTCTCTGATAGGTGTGGGTAGGGGGAGACAAGAGGAAAGTAAAGGCTATGCTAAGGCCCATTATCACTTTGATGAAATAAATCATATAATTGACACTTCGTTTTTTGGGTCTGCTCTATACAAAGTGTTAACAAAGCAAGGCCATGATGTCGATAAATGGCTCATATTTGGTACCGATAAATCTAGCTGGTCAGAACTTCTATATCTGCTAGACGAAAAAGAACATGATGATATGATAGAACTTTATGCTAAGGTTTATGATGAAGAAAATAACGGACTTTCTGAGGAACTGCTTAATCTATGGGAAAAGGCTCTTAGAGGTTTCATGCCAGGTATTCGCCTTATAATAGTTGATCCACTAGATTATGAAATATATATAGATCATATGGTAAGGGAGATACCAGATGAGCCGCGACGGATAGTCCTTGATATAACACATGGCTTGAGACATATGCCAGTGATTATGGCTTTTGCACTAATGACATTGAAACATTTCTGACATCGTGGTATATTATGGCGCTTATGATTTAAAAAAGGGTCGTAAAGATGGGAGTGAACCTACTCCAGTTTTAAGAATGGACTTTATAAATACACTAGTTTCATATGCGGAAAGTTTAGCTACATTCAACAATTCAGGCTACTTTCCTGCTCTCTTAGATGAATTAGGAATACCAGATACTGATAAGACATATTTTTGGTTAGAGATGAATAGACAGCCTAGGAGCGATCTAGAGAAAATAAGTGACAAACTTGCAGAGAAAATAACGCAAGATAATCATGAGGCTATTATTGCGCAGTACATAAAAGATGATATAGATTCCCTCATAGGTGCATCTCTAGATAGGCGCATGGTAGAGAGAGCAATGTTTTTCTTTGATAAAAAGCAATATTTAAAGGCGCTAATACTTCTATACGAGGGTCTTATCGTGGCAATAGGTAGAAAATATGGATTTAGTGATAGTCTACATTATAAAACAGCAGAAAATATTGGAAAATATATAGACAAAAACAAACACACAGTTTTTCAAGATGATAAGCAAATCAATACATATTATGATTTAAAACATACTAGGAATGTCGCTGTTCATGGATCTAGAGGTAAAAGGAAAGAAGTACAAAGGTGTGTAGAGCACCAAGAACAGTTTGAAATCTTATTTAAAGAAGGATTAGGATTATACGAATACATAGTAGGTGATAAATTATGCTAAAGTTTATTTCACTTTTAGGTGCTGGAGGTTATATTCCGTGTAATTATTATTTAAGAAATCAAAAGATTGATGACTGTTGTTATATCCAACATGGACTTATTGAAATATTAGATAAACAAGGTATAGTTCCAGATAAGATAGTTGTATTTACTACAGAATACGCATATAAGACAAATTGGCTCACTAATAAGTATGATAGTGAAAGGCCTGGACTACGCGATGAGCTAAAAAACATATCGAAACGAACAAACATAAAAGTATGCACAAAACATATACCAGATGGCCAAAATGAGGACGAATTATGGAAATTATTTGAGATTATCTTAGATGAACTGGAAGAGGGAGATGAAATAATACTCGATATAACCCACTCATTTAGATATCTGCCGATGCTCACTTTTATAATAATCAATTATGCTCGAATCGTAAAGAATTGCAAAGTAAATGCTATATATTATGGTGCATTCGAAACTTTGGGTAGTCGGAGAGACATAGAGGCGATGACCATTGAGGAGAGAAATGCCCCTATATTTGACTTAACACCTTTTGTAGATTTGTTTGATTGGACTATAGGTATTGATAGATATTTATCTACAGGTGATGCATCTATAATATATGAGCTTACACAGTCGGAAGTAAAGAAAATAAATACAGAGATAAATAGAGATATTTCGAAGTCAGGAAAAACTGAGGATCGAGCAATTTTGTTCAGAGATCCAAATATATTGAAAAAACTTGCAGAGTCAATGAGAGAATTTAACGAAGTAATACTTACATGTAGAGGTCAAGAGATTACAAATGCAGCATCACTATTGAAGACAAATGTAGATAAGGTAGCAGAAAGTACTGCCCATGGGAAAATAAAACCGCTAGCACCTATAATAGGTATGTTAAAAGACAGATTTGACAGGTTTAGTCATAATGATGACAGCGTCAATATTATAGAAGCTGCTAAGTGGTGTTTAGATAATGGTATGTATCAACAAGGGCTTACTATATTGCAAGAGGGACTTATAAGCTATGCTTGTGATAAATGCAATATAGATAAATTAAAAGGGAATGAAAGAAGCAATATAAACGCCTATGCATATATGGTGTCTAAAGGCTACATAGATGCAGATTGTTTAGCGGTTGATATGAAAAAGCCAAAGGCCAATGAGTTCTTCAAACTTATTTATGATATGGCACAACGTAGAAATGACATAAATCATGCAGGTTGGAGAAAAGATCCAGCAGATCCTTCTAGGTTTTCAACTTCTCTTAGGAATAATATAGATAGGGCAGAATCATTGTTATGCAATGAATCTATGGAATACGACGAAGCAGAAGAGAAACAGATGCTTCTTATATTTTCCCATGAGATCACCGATAAGCAGAGAGAAGAAGCCAAAAAGAGATTTGGAATATCAAAGTTTGCAGCGCTAGATGATAAGCTTTTAGCTAAGTGGGCAAATGTTCCTCCGAATTTAGATGATCTAGATAAATACTTAGACGAAATAGTGCGTTGGATTGATTTAAATGGTAAACCAGGCGACTATGCATTAGTGCAGGGAGATTATGGGGCTACTATGAAAATTGTAAGCTATTGCATATCTAAAGATATTATTCCTGTCTATGCCACTACCAATCGAAGAATAGTGGAGGAGAAGAATGGGGAGAGGGTCAGAATTTCTCGAGAGTTTGAACATGTAAAGTTTAGGAAGTATTAAGGGAGGTGTAGGGATGATAGACAACTATAATATAGCTCTTGCTGCTCTAATTCATGATGTAGGTAAATTGGAAAAAAGATTTGGAGTATGCACAGAAGACAGTATAGAAAAATATGTAGGAAGTATCTGGGGCAAATCTGCGATTTTAACAGAAGCTGATGCGCTAAAGAGAAAAAGTGAAAAGCTGATATTAGAAGCAAGTATGTTATCAGCTGGTATAGACAGTGACGAGGACTTAAAACATAAAGCCAGTGATGCCAATAAGCGACTATATTCAATATTCCAAGATATCAATATTGGGAAAGAATACAAAGGGGGAAATTATTATTATAGTCTAGTACCACTTAACATATCTGATGATATTTTTCCCATAAGTGAAGAGCTATTGGAAACGCAAGGGTCAAAGAGTGAATATGTTGATTTATTAAAATCAATGAAAAAAGATATGGAAAGAGAGTTGGGACAGGGTAAGATAACAAATACTCAAGCAGATAGAGAGAGAACTTATAATAAAATATACTATATACTTGAGAGATATACTACTTTTGTTCCATATTTTATAGCTGGTTATTCAGATGTAAGTTTGTTCGAACATTTGAAGACTACATCTGCTATAGCTACCTGCTTAAATGAATATTATAAAAATGAAGAGCAACAGACGAATAAGTATATACTTCTTGCAGGTGATGTCTCTGGCATTCAAAGTTTTATATATCAAGTGACGGAGGGAGAGGAGACTAAGAAGGATGTTTCAAAGAGCTTAAGAGGTAAATCTTTTTATGTAAATGTACTTATTGATTTTATGAGTAAGTATATAGTTAGAGAAACGGGCCTTACCATCTCAAATATATTATACTGTGGAGGTGGAACATTTCAAATACTACTTCCAAATACGGAAGAGATAAAAAAGAAACTAGCTGAGCTTGAGTTAGCTATACAGAAATATCTGTATAGTAAATATAGGACAAGATTGGGCCTAGTACTGGCATATATAGAAACAGATGATGATGGTATAAAAAACTATGCCCATTCTATTACGAAACTACAAGAAGAGGTTGCAAGGGCAAAGAACCAAAAGTTTTTAAAAATAATAGATGCAGAAAAAAACGATTTTTTTATAAGAACTTACAAAACACAGAATATTTGTATATATTGTCATGGGCAAGACGCAATTATTGGGAAGAATATATGTGCAGAATGTAGCTCTCACATTAACCTAGGAGAAAATTTAGTAAAGGACAAATTAAAATATATAGTATATGATTTTGAAAAAAAGGCTCTAGAATGTGATGTCAAAGTGGACTTTGGCATGATGGGGCAAGTATGTTTTTATTCGGAACTTGACAATATGGATATAGGATTTATGACCGAAAATATAAATGGAACGGGCAGATTTGGCCGAACAAAGTTTGTTGGCAATACTGTGCCGACTGTTAAAGGTGTAGTGGCTTCTTTTAATGATATAGGTCCAATGGCAGAAGGCGATGATAAAATTGCAGTATTAAAAATGGATATAGATAATCTAGGGACAATATTTTCTACAGGTTTTGAGGATGAGAATAAAAGCATAGCACGAATTTCTACTCTAAGTAGAATGATAGATCTGTTTTTCTGTGGATATATAAATAAAATATGCAAAGACCTATATGATGAGTATATAAAAACCAATAACAATGGTGCTGTAGATCTGGACAATCTCTTCTATATTAACTTTTCCGGAGGAGATGATTTAGTCATAATAGGTCCTTGGGACTGGACTATAACTCTTGCTAGGAAAATAAAGAAAGAGTTAAGTAGGTTTGCATGTTATAACCCGAATATTACTATATCTGGTGGTATATATATTGCCGATGCAAAAACTCCTGTTAGGATTACTTTATATGAAGGGGAGAGATATTTAGAGAAGGCAAAAGAAAGAGA
>CALKWW010000071.1 GCA_938003945.1 uncultured Bacillota bacterium | reverse complement strand
ATTTCATTTGCCAACCTCGGTGACGAAGAAGTAAAAGAGACAACAGCGACAATTGACGAGAACGGTGATATAACTATAACCCTTGCACAAACCGCAAAAGAAGGGGAAACAGGCGGCGGTACAATAACGGCTACTAATGCTGATGTTAAAGCTGCATTAGAATCCGTAGCTGGAGATGCTGGAATCGTTGTCACCACAACAGATGCTTTTGAAGGTGGAGAAGTAGTAACCCCACCAGAAGATACAACTGTAACTGTTAATACAAAAACAGAAACTGTAGTGGATAAAGTGGGAATTAATGTATTTAGCCAAAAAACGGCGAACTCGGCAATAACAACCATAAACAGTGCAATTGAAACAGTATCAGCTGAGCGCTCTAAGCTAGGTGCTATGCAAAATAGACTAGAGCATACTATAAAGAACCTTGATACTTCAGCTGAGAACCTACAGGCTGCTGAAAGCCGTATAAGAGACGTAGATATCGCAAAAGAGATGATGGAGTTCACTAAGCAGAACATACTTCAGCAGGCTGCAACAGCAATGCTTGCTCAGGCAAACCAAGCTCCTCAGACAGTACTTCAGCTTTTAAGATAAATAAAGCAAGTGAGCTGGTAGAGAGTTAGCTAATGCTGGATTTAATATGAATAAAAAACACCCTCGAGAAATACGAGGGTGTTTTTTTATTCCTTAACACCTGCATCAGTAACACCTTGTACATAGAACTTTTGAAATGGTAACAAAAACAATATTGGTATTATAGCTGTTACTATTGAAGCTGCAAATAGTTCTGACCAAAGTGTAGTGTGCTCCATTTGAAAGTCTGTTAGTGCCACCTGTATCATCTTTAAATTGGTAGATCTAGCAGCAATCAAAGGCCACATAAATGATTCCCATTGCCCCATAAATATCATCAAACATGCGGTTATAGTTACGGGTACAGATAGGGGCAATACAATATTAAAAAATATAGTCATCCAACCTGCGCCATCGATTGTAGCAGATTCGATAATACTGTCAGGTATATCCTCAAAAAACTGTTTGAATAAGAATATAGCTAGTCCATTTGCTATTGCCGGCGCCAAGAGGGCATAATAGGTATCTACCCAATTTAACTTATTTATCAAGCTATATAGAGGTATTGCAATAGACTCAAATGGAACCATAAAAGATAACATTACAAGGACAAATAGTGGTTTTTTAAATTTAAAGTCAAATTTAGCAAATGCAAAACCTGCAAACGCATTTACAATACATCCCAACACAATATTTATAACCGCTACTATTATTGTGTTCTTTATTGGAATATAGAACTTTCTTACAGTAAATAAATTCTTATAAGCCTGTATAGTAGGATTCTGTGGGAAAATAGCCTTGGCTGAAAAAGGTGTAACATACTTAAATATTTCCTCATCGGGTCTTAGTGAAGAGCTAATTGCCCAAAATAACGGAAATAATATAACAATAGCCACTAAGGTCAGTATAATATATATAAGTACTTTCCCTGCTATTTCTCCCCTTTTCATCTTATCTCTATAACAATATTTCTCTGTCACACCAAATCCCCCTACTTTTCATATTTCCATTTTAATAATCTGCTTTCAATAGACGTGTCTGCATTCCAACAACAATAAATATTAAAATTAAAAGTATTGTAATCATTGAATAGGCCCTACCCATATCCATGTAACTAAAAGCAGATTTATAAGCTTCATACATTAGCACATTTGTAGACATATTTGGACCACCGTTAGTCAATATATACATGGGCGAAAATAAAAGTAAATTAGTAATAGTATCTGAGATAACTACAAAAGCTAGTGACCTTTTGAGCAAGGGAATAGTAATTTTAAATATGGTATTTAACTTATTACAACCATCAATCTTGGCTGCTTCATAGATACTTTTAGGTATACCTTGTAGCCCTGCCAATAGAAACATCATCCAATAGGGTACCCCTTTCCATGACGTTATAGCAATTATAGATGGAAGAGCTTGCCTTTGGCTGGTCAAAAATGGCTGAGGAGATATACCAAATATACCTAAAAAGCTATTCACTATACCTGAGTTGGGGTTTAACATTATACCCCATATTACAGCAGCTACAGTCATAGATATGGCTACAGGTACATAATATACACTTCTAAATATGTTAATCCCTTTTACTTGCTCATTGACCAATAATGCCATAAATAGAGCCAACGCTATTTGGATAGGGTTGACAAAAATATTGAAGAGTAACGTTACCTTAAGTGACTGCCAAAATACGCCATCTTTAAATAGTCTTAAATAATTAGCAATCCCTACAAATGCCTTACTACCTCCAAATCCACTATCAAATAGGCTACCTATTATAGCTATGAATATAGGATATATTTTAAATATTATAAGTAACACCATAGCTGGTAAAATAAACATATACGGTACGATTCTCTTCTTCACATAGTCCCCTCCTACTTACAGAAATGTATAGTAGGGGTATATAAATACCCCCATCATACATCTCTTTAAAAAACTAGATATATAACCTATTATTTTTTGTATTTAGCTAGCGCACTATCTAACTGTTCAACAGCGTCATTTAGAGCCGTCTCAGGATCTTCACCATTTCTAATATCTTCTAGAGTAGCCCCTATTATAGTTTCCCACTCCCTATATCCTGAAGTTATGGGACGTGGAACTGCTGTGTTCATAGCTTCATATGCAGCAATTTTATATGAGCTTTCGGGGAATGTATCATATGCTTCATCTTCCATAATAGCCTCTAGTAGTGGTTTTTTGGAAGGTAAGTCGTGGTTTGCCTCTATCCATAGATCATTACCCTTGCCAGTTGACATATATCTTACAAATTCAGCTGCTTCCTTTTTGTGATCTGATTCACTATTGACACCAAAGTGCCAACTTCCCGTTGGGGTTGCAGCTTTTCCATCCTTAAAGTATGGATGGGGAGCATATCCATATTCTAGATTTTCTGTCTCCTCATAGACAGGAGTACCCCATGTCCCACCAACATAGAAAGCAACTTTGCCTGAAGTAAAACGCTGTTGGCTTTCACTAGGTTTGGTTCCCTTAGGACTTATCTTCCAAGTGTTGAATATATCATAATAGAACTTACATGCCTCCACCCACTCAGGAGAATTCACTATACCATCTACAGTAATTCCATCATCGCCTACGCCGGCGCCACCTAATGAATTAGGCAAAGCTAGTATCTGATATGGCCTGCTTACCTGTTCAAACATAAGTCCCCATATACCATTACTTCCATCAGGATCAAGTTCTTCCATCACAGTCTGTGATGCTTCCACCACTTCTTCCCAAGTCATCCTCTTTTCAGGATCTTCCGAGGGAAGAGAGACACCTGCCTCCTTTAGTAATGTCTTATTATAGAACATCAATTGAGACGATGTGTTCATAGGAGCAGCCATAAACTTGCCATCAACTGTGCCTGCTTCTATTGAGCTGGGTATAAGCACATCTTTATCATCTTCAGAGAAGTATTCATCTAATGGCTCAAGATAACCTCTGTAGGTATATGCTGCAACTAAAGGTGCATCTACCGCTAGTACATCAAAATCTTTTGTACCTGATCCCATCTTCACCTCAATAACTTCAAATAATTGATCAAAGGGATAGGCTTCCAGTTTTACCTGTACATTTTCATTTTCCTTTTCATATTGTTCAATAATGTCAGGCAGCATATTTTCCCAATCGCCACCTAAAGTTAGATAGGTCAATGTAACATTGTCTTCTTTTTTGGCATTATCATCAGATGGAGAAGTATTACCCTCTTTTTTATCATTGTCATTAGAACAACCAACAAAAACACTTAATATAATTAGAATTGATAAAAATACTGCAACTAACCTTTTCATAATTTTCCTCCTAGCATTAGAGTACTATTAAATATTAAAAACTCTTTCTAAAAATAGATCAATAAACCTGTCTGCGTCTACATCAACGCACACATTGGCATTGGGCTTTTGCCTCTCTCCTGTAAATACATTTACAGAATCTACAGTTACTCCCCGGGTAAATTCTCCCTTTGTCTCGACTTTTATATGCATATCTTGAGTCTCTACCAAACTCGGATCAATGAGTACTGCTAAGGCAAGGGGATCATGTAGTATCGGTAAAATACCTGATGTCTTCATCCAAACATCTATAAGACTTGATAAAAAATTGTGTTGCTCATTATTTGATTTGTTTATCTGATTTAATTGTTCTTCGTTTAACCTGCATTTTAAAGTGACATCTAAACCAACCATAGTTATAGGTATCCCTGAATTAAATACAATGGCAGCTGCCTCTGGATCACACAATATATTCCATTCTGGATATGGCACATTAGCCATTCCTCCCATCATTACAATCTGTGTGTTGTGAACAATGCTGGGCTTTTTTATTATAGCGGCAGCTATATTTGTTAGAGGGCCTATAGGAACAAGTACAATATTATCTTGTTTCATTACTTCCTCTATTATAAAATCAACTGCATGTAGGTTACAATTATATTCTATTTCTTCATCTAAAAGTGCACATTGGTTTGGTATTAGAGTTGTATCCCATTGTTCCATAATAGGTTTGGCAATACCTCGTGCCACAGGAATATCATCCCGTCCAAATGTCTTTAAAAGTTTTAAGGCCAGCTGTGTACGAAGATCTGTATTTCTAAATACCGTTGTAATACCTCTTATATTGAGTTCAGGTGAATTTAACGCCAAAGCTAATGCCAAGGCATCATCAATGTCATCACCAATATCGGTATCAATTATAATATCCCTCACATCCCCACCTCCTTCTATTTGTATCTTTATTCTATCAGGAGGTAGTATAAAATATAATGGGATAATCTTCAGGTTTTGTTTAATATATTAGTCACATTTCATCAATCTGTTCAAAGAAACATTTTTCTCTATACTGAACGGGTGTCATACCAGTCTTTTTTTTGAACACTTGACTAAAATATCTCTGGTCTTTGAACCCCACATTCTCTGCCACCATATATACTTTGTTTTCTAGCTCCCTTAACAGTTCTTTAGCCCTCTGTATTCTATAATCTGTCATAAAATCACTTATATTCTCACCAGTTTCCTTTTTGAAGCGCTCTGATAGATATGAGGGATGAACATATACCTTTGCGGCAATATCTGCAAGTTTTATATTGGATCTATAGTTTTTCTTTATATATTTGATAGATTCAATTACTATGGGAGATAGTTCTCTATTCCCTTTCAATGTAGGGGATCTATCTACACATTCCAACTCCTTTTGAAAATTACCATCTCTGTGTTTGCATTTTAACATCTCTAATGCTTCCCTATAAGAATTAGGCATATCAATTAATTCATTATACATCTTGCCAAATCCAACACTTCCTACTTTTTCTACTTCACCGAAATTCCTGAATAAAACTGTCTCTATCTGCTCTACACACTTAGATATATCCATACTCTCTCTAGGGTATAAGACAATTGTAAAGCTATCTAGCCCATTAAATAAGATATTATACTCTCCATATCTTTTTACAGCATCTGATATGGAATCTTTGATATGATAGTTTGGCACATTAGATGATAACTCTTCCTTCCATCCATCTTTAAACAACTTTATCACTAATATGCGATATTCACTACTTGGTATATTTAGCTCACTACTCTTTTCTATTATTTCTTCTTCCAAATAAAATTTAGTTTCAAATATAATGTCATATAAAAATTTTTCTCGAAGTTCATATATGTTCTTGCTCACATATTGTTGCTGGTTTTTCATCTCCATTTGCCTTATTATTTGGGATTTAGCGTTTTCTAGCACTTCCCCCACCTTTTGTGGATGTATTGGTTTTAATAGATAATCTAAGACATCATAGTGTAATGCTTTTTGGGCATATTCAAATTCAGCATAGCCACTTATAATTATGGTTATAAGATTGATATCCTCCCTATCTAACATATCAAGTAGGCCAATACCATCCATGTTGGGCATTTTAATATCCAAAAATATCACATCGGGTTTCAGCTCTTTTATCATTTCAAATGCTGTGACTCCATCCCCTGCTACACCTACAACCCTATGTTCCTCTCCTGCGTTTTCTATGAGATGGCTGAGTCCTCTTCTGACTTTTTGTTCATCATCAATAACTATTACTCTCATAATCTATTACCTCCATCAATGCAATAAATACTATTAAAAACCAACTGAAGTCATAGGGATTCAGGTAGTATTACCCTTACAATAACGCCTTCCTCATTAGGCCGATTATCAATAGTAATACCATAATCCGAACCATATATAAGCTTTATCCTTCGATTTACATTATTAAGTCCAAGATGTGAACTCTTATCATTATCCATCAGCATGTCTATCTTTTCTTTTGCAATTCCCGGACCATTATCAATGATCTCAAAGCAGGTAATCCCCTCGGTATAATAGCCATTAATGGCTATTATACCCCCTTCAACCTTTTCTTCGATTCCATGAACAACTGCATTCTCTACAATAGGTTGGATCAACAGCTTAGGAATAAGTTTATCTTTAATAGTGCTATCCACCTCTATCTTATAGCTAAATCTATTTTCAAATCTCACCTTTTGGATAGTTAAATAATTTTCTATGTTTTTTATTTCCTCTCCTACAGACACCATATCATTATTATTGCTAATACTATATCTTAGCAAATCACTAAGGGCAATCACTACCTCACTTATGTCCCATTCCTCTTTTTCAATTAACATCCAATTTATAGAGTCTAGAGCATTATAGAGAAAATGTGGACTAATCTGTGCCTGCAATGCCTTTAACTGAGCTCTATCAGCTTGAATCTTCTGCTCATAATTTTTCTCAATTAAAGTATCCAATTGTCCTATCATAGCATCAAAACTATTACTAAGCTGACCTAATTCATCTTGCCGATTAGAATTTAAATGTATATTTAAATTGCCCCTTTGTACATAATCCATCATATCTATCAACTGATCAAAACCTTTTACCATGCTAGACGATATAAGGAAGGCAAATATGATGCAGAGTAATATAAATATTATGACTATATCAAATATAGCGCTCTTTATGATCTTAGAATTTGATATCAGATCATCAACTGGTATTGTGCTCATAAGATACCAACCTGTCTTTGAGTTCCTATGATAAGTAATCAAGGTTGGTCTGCCCGTTATATCTTCTATAAAAGTTCCATTATCGTCTATGATGTGCTCAAAACCTAGAGTATTAAAATCCATGTCTAATGGCTTGGTACTCAACATCATGTTTTTATCCCTATCTAATAACAGCACATTGTCTTCCTTGCTCTCATATAGATTGCCCAATATATCTACTAATACATCCTGTCTTAGGTTTATTATGAGAATTCCCTCGTATATATCGTTATAAAAGTCTTTTATGACTGATACTGATGGCAATACCGTGGGGCGCTCATATGACATTTTAACTAAATTTTCTTTCATCCCTAGCCATATATTATTGCCATTGCCCTTTAACGCCTCTGTGTAATATATACTCTTTTTAAAGTCAATATTGGAGTCAAAATAGCCATTTTCTATACCATATCTTGTACCATTTCGATCCACTATTAGTATATCTGATATATCCCTAGAGCCTATTAGTATGTTTCTTAAATAGGTATCTACCTGTCTAATATTTCTACCCCTATTGACCTCGTCGCTTTCATTTAGTAGGGATTTCATAGATTTGTTCGTTATGATAGTTAATGCTAAATTGTCTACATATTGTACCTTCGACGTTATATTTCTATCTATTTGGGTAAGCATTTCCATAGTATATTGCTCGGCATTGTCTAATATAACATCGTAACTTTCTCCATAGAATAGATATCCTGCAAAAATTAGAGGGATTATTCCTATTAGGAGAAATGATACCAATAGTTTATACTTCAAGCTTAAATTGATAAAAGATTGATATATCTTCCTACATCCCTGGCAAATGCGTTTCTTCAAAAAAATCATCAGCACCAACCTTTTCATAGAAAGTCATTTTAAATATTTCTCTTTCTATTGTAATCTACCAGAGATGACTAATCAACTTTTCCGAATATGTAATATGAGCCAGACTTTACTCTATTATATCGTTACAGTATTTTTTATTATTAGCTCAAATCATTACCGTTCAAACCTAAAAAATATATAATCTTCCCTCCATCATTATGGGATCTACATGCAAACCTACCTTATTAATTCCAAGTCCTGCTCACAATAAAATAATTATCAAAGCAATCCTTCGTAAGTCATCCGATATATAAATTATATATGGATTAAGTGAAGCAATGATATATTTCATTTCGCATGAATATTACAATTATAATAGTACACAGGAACAACTTTATTACGCTGTCTAGTTGTAGAAAATTCGAAAACCATTATTTAAGGTATTAAGTATGAAATAAGGAGGGTTTTAACATGGGAAAAAAGTTATTGATAATTAGTTGTTTAATTTTTATTGTTTTGTTTATAGGTTGCCAGAAGAATCCAGATTGGCAAACGCATAAAAATGAATTAGGGGGACTATCTATATCGAAAATGGATATAAAACTTTCTAAATTAAAGACTTTTTATCTTCTAAAATTATAAAAAAGAAAGTGCCCTTAGGTTTAAAGAGGCATATCTACAAACTATCTATAAAGTCTTTTGCCTCTCTCAAATCTATGCCCGTTGTATCTTTTAGTCTTTTTATAGCTTGAACTTTATCCCCCTCTGCGACAAGTATTTGTAATTCGTCTTTCAATTCATCATCTATCAAATCCATAGAGGGTTTGGGCAGTCCAATATGGTGCGCGATTCTATCCAATTTTAC
>CALKWW010000070.1 GCA_938003945.1 uncultured Bacillota bacterium | reverse complement strand
CATCTACTTGAATCCCTTCGACTTTTGGATTATTTATTAAGTAATCAATTTTTGTCTCTATTTTTTCAATTTCTTGTAAATTTGTAATTCTATAACCTATTCTAGCCTGGGCGTGGTCAGCAACCACATTAGTAGCTGTTCCCCCTGAAACCACCCCAATATTTATAGTCGTTCCGGTCTCATAGTCTGTTAAACTATCTAGCTGTTCAATCCAGTATCCTAACTCTACTATAGCATTTCTACCTTTTTCAGGCTCTATTCCAGCGTGGGCTGCCCTGCCTTTAAACTCAATACGATAGCTACCTGCACCTTTTCTCTCTAAAACTAGTTCACCATTTGGTCTAGCAGCTTCCATAACCAAAACACATTTACTTTTTAAGGCCAAACTCTCAATCCAAGCTCTTGAGTATCTTGAACCTATTTCTTCATCACTATTTAAAGCCACACAGATAGAAGCATTTCTAAGTTTCTCTTCTAATCCCTTTACCGCATAGTATAGAGAGAGTAGTCCAGATTTCATATCTAGAACACCGGGCCCATAGGCATAATTTCCCTCTATTCTAAAAGGACGTTCTTTAGCAGTTCCCTCTGGAAACACAGTATCCATATGACCAAGCAGCAAAACATCATAAGTTAAATCATTGCTATTTGTAATCTCTAGACATTCACCTACTGAGTCATCGAAATTATGTCTCTCTACATTCCAGCCTATCTCTCTGTATTTTTTATTAAAATAGTCAGCAATTCTATTTACTCCACTGACATTTCTAGTCCCACTATCTATGTTTACAAGTTTCTCCAATTCTAGGACATACTGACTCATATCAAATGTACTCACTATTTTATTCTCCTTATTATTTTTTGTTTCTCTGATGATCATCAATAAAGTCCAACACTATGGATATGATAAGTAGGGCTATACCTATATACATTATAGGTCTATTGTCTTCTATAGGACATGCTCCTGGCGGTAGCCCCCTTCGATCTATAAAACTCTTTAATAGGCCATATATTGCTGTCAATACCCCTGCATAAAAAGTATACTTGCTTACTCTAGCTATATATTTCTTCATAGAATTTAATTCTCCTTTTTTAATTCCTCCCATTTTAGAATACACACTGAAGATTATATATCAAAAAGGCATCTACATTATACTATAGATGCCTTTTTACTTTAATATGATTTATTCATCTGCACTTTCGATTTTGTCTTCTAGCTTCTTTAAAGTGCTGGCAGCAAAATCACGTCCTCCAACACCAAAGGCTATTGCAAATGCTACAGCAAAAGCTCCTACTATAATTATAAATGCAGCATTGACAATGGATTTAGCGAATCCAAGCTGACTAAGTGCCATAAACACTGCGATTACAATTATAGAACCCTTTGCCAATGGCACAATAAATTTCGAGTTAGAGCATTTCTTAAGTAGCAAGCTCTCCACCCATGCAGCTAGAAGTAATGCAATACCTAAAATCAGTGCTGCGCTGATAAGATATGGAAGATATGCAATAATTCCTCCACCAGCTGCCTGTAATACTTCGAACTCTAAGAAGTTAAAGGCCTCTACAGTAAATAGTATTATTATGATGTATTTAATTGTCTCACCAACAATTTTAGATAGTGATATCTTCTTGGCACTGTCCTTTTCAGTTGGCAAGATTTTAGGTATTATACCGTCTGCCCCTACACTTGAAAGTATGTTCTCTATTAATTTCCCTGCTATTTTTGCAATATAGTTTCCTAAGAATATTATGGCAATAGCTACAAATATCCTAGGCAATGCACTAAATATTTTGTCTAACACTGCTATAGCAGGATCTGAGATTGCCGAAATATTAAGTACTTGAAGTGCTGCAGTTAAAACTGCTATTATAATGATTACATACACTACATAAGAAATCATGGAAGATATGGTTACGCCCTCTTCAGATGAAAAACCGGCTTTTTCCTGTAGTTTATCTACATTGAGTTTTTTGAGTATTGGCTTAACTAATTGTCTAATTAGTTTGGCTATAAATAGTCCAACTGCCAGTATTAATACAGCTGCTACTATATTAGGTAAGAATCCGAGAAACTTAGATACAAGCATCTCTATAGGTGAAGACACACCTTCTAAACCCAATCTATTTAAAACACCTGGGAGGAATAATAAGAATACAATGATGTATACCAGTTTTCCTATAAATTCTGTTGAGCTCCCAGTCTCCTCATCCACCACCCCTAACTTGTCTGTGTACTTGTCTAATCTCAAAGCTTCAATAAGTTTTATCACCAAACTTTTGGCAATCCCAGCAACTATGAACGCAATTATTAAAGTTATGATTGCATAAATTATAGAAGGAACAGCTAAATTAAGTTGATCTAATAGATTACTCATTATAACACCTTCCCTTTCTTTGTGATGTTTATATGTACCACCTCAATATATAAATGAAACATATTTAACTAAATTTAGTTAAATATGTTTCATAGGATATTTCCATTTATTTTGTCTATATTATACCTTTATACTCTTCCATTTACCCGATCTATAACGAAGAACTATTAATACAGACCGAACTATCTGATCTGCTGCTAAAGCTATCCAGGCTCCTTCTATCCCCCAATTTAATGAGTGAATAGTAAACATGGCAAGTCCCGGTCTAAGCAGTAATACAGTTAAAAATGTAACAACAGCTGTAGCCCTAGTATCACCTGCACCCCTTAGAGCACCAGCCAATATAAACTGTGATGATTGGAATGGTTGAATAAGGGCTACTAATTTTAGTATTCCAGCCCCTTGTTCAATAACTCGTAAATCGTCAGTATATAGACCCATAATCTGTCTACCAAAAAAGAAAAATATTGTACCTAGCGAAAGAGAAATCATCATTCCTACACGCCTTGTGCGACTGCTGTAAGCTTGTGCCATATCCGGCCGTTTCTTACCCAAGCTTTGTCCTGTCAAAGATGTAGCTGAGACTGCAAATGCCTGCCCATTCATGAAGGACATTGACTGAATATTCATACATATTTGATGAGTTGCAAAAGCTAGAGTCCCAAGAGAAGCAACAGTCTTTGCATAAGTTATCATGCCAGCCCGCATAACTAATTGTTCAATCATTGATGGAATTCCTATATTAAATATGTTCTTTAAGTGTTGCCATTGGGGCTTAAAGCCCTCTTTTATACGAAGATGTAGATACTGATCTCCTCTCAATATGACCATTGAAGCTAATACAAATGCCACACCTTGCCCTATAACGGTAGCTAATGATGCACCAGCGATCCCCAGCTCTGGGAAACCAAAATGTCCATGTATCAAAAGATAGTTAAATACTACATTGACTAGATTAGCAATTAAATTGTATCTCATAGCTGTCTTGGAATTTCCAACTCCACGCAAAGTAGCAGTTATTGTACTAGTCAAGGCCATTGGCACAAATCCAGCCATTTGAATTTTTAGATAGATAGTTCCACCAGCTAAAGTCTGTGCATCAGCTGCTCCCATAAACCGTATCATAGGCTCTGCATATATATAGCCTACAATCGATGCCACTAGGGATAACACGAAAGTAAGTAATATTGCCTGATTGAGAATAGTGTCAGCCTTATCAGGGCTACCTTCCCCCTTATATCTTGCAACTAATGCTGTAGCACCTACGTTCATAGCCATAAACATGGTCATCATTAAGAACTTAGGCTGCATTGTCAACCCAACTCCGGTAATAGCCCATGGGCCTAGTCTGCCTACCATCATCATATCCACCATGGAAGCCAGTTGGGTCAATGTAAATTCTACAAAAGATGGCCATGCTATACTCACTATATCATTATATAACATCCTAGAGTTGACTTCGGGTGGTAGATGTTTACTGACGCGATCTTGTTTCCCATGACTATCGGCATCGTCATCACCCGCTTCAACTAAATCTAGCGCCATTACACCTTGATTATCAAATTTATTGATAAATTCCCTTACCTTATTACCCAATTTTAGCTACTCACATCCTTTGATTGTAATTTGAAAATGATTGAAAAGTATGCCATCCTCACCCTCTCTGTAGGTTAGTGCTTTTATATATGCGAACACATTATACCATATATTTTTATGCAATGCCTGCTATCAATTATATGAATTTCCTATATATAAGCATAGAAACATCGCCAATATGGCGATAAAACCCAAATTGGCGATAGTTTTTCTTATTATATAAAATTACCTAGCTTTTGTATAAAAATACAAAAGTACTATAAGACCTAATATTATTCGATACCAACCAAATACTTTAAAGTCATTCTTTTTAATATAACCTACTAAGAATTTAATTGTCAAAATAGATACTATAAATGCAACTACCATACCTATTGACAATATGACAACTTCTGCACTCGTAAAGGCAAAACCAAATTTAATTAACTTCAATAGACTTGCTCCAAACATAACTGGAATAGCTAGGAAAAAAGTAAATTCAGCTGCCGCTGTCCTAGATGTTCCCAGTATCATAGCACCTATTATGGTGGCACCAGATCGAGACGTTCCAGGGATCAGCGCTAGCACCTGAAACACTCCTATAAGCAGTGCTGTCCTATAATCTATTTGAG
>CALKWW010000069.1 GCA_938003945.1 uncultured Bacillota bacterium | reverse complement strand
AATAAAATTGATCCACGTATCCCAGTATCTCTCTTCTTCCTATAGGTATTTCTCATCCTATTTAGATGTCTTGCAAAATAGCCTCCCTCCATAAACTCTGTAAGAACCCTCTGCTCTATCGTGGGAATGGGACATATCATAAATGGCATATCCCTTCTATATTTCTGCATAAGCTCTTCAGGCATTACCATATAGCTAACCCTTAGACCTGGAGATAGTGACTTTGAAAAATTCCCCATATATATAACTCTATTACTATTTTTAAGTCCTTTTAAAGCTGGAATTGGTCTGCCACTGTATTTAAACTCGCTGTCATAGTCATCCTCGACTATATATCTATCACTTTTTGCGTTCATCCAATTTAGTAGTTGTACACGCCTACTAATCGGCATAATTGATCCGGTAGGGAATTGATGGGCCGGTGTTATACAGATTATATCGGCCTGACTCTCTTCAACCCCTTCTAGGGTCATTCCATTTTCATCTATATCTATTGGTATATATTTAACTCTGTTACTGGAAAATAGAAAGGGTAGCTTTTCATAACCTGGATTTTCTATACCATATATCTTTTCACTGTCAAAGAGTTGAAATAGTATGTAAAATAAGTACTCCGCCCCAGAACTCAATATAATATCATCAGCACTACAGATAACGCCTCTAGATTGGCGCAGATAATTTGCAATGCTCTGTCTTAAATTATAATCCCCTTGTGACTCAGTCTCTTTCAACAGTTCGGTGTCGCATTCATTTATTATTTCCCTGGTGATCTTCCCCCATGTATAAAAAGGAAAAGACTGTCTATCCACTCCTTCATAGGAAAAATCATATTTAATGGATTCATCTACTAAATCTTTACTAGCAATTATCTGCTCTTTAGGTTCATCATAGATTAGCAAGTTATCTATCTTTTCAACGAAGTACCCTTTCCGCTCAATAGACCTTACATAGCCTTCATCAATTAACTGCTCATAGGCTGTGGTCACGGTGTTTTGACTCACCCCCAAATGATCAGCTAATTTCCTCTTGGATGGTAATTTATCATCATGATCTATTCTACCTTCTTGAATTTCCCTCTTTATATGACTATATAGTTGGTGATATAGAGGCTCATCTCCATGATCATCAAGTACAAAAGTCAATAGTTCCACAATACTCCCTCCACTGATTTAAACTGATACTGTTAAGTTTATCATATTTGACGCTTTGTTCAATGCCAGGTTGAAAGATAAATAAAAAAATCAGGCCCTAAGGCCTGATCTCTTTACTGATATTTCACATCATACATGCCGTGACTGTGCATATAGTTAAAAAGCTTTTCCCCATGTTCTTGCTCTTCTTTCTGTATATGCTGAATCGCCTGTCGGACTTTAGGATCTGCCGACTCAAAGACAACAGTATCATAGAAACCCGATACATATTTTTCAGTAGATAACAAATCTTCTAACAATATCTGATCACTTGGATTGGCAATAGAACCTTGTAGCACATTGTTGCTTTGTTGAGGTTGTGATGCTTGCATCCCACCAGCAGGGGTCATATCTGGTGCCATGCCCTGTAGCATTTGATCGATCATGTTATAGTGATGTTGTTCTTGTTGGGCAATTTCTGTCAATAAGTTTTTAAGCCCCGCATCTTGAACTTGATTTGCATATCCTTGATACTTTTTAATACATAGATCTTCTTGTTTCTTTCCATCCTCTAATAACATTCGCTCTTTTTGCGATAGTTGTATCTGCAAAATATCACCTCCAATTTGTTTGTATAATTAGGTTTTGCAGATACAAGTTTTTTATTCGTCTAGTAATTCGTGAACTTTAAATCTTCTTCCTTTAAACTGGTACTATAAAATTTATCATATTTGGTGCTTTATCTGATACCAGATTGTACTATAATAAACTTAAAAGCATCCTAGGGAGATGATTGTGTGAATAAGAAATATGGATTAGATAAATCTTTGTTTGAACAATTAAAGGGTGGAGTCATAATGGATGTCACCACTCCAGAACAAGCTAAAATAGCTGAAGAGGCCGGCGCTTGTGCTGTAATGGCGCTGGAGAGAATTCCAGCTGACATAAGGGCAGCAGGTGGAGTCTCTAGAATGAGTGATCCTAAGATGATAAAGGGCATTCAAGAGGCCGTTTCTATTCCTGTAATGGCTAAAGTTAGAATAGGTCATTTTGTAGAAGCTCAAATACTAGAGGCAATAGGAATTGATTTTATTGATGAAAGTGAAGTCCTATCCCCTGCAGATGATAAATTTCACATAGATAAAAGAGCTTTTAACACTCCTTTTGTCTGTGGAGCAAAAAATCTGGGTGAAGCCCTAAGGAGGATAAGCGAAGGCGCCTCTATGATTAGGACTAAAGGAGAGCCTGGAACTGGGGACATCATTCAAGCTGTTACTCATATGAGAAAAATTAACAAGCAGATTAGGGAACTACAGAGTCTCAGAGAAGATGAAGTATATTATTATGCTAAGGAGTTTCAGGTGCCCTATGAACTAGCAGCCGTTGTCCACAAGGAAGGAAAATTGCCTGTGCTAAACTTTGCTGCAGGAGGAGTGGCCACCCCTGCTGACGCTGCACTTATGATGCAACTAGGCGCAGAAGGTGTGTTTGTCGGCTCCGGCATATTCAAATCCGGAAATCCTGCCAAAAGGGCCCAAGCCATAGTCAAAGCTGTAGCTAATTATGAAGACGCTAAGCTAATTGCTGAGCTCTCAGAGGATTTGGGAGAGGCAATGGTAGGTATAAACGAAGATGAAATAGAGATACTTATGGCTGAAAGAGGAATATAATAAAAAGACCCGAAGGCGCATTTTGTGCTATCGGGTCCTTTTATCTTCAGGTATTTAGATTATTCTCTAGTCCCATAAGTGTCTTAAATGCTGCAATTCCTTCTATATATCTTAAGCTTGGGTGACCTTGCAATCCAGCGTGGGCTAAGGATGTTATATAATCATCGCGAGATAACGCCCGAGCTTTTTCATAAATATCAATGCCGATATTCTCCTTATGGCACAGTAGCCAGTCTTTACCTATGGGCTATAGCAGGTGGTGCCTGTCCCGAGCTTATAGATCCTGCAAATAGTTAATATTTTGTATCTAAATTCTTTCAATACTATTTAAATCAAAATAGACATTCCTTGCCTTAAATGGCGAAGGATTCGTATATTGTAGCTTGATTTTCTCAAAATCACTTATTCTTTTAGAATGAAAATAGGGTTTTTCAAATCTTAATCTATTATCTCTTAACCAACTAGGAACCTCTATAGAATGCAATTGTAGATAATAATCTATTAATGCCGATACTTTTATCAAGTATTTCATTTCTTCATCGCTACATTTATTAATGTCTATTGGCTCATATAGACTATTTATAAATTCCATATCCTTTGATTTTAATAATTCCAATAATTGATTTATACTTGTATCTTCATCTGGATATTCAAATAATCTACTCAAATATTTATTCCCAATCATAACCTAAATCCTCTCCCAGGTACTTAATAAAGTTTATTTGTCTTTCTCCTAAAAGTGTTAGAGGTATATAATCTGAAATTATATCTAAAAGCTCTGTCTTAGTAGTAATATGCAAATCTTTACACAATATATAAGCATCTACAAAATCTTTAGCTGGCTCTGGTCTAGCAGCTAATATCTTCATAGCAAGTAATTGTTCAGCTTTCGGTTTCAATATTCTTAAATTAGAATATGCTTTATAAGTTTCCTTATCTTCTTTTAAAAGATATTTTAATGGCTCTTTGACTTCCTCGTTTATCCAATCTTCGGAAAGATTGAAGGTAAATTTGGTGAGATCTAATATATTTTCCAATAATCTCAGATTAGTTTCACTGAATACACAGTCGATATCCTTGGTAGCGGGTCTATTATCATAAACCATAGTCATAATAGAACCGCCGTAAATTGTTATTTCAAGCTGTAGCTGATTTTCTCTCAACCGCTCATTGAGATAATCAAAAATCGCCAACAATTTCTCTTTGTCCATTAACCCTATATCATTGGACTTATTCATATTATCCCCCCTAGCAACGAAATTAGTTACTATCCTGATTATATCACATTTTAAAGTGTTTTCTTGTAAGGTCTCTTATAATTTCCATAGAGTTACTAAAGATTATGTCAGACATAGAGTCAACTGTAGTACCTTTTATGGCTGCCCCGTGGACAAGGCTGGAGGTGAGTACCTCTGGTATACTCTCCATATCATGTTCTCCTCCTAGTGCCCAATTAACTGCT
>CALKWW010000068.1 GCA_938003945.1 uncultured Bacillota bacterium | reverse complement strand
ATAACCTTTTGATATGTGCCCTTACCTCGCCTCATATCTGTCTCTTCTTCAAAGCCCTCTACACTTATAGCAAGCAGGAGGTTTCCTACTCGTGTCATCTCCTTAGAGAACTTCTCATCTACTAGTGTGGCATTTGTAAAGGCCAAGAACATACAGTCATCGTGCTTCTCACAGAGCTTTATTATGTCATCTTTTCGAACTAGAGGCTCTCCTCCAGAATAGATATACATATATATACCAAGCTCTTTTCCCTCGTTTATAATTCTGTCTAGGAGTTCATATGACATGGAGTCTGCCTTATTATATTCAGCAGCCCAGCAACCTGTACATTTTAGATTACAAGCTGCAGTCGGGTCCATAAGTATTGCCCATGGAACATTGCACTGATGCTCCTCCTTCATCTTCTTTATATAGGGTAGTCCGTATATCCCAGAATTAACCATATAATTTATTAAAAATTGCTTCCTTACATTGGGATGAATTTCGGTGAGTACCCTTCTTATCAGTTGACCCCAGTTATTGTCCTCATCCTCATAATATCCTCTAAAGTTTTCTACCGCCTTTTTATGTTTGTCTTGTATGACTAGTTTGTCTGCCCAGTTAAGTAACTTAGGGAAATTTTCAATTGGATCTTTTTCAATATATTTTATTCCCTGACTGGCCACTTTTGCGCTTATAAATTGCTTTGCGCTTCTCATATTAAGACCTCCTCTTATCCTAATCTCCTTTATCGACATGAGTGTCGATAAAAAGCTATAAAAATACGACAAGTATTCTTTTTCGACATACCTGTCATTATAATTATACCACAACCTCCCCATATTTTGTCAATATAAATTTTGTTTATTCTATATATTCGATATATATCCTTTGATGTCTGAGGGTTTAAAGAATGTAAGTATTATTATCGTCATTCCCATGAGAGCCGATATTCTATATAGAGTTTGAAATCCTACATCAAATAGACTTGTCTTCATATAATTTCCGAGTATAGGTCCTATCATTGTGCTTATGCCATATATGGCACCAAACCAACCCTCGTATATAGTCTTATTCTTATCAGGTGTTAGGTTATAGCGACAAGTTGCAATCCCCACATTAAATCCACTATTCCCTATTCCAGCAAGTACCGTAGCCAAATAGAGTAATTTGACAGTTTCTTTGTTTATAAAGCTATATACTAAAAATTCCAACATTATAAACATGGCCGTTATGCCAAGCATAAAACTAACGCCTTGCCTCTCCTCCACTCTTCCCCAAAACCTAGTGCATCCTATCATCATAAGATATGAAATCACATTTATAAGAGATATAAAGCTATAATCTAGCCCTAAATATCTTATCTGATATAGGGATGTAAATGAGCTAGATAGAGTAGTTGAAAGATAAAAGAGAAATATAAATGCCAAATATGCACCAAATTCTCTATTCTTGAGTGGAGCTAAAAAGTCCTTTGCCTTAATTTTCTCTGCCTTTGAAATCTCATTAGGTGGCTCATGGGTATTCATAAGTATGACAGCATCTAATATAGACAGTATCAAGCTTATGGTATAGATGACCACAAAACCCCTGTAGCTCTTATTAAAGTAGTCTAGAAGCCTTCCTGCAACTATGGTAGTCACTGTAAAGGATATCCGAAGGTAAAACATTCGCGCATATATAAAATTACTTCGCTTCTTATGTGGCAGCAAACTTACCATCCAAACAGTGATACCAGTACTATATATTCCCCACAAGAGATTGCCCATAATTACCATCATAGCTGCTAACTTAACAACAGTCTGATTGGCGGAAATAAATAGAGGCAAATATACT
>CALKWW010000067.1 GCA_938003945.1 uncultured Bacillota bacterium | reverse complement strand
GTTAGGCAACTTAAACATGGGTTTTAAGTTATGGACAGAACGTGTATATATAATAGTGGGAGAGAAATTATGTTTAGCGAGAATATCAATCAATGTTTGGTGAAAACTAAGCGGATTAGATGTTATGTTTTCCCAAAATCGATGAACAAGTTGTGTTTGTTGGAAGGGTGGAGATAATAACAATGTGCAATATGTTTTGTCCATTATTAAATTCTTGAATTTGTTACCCATTTATTTTTATAAGATGAGGGCTACATATGAGCACTAAAATATTTCTCAATAAGGGGAGGTGATAGAATGAAAAAAAGAGGGATAAGTATAAGAGAATTGAGTGAGCTGTCAGGTTTTTCTCCGGCTACAGTTTCAAAGGCACTGAATGCTAAAAAAGGAGTAAGCAAAGAGACAGCTGATAAAATTCTTCGTTTGGCAAAAGAGACGGGCTATATAAACGAAAATAAAATAGATGAGATACGACTAGTTATTTATAAGAAATATGGTTCTATCGTTTCTGAAACTCCTTTTTTTTCTGAGCTAATAGAGGGAATAGAAAAGGAATGCAGAGAGAATGATATGAGTATGTCTGTTTTAAATTTAAGGCCAAATGACATGGATTTTGAGACTAATCTGCGTATAATCTTAGAGGATTCTTCTGCAGCTATACTATTGTTAGCAACAGAATTGGATGAAGAAGATGTGGAGATATTTAGGAATGCAATAGCACCAGTTGTTATTTTGGATAGTTGGTTTTACTCTCAAAAATTTGATACAGTAATTATAAATAATTCCGATTCCGTCAAATATTTAGTGGATTATTTAGTAGAAAAAGGACACAAAGAAATTGGTTATATAAGAAGTAGTGTGCCGATTCAAAATTTCTTTTACCGTTATGATGGTTATGTTAGAGGAATGAGATGTTATCAACTGCCCATAAAAGAAGAGTATCATGTTTCGTTGTCACCGACGTTGGATGGTGCTTATAAAGACATGATGGAGTATTTAAGTATAACTAGAAAGATGCCTACAGCATATATTGCTGATAATGATATTATTGCACTTGGAGCTATGAAAGGGCTAAAAGAAAATGGGTTCAAAATTCCAGACGATATTTCTATAGTAGGTTTTGATAATTTGACATACTGTGATATTTCATCGCCTGGTTTAACTACAATCCATGTTTATAAACATGAAGTAGGAAAAGCTGCCGTGAGACGTTTGATCGAAAAAATAAAATATATTGATCAGGCCTATCAAAAGATTGAAATATGTACAGCCTTTGTTGAACGTGATAGTGTAAAAGATTTAAATTAGTGCAATTTGTGTATTCTCTTGTCTTCATAATCACTACTGTTTAACTTCCCTTAAATAGATATTAATATGAAGGCTGTACAAAACTATCTAAATAATGGTTGGTAAATTAACTATAGATTCAGTATAGCTTTCATATGTGCTCTTTGCTCAAATATATTTCTAACTGATGCCCTTTCAACTTGTAAGACCATATCCCCACTCTTCTATGTTTTTGTGATATTTATTTAAAAGAAATGGTCAATATTTTTCCTACGTGTATTTTTCTTACGTTTTGTACTTTTATTAAATTTTATATATATATATAACCTCAACATAAACCTTCTCTCCCATTGGTGAATGTCCAAGATTTTTTAAGCAATATATATAAATACTTCTAGAAATATGGCTCTTTTTCATAGATATCTTGTTTAAGGCTTATATCTTAATTAAATAATGCTTTATGATGTATCGTAAAGCATTATTTAATACACTAAAAAAGTATATGTTTGCAAAGTTTCTTTCGTGTTTTTATACTTATAATTATTACATATCATTTATAGAGTTGGACTTTCTAATAATCAGCTCATGGTTATATAATAAGATCATGGTGAACAAATAATGGTGGTAGGGTCTATCAAAAATAAAGTTTTCAGAGTTTTTGAGAGTTTACTATTAACTTAATAGAGGTAATTATTTATGAATAAACGGATTATCTTCTTAATACGCATGATTTTACAACTGCTATATTTAAATATTTCGACTGTTAAAGGATAAAAAGTATCAATAAAAGTACGTAGATATTGCAAAGGGTGTTTGAAAGAAAACTTTCGAGAATGGTGAAGGACTTGGAAGTGTTCCAGTGGAATCTTCTGTTATATGGTAAGCATACACAATAGACATTGATATTCCTGATGGTTTATGTGCTCTTTATTTTACTGATAAGAGAGAAAGCAGTGCAACGTTAAAAACCATTACACTTATCTAGTGAACCCCAAAGATATTATTGTCATATAAAATAGAGATATCGTTCTAGAGTATAGCTTAGATAGATGATCTGTGTAGACGGTGGTTCATTTCCATCGTCTATTTTTTTATATATGATATCATATATATATGAAAACACTTTTTAAAGGGGAGAGTGTATATAATGAAGGTATGCATTATTGGAGGCAGTGGACACTACAGATATGCTCTAGAAGGTATGGATCCAGATATGCGATTAGTTGGGATTGCTCCTGGTTCAGAAGGGGAATCTTTAGAAGGGCTAGGGAAGGCATTGGCTAATCTTAATATGGAACCACCAAGATATGACGACTATATCACCATGCTTGATAGGGAAAAGCCTGATATAGCAGTTGTGAATCCACATTTCTGTGATAATAGTAAAGTGGCAATTGATGTACTAAGTAGGGGAATACATGCATTTGTTGAAAAGCCTGTTGCCACTGAGCTCGATGATTTAGAAAAGTTAAAAGAGATATATTCTAAATCTGATCTTCATTTAGCAGCCATGTTTGGGATTCGATATGCTGCCCATTTTAGGACTGCATGGGAGGCAGTTAGACAAGGGCGCATTGGCAAAGTACGTCTTATGACTGCACAAAAGTCATATAGGTTAGGGGAACGTAGTGACTTTTTTAAGACACGTAAGACCTATGGTGGAACAATTCCATGGGTGGGGAGCCATGCCATTGACTGGCTACATTGGTTCAGTGGAGAGGAGTTTCAGGCTGTATATGCTACCCATTCTTCTTTATATAACAGAGAACATGGCGACTTAGAAGTATCGGCCTTATGCCAATTTAAGTTTTCAAATGAGGTGATGGGCTCCGTAAATATAGATTACTTACGTCCACAAAATGCTCCTAGTCACGATGATGACAGAATACGTGTGGCTGGTACCCAGGGAGTGATAGAAGTATATCAAGGAAAAGTATATTTGATAAATGATGAAAAACAAGGAATACAGAAGTTAGAACTACTGCCAGAGGGTCAGATATTCAAAGATTTTGTAGGCAAAATCAGAGGGGAAGGGGACTGTATTGTGACAGCCAAGGATTCATTTGACGTTACAGAGGCATGTCTTAAGGCTAGGATGTCTGCAGATACGGGTAAAGTCATTGAATTTTAAGATATTAAAGAGATGGATAACAGCCACTTACCTTATTGTCTCTTTTTTTACTACGAATAGGATTTTGTGTTAAAGGATTAAAAAAGCATTGCATTTCTTTTAATACACATATATAATAGTGAGCAGAACAACATAAACAAAAACAAACAAAGAACATATAGGCATAAAATAAATAATTACTGCTTAATATTTATTCTGTATTGATTAGAACTATGCGAAATATATAGATATAGGATGTGAAGTTGATGGAAGAGATTAAACTATGGGGAAATAGTGTTCCCGGTGCCATGGGAGATAGTATAGAAGACACTCCTAGTTTAAAGCCCTTCATTCTTGAAGGCGATGAAAAAAGAGCGGCGATAGTTATATGTCCAGGTGGGGGATATGTAACTAAAGCCTGGCATGAAGGAGTTCCTGTAGCGCAATGGTTAAATAGTATTGGCATACATGCCTTTGTACTCAATTACCGTGTTGCACCTTACAGACATCCTTATCCCTTTATGGATGCATGTAGGGCTATTAGATATGTTCGTTTTAATGCGGATATGTGGAATGTAGATCCTGAAAAGATTGGAATATTAGGTTTTTCAGCTGGAGGGCACCTAGCGGCTATGGTAGGTACTCATTTTATGGATAGCTATGTTGAAGCGAAGGATAAAATAGATGAAATAAGCTGTAGACCCGATTTGATGGTATTGGCGTATCCAGTGATATCATTTGGTGAGTATACTCACGAAGGTTCTAAATACAATCTATTAGGGGAAGATTTAGATTGTGAATCTCTAGTGTATTTTTCACATGAAAAGAATGTGACAGACAGTACCCCTCCGACCTTTATATGGCATACAGCAGATGATGAAAGCGTACCTGTTCAAAACAGTATATTATTTTCCATGGCCCTTAAGGAAAAAGATATACCCTTTGAGTTACATATATATCCATCGGGACCACACGGGATGGGCCTTGCAGATGATAATGACCATGTAGGTAGTTGGACGAAGTTATGTGCTAAATGGCTTAGATGTCAGGGGTTTTGAGCAATAAAAATATATTAAAAAAGCCATCGCTCCATCTTGATATAGATTGTTCAAAGTTTTGAGTAGTAACAGGTAATTTGGCAACTAGTGAACAATAGAATTTTATCACTTATATTCAGTAGGTCATGATTAAAACTTTTTAATAGGGGAAGGAGCTAAAATAATGGAGAAAAAAAGCATAACAAATAAAAGCTTACGTGCATGGGGAGATCTAGGGAATGGATACTATAAAAATCCAGTTCTCAATGCAGACTATTCTGATCCAGATGTGGTGAGGGTAGGAAAAGACTTCTATATGGTTTGCTCAGAATTTCACTATATGGGTATGCCGGTACTCCATTCGAGGGATCTGGTAAATTGGACTATCATAGGACAGGTATATAATCACCTTGACATAGATCCAGGCTATGACTCTATGGAAAAATATGCTGTGGGAAGCTGGGCTCCCACCATAAGATATAATGACGGAAAGTTCTATGTCTATTTTTGCACTCCAGAGGAAGGGCTCTATATGAGTACTGCCGAAGATCCTGCAGGCCCGTGGAGTCCTCTACACGAAGTTAAGCGTGTAGAGGGTTGGGAGGATCCGTGTCCATTTTGGGATGACGATGGGAATGCATATCTTGGACACAGCACAGTGGGTGCAGGCCCCATAATCATCCACAGGATGAGCCAAGATGGCAAGGCATTGTTAGACGATGGCAAGATCGTATATGTGGGCAAGATTGCAGAGGGAACCAAGATCTACAAGCGAAATGGATATTACTATCTTGTAATACCAGAAGGTGGAGTGGAGATAGGATGGCAGACTGTACTGCGTTCTAGGGATATATATGGGCCCTATGAGCGAAAAGTAGTACTAGAGCAGGGTTTAACTGATGTAAATGGTCCCCATCAGGGCTCATTAGTAGAATTAGAATCCGGTGAAACTTGGTTTATGCATTTTCAAAGTGCAGGTGCTCTAGGGAGGGTGTGCCACCTTCAACCAGTAAAGTGGATAGATGATTGGCCTATCATGGGGGCAAAGGGTGAACCGGTGAGTATTTTTCAAAAGCCAGATGTGGGTGCCCAGTATCCAATATGCTTTCCACAGACATCAGATGAATTTACAGAGCCTGAGCTAGGATTTCAATGGCAATGGAATCACAATCCGGTCAATGAGAATTGGTCATTGACCGAGAGACCAGGTTATTTGAGGTTAAAGGCTATGCATGCTCCGGATATAATGCATGCACGGAACACCCTCACCCAAAAACTTATGGGCAATAGTGGAATTGTAATTACAAGCTTGAGTATAGAGAATATGAAGATTGGGCAGAGGGCAGGACTTGCCTACCTCGGTGGAAGAGAAGAAAATTGGATTGGCGTTGTGAAAGCTGATAATGGCTGTTTTATAGAGGCCGTTACAGGGGGCTTGAGATATCACGGTCCAGCTATTAAAGGTGATACGGTTTGGTTTAGAAGTGATATAGATCTACTGTCATCCACCGATTTTTCATTTAGCATAGATGGTGAAAATTTTATGCAGTTTGGTGGAGATTGTAGGATCTGTGAAGGTTTTTGGAAAGGAGCTAGGATAGCTCTGTTTAGCTATAATAGCGCCGGCGCCGGCGGAGCAGCTGATTTCAATTGGTTTCGCTATGAACATGAGTGATTACCCATATCAATATAATCATAGGCTCATACATTCAGAAGAACTCAATTAGGCCTGTAAATTTGGGATATACAAAAGGAGAGATAGAAAATGGCAATAGATCGATATGCACTTGTGACTAGGCACAACCCCATACTTAGGAACTTCAATCCATCATCCCCATTATCTGTGGGGAATGGTGAATTTGCATTTACGGTAGATGCTACGGGCATGCAAACTTATCCAGATATATATGCTGATAAGATGCCTTTGTGTATCCAGTCTCAGTGGGGATGGCATACTACTCCAGTTAGCACTGAAAGGAATAGCTACACTTACAGGGAATTAGAACCCGAGCTACATGATACTTATGGACGGAAAGTAGGGTATTTTACGGACTCTAAAGGTCAAGGGGAGATATTTAATTGGCTTCGAGAAAATCCACATAGGCTAAATCTAGGGCAGGTAGGGTTAGATATATTCATGGATGACGGCACTAAGGCCAAGGTGGGTGATATAAAGAATATCAATCAGACCCTCAATCTGTGGGAGGGAATGATATATAGTGATTTCTCTGTTTCTGGCGAGAGTGTTTCGGTAACAACTTGCTGTCATCCCACTTCTGATATATTGGCATTTTCCATTGAGTCAGAGCTCGTACAGAGGGGAAATCTAAATATCTCTTTTAAGTTTCCATATGCTTCATCAGATAAGACGGCATCAAATTGGCATGAGGATGAAAGGCATACCACCAAAATCATAGATTTTTCATCAAGCCATATAGAACTGTTGAGATCCTTTGAAACAGACTATTATTTTGTCAGTATTATGTTCGCAGGCGGAGGAAGAATCGAGAGGACAGGCAGACACTCTTTCGTCTTAAAGCCAGATACAGTTAAGAGGGAGTTTAAATTCATATGTGCTTTTTCACAGTATCACCAAAGAGCACCCCTTCCAAGCTTTGAAGATACAGTCAGGGCTTGCAGGGTGCATTGGGAAAACTTTTGGAGCACTGGAGGAGCAGTACAACTTGCTGGGAGTGAGGATAGGAGGGCACGTGAATTAGAAAGGCGAATTATCCTCTCACAATATCTCACAGCTATTCAATGTGCAGGTACTTTGCCACCTCAAGAGACTGGACTTACATGTAATAGTTGGTACGGCAAATTTCATCTAGAGATGCACTGGTGGCATGCCGCCCATTTTCCACTATGGGGCAGGGTGGATTATTTAGAGAGGAGTCTGTGGTGGTATAAAAAGATACTTCCCAAGGCGCGGGAGCTTGCTAGTATGCAAGGCTATAGTGGTGTACGTTGGCCGAAAATGGTGGGGCCTGAAGGATTGGACAGTCCGTCTAGTATTGGCCCCTTACTTATTTGGCAACAACCTCATCCTATATGGTATGCAGAGCTCTGTTATAGAGCACGGCCTACTGTGCAAACACTGAAAACCTATAGTGATATTGTATTTGAGACAGCTGAGTTTATGGCCTCCTTTGCAGTTTGGGACGCTGAAAAGGATAGATATGTACTAGGTCCACCTGTAATTCCGGCCCAGGAGAATCACAAACCTGAAGAGACGATAAATCCTGCATTTGAATTGGAGTATTGGCATTTTGGCCTAAAGCTAGCCAATCGTTGGAGGCAACGTTTGGGCATGGATATAGATACTAAATGGGAAGATGTAGCCAACAATCTGGCCTCTCTTCCGGTGGATAAGGGGGTATATCTGGCCCATGAAAATTGTCCCGATACGTATATACGTTTTAACTTTGATCATCCATCAATGGTTGGTGCCTTTGGCATACTTCCTGGAGAAAAAGTCAATATAACCACTATGGAAAATACACTTGATAAGATATTGGACACATGGCAATTTGAAGAGATGTGGGGATGGGATTTTCCAATGATGGCCATGACAGCTGCACGCCTAGGAAGACCTGAGCTTGCCATAGATATCTTACTGATGGATTCACCTAAAAATGAGTATTTACCCAACGGGCATAATAGGCAAGGAGATAGAGTGGATCTACCCCTATATTTACCGGGAAATGGTGGACTTCTCTTTGCTATTGCCATGATGACTGCAGGATGGGATGGATGTGAGGATGAGGATGCGCCAGGCTTTCCGAAAGATGGAAACTGGGAGGTAAAATGGGAAGGCTTATATCCAATTCCATAGATACATTGGAAATTGTCGTCCTATAGCAATATTATGACATAGACATACCGGAAATTGCCATCATATAACGTCTACCGATAATAGAATTAAACTAATGATAGAACTTAGCCCATTGGTTAGCTTCATGAATTTTCTAGAATGATTGTTTTCGTCGAAGAGAATCTATTATTCTAATATGGGGGTTAAAAATGATATATAATAATTTGAAATTTCACAATGTAGCAGAACTTGAGGTAGTTGAAGGGATGCCAGGATATAGGCTCCAAAGATTTCCAAAAGATGTACGAAATAATCTTGGATATAAGGAGCAAGAACGAGGACGTTTTTACTCTCAATGCTCTACAGGATGTGAAATAAGGTTTGTCACTGATGCTAAGTTTTTTAGGATCGCTCTTTCTGCAGTAGAGGGAGAAGGTACTGTCTTAGTGTATAGAGGTAACTTCCTCCACTCATATCACCATTTAAAGGCAGGAACCATTACGACTTTGAATCTTCAAGCTCCTCCTGCATTCAGTGAAGTTTGTCCAGAGGCATTAGAGGGTTATGCATTTTCGCCTTCGGTATGGAGATTATTATTTGATAAAAATTGTTGTGCTGTATTTCACTATATTGATACCTTTGGTCATGAGATAAGGCCGCCTATGGAAGGAGAAATTCCTAAAGTGAAATGGCTGGCATATGGTTCATCAATTACTTTTGGAGGGGACTGTAACCTATATAGTAATTCATATGTCCAACAGGTAGGCAGAAGGCTAGGAGTAGATATTCTAAATAAGGCTATTGCCGGTGCATGTTTTTGTGATGAATCAGTAGCTAATTATATTGCACAGTTTGATGACTGGGACTTCATCACCTTAGAGTTAGGGGTCAATATGAGAGAGCTGTTTAGTGCTGAAGAATATGAAAAACGTATTAACTATTTGTTGGATACAATCATGAGTGAAAACCCAGATAAGCCGATAGTAGTTATAGGTATCTATCCAAATGGGGCAGGCTATTTTCTGGAACAGGAGAATATTACAAAAGAGCACAACAGGGAGTTTGATATTATAACAAAGAAGATTGTTGAGGAAAAGGGTAGCAATAAACTTTTCTTTATTGCTGGGGATAAAATTTTAACTGATTTTTCAGGTCTGTGTACTGACTTACTACATCCCTCCGATGATGGTCATATTCTCATGGGAGAGAATTTAAGCAAAGAGCTGAGGAGAATAATAGGAGAACAATAGGAGAACTATTTGAAACTTTAATATATAAATTTTAAAAGGGATTAATTGTTTTAAATAAAATTAGTCCCTTTTCTATGCTTGCATTGTATAGTTTTGGGAGTATGGCCTTTATTTCTAAAACTATTTTATTAAAGCTTTACGTCGGCCTAAAATTATGTAAAAGATCTGTAAATATCCTTTTAGTTTTTTAAAATATTAAAAAGTTGGTTTGTTTTTGACTTTTAACATTTATTATGTTTGTTTTTTAATAAACTTATGTATATTTTCGATTTTTTAAGTAACTTTTCAATGTGGAATCTTATTACAGCGTTTATCTCTCTAAAGCTTGAAATGTTGGGATATATATAGAATTTATTTTTAGATTTTTTATATATAATTTAGGATTTAAATTGGACACTTTCTTAATGCTTTACTAATCATATAGGGCAAGGGGTACTATATAAATTTATTTCAAATTAAAAATGTTTGATATTTTTTTGCAATTTTTCCATATAAAGCTGGCACAAAGGGAAAACCAAACTAGAAAGCATTGTATTGATTGAGTTATGCAAAAAAAGTAACATCTATACAACATAAAACCAACCAAACAAAAAACAATTTCACAAATTTCTCTTGACAAAGGATAGTTTAAATACTATAATTGTCACACAGAGACTTACATAAGCTATTTATATTATACAAAAATTGATATTTACTGCGGAGGTGATTTTTTTGAAAAAAACTTTACAGGTAGGCGAAGGAAGTGTTCTCAATCAGCAGTCTGCACTTAAAAGGCTATGGAAGAAAAATGCTATTCCGTATTTATTCTTAGCTCCTTGGCTTATTGGTTTTTTTGTTTTGACCTTATATCCAATGATAAATTCATTATATCTATCTTTTACTGAATTTAATATGCTCGAGTCGCCTAAGTGGATAGGCATGCAAAACTATATAAAGATGTTTACAGAAGATGAGAGATATCTAAAGTCATTGAGCGTGACCTTTAAATTTGTCTTTATATCTGTTCCATTAAAATTATTTTTTGCTTTAATGGTTGCTCTTCTTATGAATAGGAAAATGAGAGGTATTGAGTTTTATAGGACAGTTTACTATATACCTACATTACTAGGTGGGAGTGTTGCAATTGCAGCTATGTGGCGCAAACTATTTAGTTCAGATGGTGTAATCAACCGAATTATATATATGCTGGCGGGTATAGAGGCTCCTAACTGGATAGCTAATCCATCTTATGCTCTATATACTCTCATTATCTTGGCAGTTTGGCAGTTTGGTTCATCTATGGTAATCTTCCTTGCAGGATTGAAAGATATACCCAAGGAGTACTATGAGGCTGCTCAAGTAGATGGGGCTAATAAATTCCAATCTTTTATCCATATAACTCTTCCTACACTTAGTCCTGTTATACTTTTTAATTTGGTAATGCAAATAATTATGGCATTTCAATCCTTTACCCAGGCTTATGTTGTGAGTAATGGACAAGGGGGGCCCCTTGATTCAACCATGTTTTATACTCTGTATCTATACTTAAAGGGATTTTATTACTTTGAGATGGGTTATGCTTCAGCTATGGCATGGATACTACTACTTATAATAGCTGTATTTACTGCAATAATCTTTGCTACTTCTAAATACTGGGTAAGCTATGGAGATGGGAGAGATTAATTATGAATAGGGATTTAAAAAATAAAACCTCAAACTTTTTTGTTCATGTTATTGTGATTGCAATAGGTTTTATAATGCTATATCCAATATTATGGTTGATATTTAGTTCATTTAAGCTTAATGAGCACATCTTTAGTGATGTCAGCTTGATACCTAAAAAAATAACTTTAGAACACTATGTCGATGGCTGGCAAGGTATAGGGAGAATTCCCTTTAGTAGATTTTTAAAGAATTCATTCTTTGTTTCTATAATGAGTGTTATAGTCAATGTAATATCTTGCTCGATGGTAGCCTATGCATTTGGAAGACTGGATTTTTCTTTAAAGAATATATGGTTCGCAATTATGATGTTGAGTATCATGTTACCAACTCATGTAACTAATATACCACGCTATGTGATGTTTAATAAGTTTGGTTGGATTGATACCTATTATCCACTTATTATTCCTAAAATTCTTGCAACGGATGGTTTCTTTATATTCTTGCTGGTTCAGTTTATTAGGGGTATTCCCACAGATTTAGATGAATCAGCCACCATAGAAGGTTGTGGGCCTATACAGATCTACTGGAGAATTATAATGCCTTTGGCTAAACCGGCGCTAGTTACTACAGCTTTGTTTACCTTCTTGTGGACATGGGATGACTTTTTCAATCCACTGATATATTTAAATACTCCAGAGAAGTTTACAGTTCCTTTAGGTTTACGTATGTTTTTAGATTCTACAGGTGAATCAAATTGGGGTTCTATGTTTGCTATGTCAGTGGTATCGTTGATTCCAAGTTTTATATTGTTTCTGACAATGCAGAATTATTTTGTAGAGGGTATTACTACCACAGGAATCAAGGGTTAAACCATTTGCATATAATGAGCTGTTCTACTTAAAAGTAGAAAGCTTCTATTATATATGAACACCAGAAAATATAAAAATTCTGTTGTTTAGAAATCAAAAAATTAAAGGAGGAAAATTCATGAAAAAGCGAATTATTGCTCTATTTGTCGCTGTATTATTGATTTTTACATTTACAGCTTGTTCAAATGATTCGGAGGCACCGGATGATACTGGTGCTGATAAATCCGGAAATGATGAAAATTCAAAGGAACCTACTGATTCGGGTGAAGATGGAGAAGATGTTGAAATCAGTGTTACATGGTGGGGATCTGACACACGTCATACAATAACATTGGATATGATTGATGCTTTTGAAGAGAAATATCCCCATATCAAAGTGAATCCAGAGTATGGTTCTCCTGATGGATATTGGGATAAGCTTGCAACTCGAGTAGCTGGAGGAACGGCTCCCGATGTAATTCAGTTTGGAGGAAACTACCCTGACTATGTAGACAAAGGAGCTTTGTTGCCCCTTAATGATTTTGTAGGCAAAGAGATTGATCTAGAACAATTTGACCAAGACGTAGTTGATGCTGGTACTATGGATGGCAATCTCTATGGTATATGCCTTGGAACAAATATGTTGACTCTAGTATATAATAAAGATCTAATTGAAAGGGTTGGAGGCGAGCTTCCACCAGAAACATGGACATGGGAAGAGATGGAGAAGTGGGCAGAAGGGCTTGCCGAAAAAATGGACTCAGGATACTTCCCTATGTCTGACAACTCAAAGAGCCAAACTAACTATTTAGGATATTTCCTTCGTCAGAGGGGGAATTCCATATATAGAGATGGAGAAGTTGCCTTTGAGGAACAGGATATAGTTGATTGGATAAACCTATGGGAAGGCTTTAGAGAAAAAGGTTTAGTACCAGATGCAGAGACTGCATCTGCTTACCCAGAGACTGGACCTGATACATCCTTATTTGTTGAAGGAAAAACAGCATTGATACTCATATATAGTAACCAGGTTCGTGCATATCAAGATGCAATGGAAGACGAACTTTCACTGACCTTATTGCCAAAGGGTGAAGAGACAGCTGCATGGATAATGCCTAGTCAGTATATGACAGTATATAGTAAGACAGAACATCCAAACGAGGCAGCTACATTCATAAACTTCATGGTAAATGACCCAGAAGCGACATCTATATTGGGTAATGAGCGTGGAGTTTCCAGTTCTGCTGAGGTTCGTGAATTGTTGGCTGAAAGCAGTTCACCTGTTGATACAAAAGTATACGAATATTTTAATGTAGCGACTAAGGATGTCAAGCCAATGGATCCTAATCTACCAAATGATCAAGAGTTCAATGATACATTTAAATTGATCCTTGAGAAGGTAGCCTTTGGTCAAATTGATGCTGAAGAAGGTGGAAAGCAAGTATACGAGCTTGCAAATGACTTGGTAGAAAAGGCTGGTAGAGACTGATATACCATTAAAAAATAAAAACCCCCATATGGGGGTTTTTATTTTAATTATATATTTTTACAGGAAGTTCTAACTATGAGCTCCGGCTCATATACATACTGTGGCTTATAGTTATTTGCATCTAACATATCGAGCATGAAGTTTGCCACTTGTTTTCCCATCTTCTTTTTGGGATGACTTATAGTTGTCAACTTCACCTCTGAAGCAGTGGCGAAGGATGAATCATCATATCCTATTACAGAGATATCATCTGGAATTTTTAATCCACTGTCCTTTATAGCATCAATAACTCGCATTGCAGCTTGATCATTATAGCATACGATAGCAGTAGGTTTTACAGTGTTTATGAGATACCGAGTAAACTGATAGGGATAATAATTTAAGTTTTCAGTTGTATAGTTTCCAATTAGCTCATCATTTGGCTTTATATCATACTCTTTGAGGGCCTTTAGATAACCCCTTTGCCTTTCAACTCCCTGCAAGTCATCAGCTTTAAATATTCCAGCGATTTTTCTATGCCCAAGCTGTAGCAAGTAGTTTGTGGCCAAATAGCCTCCCTTGAGATCGTCCATTACCACAAAGGCCGGATTTAGATTGGGATAGGTAGCATGGAACATTATATATTTAATTCGGTTTTGTTCCATCTTTTCATAATAGTCTAAATTTGGATTTCCCTCTGCACTCTTTGTGGGTTCAATTATCATACCTGACACATTTTGATCTATAAATTTCTTTAGAAATTTAGATTCTCGCTCTTTGTCATTGTTGGTGCTCGCAAGAGATAGATTGTATCCCTTACTACTGAGTACCTCCTCTATTCCGTTTATTATATGTGGAAATATATAATCGGAAATATATGTGGTAACCACGGCAATAGTCCTGTTACCGTGTACTTTTTTCTTTCCCAAGCAAATTGTGCCTCGACCTTGTTCCCTTCTTATATAGCCTTCGTTTTCTAGTAGGGCAAATGCCTGCCTTACCGTATGACGGCTTACATCAAACATCTTTACTATTTCATTTTCAGAAGGGAGTAGTTCACCGACTGCAATCTCTTCATTTTCAATTTTGTCGATAAAATGTTCCTTTATCTGTTGATATAACGGAAGTTTTTTATCAATATACATCGAATAATCCACCTTTCAAAATTTGTGCGTACAATCATATATAATATTAAAGCTATTGCTTTATTTTCTTTCTATTATTTCTATTATACATTAAAAGCCTCAATGATTAAACTATAAAATAAAAATTTGTATTTTATTTGGCGAACTTGCTAGATTTTTACTCAAATATTAGTTGAAAACATATGTCTAACAAGAGAATTTCTATAATAATGCAAATTAAATGACATAATCTATCAAACTCCATAATATCATAGCTGACTTTTCCCATTCCTGTTGAATACATCTGTCTAATATATCCATATCATTTTTAAGAAATTGTGTGACAAATGTTTGACTTATCTAGAATATCATTTTTTATTACAAACTGGAGCACTTTATATCTTTTATCCAATATGGTATAATGATAGAGAAATATATTGGGTAAAAGAGTGAATAATTCTTTAAAAGCCTGTAGCAACATATAATTTTGCAAACTTATACCCAATATGGACACAAGCCGGGCTTGGAGGAGGCAAACTATGTATACAAATATATTGTCCGGGTTAGATAGAAATGCATTATATGTATATGCCAATATACTAAATAAAAATCCACTGACAATAGCTACACTTATGGATATGACTCAGATGCCGAGAACTACACTCAATAGAAATATAAAGGAGTTAGTGGATAGGGAGCTAATAAAACAGGAACAGGCTGAGATATCTACAGGAGGGAGGCCGCCGACTCTTCTGAGTCCAAATCCCAATGGATTATATACAATAGGTATTGAGCTTTCTCGCTCTCGAATACGCCTTGTAATATGCAATGCCAATATAGAGCCCATATGGACATATGACTATCCCATGGTCAAGGGAAGCAATGCTAAAAGAGTACTTCCATCCATATTTGAGATATTAAAGGAGAGCATAGATAAATTCATACCTAGTAAAAGTCGGATTATAGGCATTGGTGTAGGCGCAGTAGGGCCCATGGATTTAGAGGAGGGGAGGATACTCGACGTATCCAGTTTTCCCACACAGAGTTGGAGCAATCTCGATATCAAAACCATGCTGTATGAAGAATTCCATATCCCTGTATATATAGCCAATGGGGCGAGTACCGCCGCCATGGGAGAATATGCAAGGCGGGGTGGTGTAGATAGATATAGCCTAGTATATATAAATGTAGGGATAGGTCTAAGGTGTGGTGTGATATGGGATGGGATATTGCAAAATGGTGAAAAGGACAGAGAGGGAGCATTTGCCCATGTAGTCATAGAGCCTGGTGGCCGACCTTGCTATTGTGGTAGCTATGGTTGTGTAGAGAGTTATGTCACAGCCTTAGCTATAGTAGAAGATTTTAAATATGAGATGAGAAAGGGAAGAGATAATATATATAGGGATAGAAAAAACCCTTCCAGCATAGAGTTTCGGGATATATATGTTGCAGCAAGAAAAGGAGATATATTGGCCCGTGAGGTGATGGATAGAGCCTCTAATTATATGGGAATATTTATGGCGAATGTGATAAATATGCTACACCCACAGGTGGTAGTAGTAGGGGGTATGGTACCAGATATGTATCCTGACTATTTTGGGAATGCGGTGAATATAGCCAAGGGTTTTATATACGGATCTAGTGAGTTAAACCCCATATTTTCCACTTCTTTGCTTGGCGACAATACAATTGCAATAGGAGCAGCTGCTCTTGTAATGTTGTCATATTTGGAAGGGGATAGTCTGAAGGAGGCTAGGGTGTATGACGGACGAGAAAAATAGATTTGAATTTTTATTTGAGATGTTTATGACGTTTTTCAAGATTGGTATGTTCACATTTGGAGGGGGATATGCCATGATCCCCTTGATGGAAGAGGAGATAATACATAAGAAGGAATGGATGAAAAAAGAAGATATAATGGATCTGTTTGCCGTATCAGAGACTGTACCTGGCTCCATAGCTATAAATACGTCCACATTTATAGGTTATAGTCTTGCAGGTGGAGTAGGGGCCATAACTGCCATGGTAGGGGTGGTACTCCCATCATTTTTGATAATTACAGCCATAGCAGCATTTTTTGGTGCCATAAGTGGGAATCATATGGTGGATGCGGCATTTTTAGGTATACGGTGTGCAGTGGTTGCCCTCATATGGAAGTCAGCCGGAGGGTTCTTTAAATCGTCTATAAAGGAAAAAAAGGACATAGTCCTTCTCATATCTACAGTACTTATACTGCTTTTTACATCTATTCATCCAGTTATAGTGATGGCCATTGCAGCGCTCTTAAGTGTACTTACATTCAAACTAAAATCAGGTGATAGTGTTTAGAAAACATAGAGTGTGAGTGAAAATGGTGTTATGGATGAAAGTTAAATGCTTAGAAAGCATAATAATATAGATAAAAACGATATTTACAAGGCAGTATATTCTTACGAGGCAGATACCTATAGGAAGGAGTAATTGATAAGGTGACATATTTAAGACTATTCATAACATTTTTCAAAATAGGACTCATAAGTTTTGGTGGGGGATATGCCATGATACCCATAATCGAAGACGCCATTGTAAAAAATGGTTGGCTCACTCCAGCAGACTTTTACAATATAATCGCAGTATCTGAGACAACACCTGGGCCTATTGCGGTGAACTCTGCAACATTTGTAGGCTATAGGGTGGCTGGATTCTTTGGAGGCATATCTGCAACAATAGGTATAGCCATGCCATCCCTAATTATCATAATCCTCATATCCACATACCTATTTAAATACAAGGACAGCAAGGTCGTAGAGAATATATTTGGGTGGTTGAGGCCTGTAATAACTGGACTTATAATAGTTGCAGGGTTCCATGTGGCTAAGACTTCCTTAATAAATGAGGGAGCAGAAATGAGTATCCCCTTCAATATCTCCAGTGTATTTAATATAAAGGGGCTTATAATATTTGGTCTTACAGCTATAATGCTCGGAAAGACTAAAATTCACCCCATACTTGCCATTGTAGGCTCCGGCATTTTGGGTGTGATATTGTTTGGCTTTTTTTAATAAGCTGATGTATAGTATTAAAAAGCTACTTACGTCTCTATATTATCCACATTTTTCTCAATAGTATTGCTCTATAGATGAAATTGACACATATATTTACCTAGGCTATAATGTAACTGTCATAGATAGGTATATAAGTAAATATATATGGGAGGGGCCATATAGATCGGCTATAGTAGATTGATCTATGTGGCTTTTTTAAGAGATAGAGAAAATGGAGGTGCTCAGATGGACTGGGAGGGAATACTCAGAATATTTTTAGCAATGATAATGGGAGGATTCATAGGCATTGAGCGAGAGCTTGTGAATAGACCTGCAGGATTTAGGACCCATACTCTAGTGTGTATGGGATCAGCCCTTGTGATGACAACTTCTCAATATCTATTCAACACCTATTCTGATATTGTGAATCTTGACCCTGCAAGGTTAGGCGCCCAGGTCATAAGTGGAATAGGCTTTTTAGGCGCCGGCACCATAATGAATGATGGCCACAGGGTGAGGGGACTTACCACAGCTGCAAGTCTATGGGTTGTGGCGTGTCTTGGCCTTGCCGTAGGTGCTGGGTATTATGCCGGCGCAGTAGCTGCATTTATAATGTCTTATTTTACACTCATATTCCTAAAGCGATTTGAAATAGCTTTCGAAAAGAGAATAGGCGAACTGGAAGTAGCCATATCCATACCTGATACACCAGGTGAGATAGCAAAGGTCACTGATGTTATGGGAAAGCTTAAAGTTCAGATAAGGGATATTGAAATAGTAGATACAGATGACGACCGTATGGATGTGATATTTTCTGTGTCATTGCCACCTGTACTTGAAGACAATGCATTTATTGCAGAACTAGAACGCATCGATGGTGTCAAAGTAGAGAATATCACATAAAGTGGCAGAAAAATCTAGCTTGACAGTATATATATACGTATATATAATATGAAATTGAAAGTACAAAAATCGACGCAATTTTCATTCTAGGTACACAGTCCTTAAAATTTGTTTTAAGGGCTGCTATTTTTTTTGTAGAGAGGAGATATGCTATGACAGCTATACCAAATAGGCACAGAACAAAGACTATTTTAACTTTAGCAGCGCCGGTAATACTAGAGATGATACTTGGCATGGTTGTCTGGATCGCAGATACGGCAATGGTGGGGCGATTAGATGCAAAGGCCCTAAGTGCCGTTGGACTTGGAGGCCAGATCTTTTTCTCATCAGTCAATGTATTTGCCAGTATAGGGGTAGGTGCGGCCGCTATAGTTGCAAGGCATATAGGCGCCAAAAACTATGAGAGGAGTAGTGAATCTGCAACCCATGCATTTCAGCTAGGGATATTACTAGGCATAATATTATTTGTATGTTCTTACTTTTTTTTCGATAAGTTTTTTGTAGTAGCGAATGCAGAAGAGGATGTAGTAATACTTGGAAGTGATTACCTTCGTATACTGTCAGTGGCAGGTATATTTATGGTGCCAGGTTTTATATCCAGTGCCATACTGAGGGCCACAGGAGATACCAAGACCCCCATGATAGGTGCTATCATAACAAATTTGATCAATCTAGTTGGTGACTATGTACTCATATTTGGAAAATGGGGTTTTCCAAGGCTTGAGGTCGCCGGCGCGGCCATAGCAACTGCTATAGGTCAAATTATAGGTTTTACATATGTAATGCTGGTACTATTTAAGGGTAGAGGCCCCTTAGAGTGTAGATTAGGTAAGGGAACTATAAAAAATAGTAAGGATTTTAAGCAGATATGGAAGTTTAGTTTTCCAGCCCTTATAAATGAACTGATGATAAGTGGCGGAAGGCTCATATATTCATTTATGGTAATTGGCATGGGGACATTGTCATTTGCAGCAAATCAGATAGCCGTAACTGCTGAGTCTCTATCTTTCATGCCCAATTCTGGGTTTGCTGTGGCTGCTACCACATTGGTTGGCCAAAGCCTTGGAGCAGGGGATGAAAGGGAGGCAGAGGAGTATGGTTGGTCATCTGCTTTCCTAGCTGCTGTGGTCATGGGTGTTACTGCCCTCATATTTTTGTTCTTCCCCACAGTTATGGCCAGGTTATTTACCGATGAGGGGGATGTAGTAGAGCTTGCAGGAAAATGTATTCGCATTGCCTCTCTAGAGCAGATTCCCATGGCGTATTCTATGGTATTGTCAGGGGCACTAAAGGGTGCAGGCGATACAAAGGGAGCCATGTATATAACCATAGGAAGTAACTGGCTCTACAGACTCCCAGTAAGCTTCTTGGCAATATATATACTAAAACTGCCGGTTGCATACCTCTGGTTTGTAACAGCCATACAGTATATTATAGAGACTGCATTTTTTGCCTATAGATTTAAAAAGAGGGAATGGGTAAATATTCGTATATCTTGAGGGGAGGGGAGTACCTCCCTTTTTTTATGTCAATTTTAAATATCATGTAATTATCAACTCAAACGCTTGCACAAACAATTGATTACTTTACTAAAAACATATAATCTATTCTACAAAATATTATAAAAACTGCATAAAAACACTTTAAATATAATGGAAAACCTTTCATACATAAACTTTATCCAAATTCATTGACAAAAAATAAAAATATATGGTACAATCTTTGCGCACACGGTTGCACAAATATATAGGCTATATTACGTATTTATAGTATTAATATCAGTAGTGGATAGGGATAGACATATAGACTAAAATAGCGTAACACTATATGGCTATAAAACAAAGGAGAGGATGTAATTGCATATCAAAAAACCATATATAGCAGATGCGATAATAGGCAATAGAAAGATGTTAGCTACTCTGACCCATGACGGGCAGATCCAAAG
>CALKWW010000066.1 GCA_938003945.1 uncultured Bacillota bacterium | reverse complement strand
AGTGTTGTTATATCATTTCTTTGTAGTGGTCTACGCCCTGTGGCTGTCTTTGTTCCTCCATCTTTAAACATTGGTATATTCATCATTTTAGCCAGTTCCATAGACTTTTCATAAGGATAGATTTTAGTGCCTACTGGAAGGTCTACAAGCTGCATGCCACCTGCTCCTAGCCATGCCAATTCGCCACTAGGGGAAAGCGACAACTCTGGTCCTTCTTCCCCAACCCAAGCACTTCCACCGGGATAATAGTTTGTACCTTGAGCATAACCTTTGTCTCTGCTAAATATTTGCTTTATTTTTTCCACTATAGAAAATGTTTTTGTCTTTGGCTTGGCGCGATTCCAGTCACCTATAGCACTTACGCCACCATCTATTTTACGTGTGACTGTATCCATGTTGACACTTGACGCTCTTGACATTTTGCCAAATTGCTGACCAGTTGTTTTGCCTGCGTCTTTCATGGCGCGCTCAAATCCTTCAGAACTTTTACTCATCTCTACAAAGTCTTTGAATGTAGCATCTTCTGTTCTTCCCGACTCACCAGCCATATCCTTATAAACCCTAACTGCCTTTGTACCAGTCTTGTCGAATTCTATTTTGTATTCACTTTGAGCTTCAAGAGTGTCATGGAAATCTTCTACAACCTTATCTCTCCAACCACCACTCGTATCCTGTATGTCATTTAGAGCGTTGACGACTGTTTCTCTTGTTTCCTCATTTGCCTCGCCCAACTCATTAAATTTTTCCATACTTGCGTCTAGCGCCTCATGTACAGAGCCTGTTTCGGCATATACTTCGTCAAACTTCTTACTAGAATCATCTAAAGCTAGCCTTATGTCATTTTGTTGCCTTTGGAATGTTTCTAGATGATTTTTTTGTTCTTCATCTACCAATCCAAAATGTGTTGCCAGTGCCTCCTTCATCAAATCCAACCTTGATTTCATCTCTAGGTTTTCCCAATCAATATGGTCTAGGTACTCTCCTGATGCTATCTGTGCATGAGCGAGTGTTGTATTGTACATTTCTTCAGTTGTTTTTATTTTTTGCTCTTTTGCATCTTCAGCAGCCTCTATAAGCGCCTCTGCTTCTTCTTCACTTATTATACCAAGGTCATCTTTGAGCATAGTGACGTACCTAATTCTTTCCTTGTACTCTTCTTCTGCCTCTTCTATGACTGCGTCTTTTTGTTCTCTAGCATTTTTAGCAACTTCAAGTGCTTGTTCTGCAGTTAGTATTTTAGTGTTGTATTTGAGTCGATTTAAAATGGCGTACTGTTCAGTTTCGCTTTCTGTCATTGTTTCTATCGCTATTTGGCCTAAGTCATCTTGCAATTGTTTAAGTTCTGTTTTTTGTATTTCTCCAAGCTCTCCTCCATTTTTCATACCCTCTTCGATAATTTCTATTTGCCTGCTAATATTGTCCTGTACTGCCTGTGTTTGTTTGCCAAAGCCTTCTTCTACGCTTTTTAGTAGTTCATCTTGGGCCTCGTCGTTTAATTTACTACTTTCATCAAACAACGAACCTAGGGAATGAAGGGCATTTTCTTTATTTTCGTCTATAGAGGTTGTAACTTGTTCACCCATTGTTTTTATATTACTTGTTATTTCGTTGGCTGTTTCTTTTGTAAGTCTACTACTGGTCCAATATATCTCGTTTAGAGAGCTTTCTACACCCTCTTGTAATTCAAAAAAACCACCTAATGCTTCTTGTGTAGATTTTGATACAGATTCACCAAAATAATCTACGGATGGGATTGCATCTTTTTGCAGATGTTTAGCAAGCGCCACTCCTCCAGTTGCTACTCCACCTATAGCCAATATAAATGGATTTAAAAGCAAGGATGCACTAGACGCCGCACCACCTAGCCCACCAATTGCGCCTGTTGCAAGTCCTGTGGCACTGGTCAATCCACCCGTTAGCATAGTTATATTGTTTATACCACCAGCAACCTTACTACCTATCATCAGTAATGGGCCTGTGGCAGCGGCCACCTTTCCTATTTGTATGATAGTTGATCTAGTGGAATCATCTAACTCGGAGAACCATGTTACGGCATCCGACAGTCCTTCAACCATTTTGCTCATTTGAGGTACAAGTATTTCTCCGACTTGTATGGCTACACCCTCAAGTTGCGACTTTAATTTGATAAGATCGCCTTTGAGGTTCTTTTGCATGGTGTCCGACATTCTTTTTGCCTCACCATTGTAGTCTCTCGTTGCCTTTGTGAGTTTTTGATAGTCTGACTCACTAGCATTAATGATTGAAAGCATACCAGCCATTGCCTCTTGTCCAAATATAGTAGCTGCATATTGTGACTGCTGTTCGGGGGTTAGTTTGGCAAAACTATCTCTCAATTGATCCATTACGTCTATAAAAGGTAGCATCTTGCCCGATGCATCCGTTGTTTTAAGTCCTAAATCCTTTATTAGTGCTACTGCCTCATCTGACCTAGGATTGACAAGTCTTGTTATTGCAGACCTTAAAGCTGTACCACTCCTACTGCCCTTGATACCTGCGTTTGCCATTAGTCCTAATGCTAAAGCTGCATCTTCTGCACTATACCCCAATGAGCCAAATATAGGCGCTACATACTTAAATGATTCGCCCATCATGGCCACGTTAGTATTAGAATTGGACGATGCGCTTGCCAGCAAGTCGGCAAACTCTCCTGCCTGTTTTGCCTCCATCCCAAATGCAGTTAATGCGTCTGTCACAATGTCGGAAGTAAGCGCCAAATCTTCACCTGATGCGGCCGCAAGCATCATAATACCATCCAAGCCATCAAGCATGTCTTCTGTTTTCCAGCCAGCCATTGCCATATAGGTAAGGGCTTCAGCTGATTCTGATGCGCTAAACTTGGTGTCTCTACCCATTTGCTTAGCTTTTTCTCTTAGTTTGTCAAAATCTCCACCAGTTGCCCCTGATATAGCTGCCACCTCTGACATTGCGGCATCGAAGTCCATTGTTGTTTTCACTGCCGCTGTGCCTATACCTACAAGTGGTACAGTAACTGCTGCTGTCATTTTTTTACCTGTACTAGAAAGCTTTTTTTCTAAACTGTGTGACTGTGACTGGGCTGTTCTAAGACCTCTTTCAAAATCTTTAGTATTGAGGACTAGCTCGGAATATATTGTACCTGCTTTAATTGCCATGTTTTCACCTACCTTTTTGGACATAAAAAAGACACCTACAAATGTAAGTGTCTTAGGTTTTTATTTTATTTATCTCTTAAAATCTCAACGATTAATATGTCGTTCATTCCACCTGTTATATATTTTATACCATTCTCTGTATACTCATAATAAATGGAATCATCGTCACGATATCTTTCCGACTCCATGAGTATATCTATTATGCGTTCTGCCTCATCGCCTGCCACCATAGTTGTCACAGTTTCGACTATGATGGAATATGTTTTTGAGTTGCTAAAACACATCGATAACGTTACTCTGTCAATTTTATCATTGTTGGCATCTATGAATACTTTTCCTTCTTGCCTATTATTGTTTAAGATATCGCCTTCATATATCTCACCATTGAATGCTACATTTTTTAGTTGTACTATCTCATCATTGCTGGTTTTGGCTAATAAATTAAAGTCATGTATAAACTTATCTATAGGTATGTCCAAACCAGTCCATTTATCTTCTTTACCAAAACAATTAACTACGAACACTGTTAACATCATTAGTATAGCTATAGTAACGGTTATAATAATAGCTTTATTTTTATCTTTAACCATAATATCCCTCCTCGGGAATATTGTATCATGTCTTTTGATATTTTTGTACGTGTTCAATAAAATCTTTGTTCGACTTAGGCGTATCGTCTTCCCATCTAATTCTATTCCATTTCAAATCGCCATTGTTATCTAATGCGGCCATAAAAATTATATGTGCCACCTCGTCAAAGCAATAAGCTGTATACTCATCATTTATTCTTAGTATCTCGCTTGGTAGTTTTTGATACGTCTTTGCCATCGTTATTATCTGTATCATCTTTCTGTTCGTTACGAAAGGTAGACACCTCTAATATGTCGTTTATTGCCCATCTAAATATGGCAAATTTTTGTGCATCTGTCAAATATTCATCAGCCTCTTCAAAGGTAGGCTCTAGCATACACGATCGAAAATATATATCTACATTCTTGATTCCTTCTATGGACATTTAATCCCTGTCTTTGCCTTTTAAATTTGTTTTCCCATCTAAAAGCCTTAAAGCATTACCCATAAGTGGATTGGGCAGTTTCCCACTTGTTATTAGCCTCATTATCTGTGGTCTTTTTACTCTGATGGATATTGTTCCGTTATTGTCAAAGCTAGGTATCTCTATAACTTCTGTAGCCTGTTTTTTAAGTTCATTTATATCAATTACATCTCCCATATTCTATCCTCCTTTAAAATAAGAGAGCTACCCATTAGGCAGGTAGCTCTTCCAAAAAGTCTATTGATGCTGGGCTTTCGCCTTTCTTCGGTCTACTCTTCATTTTCATTTCCGGTGTAAAAAATTCGCCATCTTGCATACTATAATCTAATGGAGCACCCTTGCAATGTAAGTAACTAAACCTAACATAGCCTATAGTGTCCCCGTTCACGTCTTTTTCTTCGGTGTATATGTGTAGCGTATAAGGTTTACGCTCTACCGTTTCGCCAATCGGTGGCGCATCGTATCCGACAACCTTTTCTGTTTCTAGATCGTCATACCTAAGCGTACCACCATCTACAAGTGCCAAAACCTCCGGAACCATAGTGGCATTAATTAGTGTAATGTCATACCCCATTACAATATCTTCAAAGTTGTTTTGTGCTTTTATCGTATTCTTTACCCTCAACGGGTTCTGTGCGCCCTCGGATATATAAGCTGCCACAGTCGCCTCACTGGCCACATCTGTGAGCTTATACCCTTTTGGTGTCTCCTCTTCAGTTTCAACCTCTACTCTGACTATATTCGCTAATGGATATTCTTTTATCTCATCATAAATCATGCTTACCCCTCCATTTTTTTAAATACTTGATACTGTATACTTGTTGTATACGCCTTCTTCTCATCATCAGTGATGGCGGGTGTTTCGCCTGCGTATCGTATTGGCAGGTCTTTTAATATTGTCTTTATCTCTTTTGCATATTTGCCAATAGCTACATAGCTACCAAATGGCACAAATATAATTATATCAGCTATCCTATACCCTACGCTATTTGACTGTGTAGAAGGTGTTTGTGTACCATCTTTAACTACACAATATCGCTCCTTACACTCTCCTGTATGGATGCCGGGCCAGTATGGATTAAGATTAGCTCTTTTAAGTGTCGAATATATACGTTTAATCACTTACCAATCACCTTCTTTAGCCCTTTGGCAATCTGTGGTGCATACTTTTCTGTAGTAGGAACTAGTATTGCGTATTTCTTTTCACGGGCCAATTCTAAGTGTACGGAATAGTCCATACCTCCCGATAAAGTTATTTTACATACATCACCCTCCCACCCAAAGTCGCCTTGTATAGAGTTTTTAGCATTCCCTGTTCTGTCTTTCCAAGGTCTATTGCGTTTTGCGTATCTTTCCATACGTTCAGCCTCGGTTTTTGCTAACAGCCCTATCCCTGCTCTAACTTGCCTGTTTACTTTGTCCATATTGATTGTGTTTTTTATTATCACTGTACCACCTCTAATTCAACTTGTTTACATATATCTAGATAGTTGTCAACAAATATAACCCTATATTCTCTATCATTGGCATTAAAATAATCCCCATCTTGTATGTCTGTATCGTGTGTGCATAGGATTTTCTCTGTGTTGCTTGATAGATATCCTATGGTCTGTCCTTTGTCTTGTATGATTTCTCTTTGTGATTTTCTATTATAAAAAGTAACTGTCTGTGGATCTAACTCGATTTCTTCTTCTATAAATCCGTCATATCCATCATCTATTCGCTGTATCCGTCTAATCACAATGGTGGTAGGGTTAGATTGGATCGCTTTTTCTATATATCTTCTATAATATTTATCAGCGCCCATCTGCTCTCACCACCGTGCCAGTCATATTTTTACGATACTTTTGTGCTAGTTGTAAAAATTGTTTTCTAGGACTAGGTATAGTTACATCACCCAGCTTTATTTCTTCTATGCCTGCCTTTACAATGCACAATTCCCTAGCAAGAGATTTTAAAGATTGATCTTCTTCCATTTCATCGATTCTAAGCTGTAAATACTCATCCTCAAAGTAAGGAAATTCCTCTTCGTCTATGAGCATTTTTAATCTGTCTAAGTCAGTCATGAGATCACTTCCTATCTGTTAACAGCTTCATGAGATCGTCTTTCTTATCTCGTGGGTTGTGTTCTATGCCCAGCTCGTTTAACCTTTCTATTATCTCATCTTTCGTTATGTCTTTCGGTTTTGAATGTGCTAACACATGCTCTCTTAGCCTTCTAGCACGTCTTTCAAAGCCCGTACTCATATTATCCCTCCTAATAACTAATAAAGGGGCATATAGCCCCTCGTATTAGTCAATCTTAAACATGAACTTTACTATACGTATAGCCTTTGGCTCGTATACCCTCTCCCAGTTAGTGCCATCTTCAAGCTCTAACATAGTCGGGAATGTGCCAGCTATATTAGTGTCAGTCCACTTTACACCACGAGGATGCAATAATGAAAGTCGTCTGTTAACCAGGATGTCCTCACCAGCTAAAGACAGCCCTTTTCTGACTACCTCTGTTTGCTGTATGTCTGGATGACTACCATTGCCCCATGCTATAGCCCCGTTGCCAAAGAGATAGGCTGTAGCTGCACCTGTAGTAGTGTCAAAAGGCATAGAGTCATCCACCACTACCCTCTTACCCAGGAATACCTTTATTCTGGCCTTGCCTGTAGAGTCTTCTATATATTCTATAAGGTCGTTTTTAGCTAAGTGTGTTTCAACCGCACTGTGCATCATTACACCAGTAAGCTCATCCTTGGCATCGCCCATTCTTTGTGCGGCATCTAAAAATGTTTTACCGTCTATTAATGCTCCGTCACCTTCAATTGCTGTTATATCGTGTATCTTTTCACTCATGTTATCGGCTGCAAAAACACCGTCTAGTATGGATAGCAGCATTTGCTGATATTGTCTAGCCCAGTATGCACTAAATAGGTTAGCTATAGCACCCATTGGATCATCTCCAGATAGCATAGCCGACAACGCATTAGCGCCATAAGACTTTACCCATGCCATCTTTCTAGCAACGTCTTTGTTTGCCTCAATCTTACCCGGTTCTGTATCTCCAATATCGTCCATAACCTCTGGGTCGCCTGTGAGGTCTTCCCAGTATGGCATATTGATGAGTGTATTGGGTCCGCTTGCCAACGCATCAAACTGACTATCATTCTGTGCTATGCCGCTCTGTATAAGCTCGGATAGCTCCATAGTTCGTTGAATTGTGTACTCTGTAAATACCTCTGGTTGTATAACATCTTGTATTCTTGTCATAAATTATCTCTCCTTTTTATTCTTCTTCTGCCGCTGCCTCTTTTAACTGTGCGGCAAGATCAGGGTCTTCACTGAAAATTTTACCCTGCTCTGTAAGGTTGAAATGTTTCTTACTCCAAGGGTTTTTAACCGTTTTTGTTTTGTCCTTAGGCGTATTTCCTAAAGATCCGCCTGTGCCGCTAGGTTGTTCTTGCTTAAATAGATATGGCTTGCTCTCTTGGAGTGCCTCTATCTGCTCCTTAAGCCCTGTAATACCATTGTCATCAACAGTTATCTTCTCATTGTCCAGATGAGGCAATATGTCTGCCACATCGTTAGGATTAGCTTTTAATACCTCAAACTTAATAGCATTAGTCTTGCGAAGGTTGTTTAGCTCTTTTTCTTTGCTTTCTATGTCTGTCCTTAGTGCTTCTATCGTTTCTGTAGCACTGTCTTTATCTTCTAATTGCTCTTTTAACTTGCCTAGCTCTGTATTGAGCGTTTCAACCTGTGTTTTGTATTCGTTCTTTTCTCCGTTAACTGCATCAAATTTATCCTTAGGTATCCATCTACCGTCGTTGACAATGTCTATCTCTTTATCCCCTAGCTTTTCTTTCACCTGTTCGTACAGCTCTTCACCTAATAACTCTTTTAAACTCATTTTCCATTCCTCCTATATTGTTCTAACCTTTTTCAAGTGGTCGGCTCCACCTTTGAACTCTTGTTCTTTTGACCC
>CALKWW010000065.1 GCA_938003945.1 uncultured Bacillota bacterium | reverse complement strand
TCCAATATGATGAGATATTTGGCAACTACATAAATCTACCAAATAAAAATAAGTAATTAGGAACCTATTTGTATTTTCAAACTTAAAAGCAAACATGGAGGTATTGAATAATGAATATTAGTTCCGATTGTAAGGGAAGCGTACTAATTACCGGCTCTGCCGGATTCATAGGTTTTCATCTATCATCTCTATTGCTAGATAAAGGCTATAAAGTAATAGGAATAGATAATATGAATGATTATTATGATGTAGGATTAAAAGAAAATAGGTTAGAACTTTTAAGACAAAATGATAACTTTGTGTTTTACAAGGTTGATTTAAAAGAAAAAGAAAGAGTGGATGAACTTTTTGTCAAGTATGAGTTTGACTATGTTGTAAACTTAGCAGCTCAAGCAGGTGTTAGATATTCTATAGAAAACCCATGTGCCTATATTGATTCTAACTTGGTTGGATTTGCAAACATTCTTGAAGCATGTAGACATAATCCAGTTAAGCATTTGATATATGCATCTTCAAGTTCAGTTTATGGTGGTAATAAAGTAGCACCATTTTCTACTAACCACAATGTAGATCATCCTGTGAGCTTATATGCAGCTACTAAAAAGTCTAATGAGCTTATGGCACATGCATATAGTCATCTATATGGTATACCTACTACAGGGCTTCGATTTTTTACAGTATATGGGCCATGGGGAAGACCTGATATGGCTTATTTTTTATTCACTAAGAATATAATTGAAGGAAAACCCATTAAAGTGTTTAACCATGGAAAGATGGAGAGGGATTTCACATATATAGATGACATAGTAGAGGGAATATATAAGCTGATACCATTGGCTCCAGAGCCCAATCCTTCGTGGGATGAGACTGTAGATGATATAAGTAGTAGTTTTGCTCCATATAAGATATATAATATTGGCAATAATCAGCCAGTAAAACTTGAGAAATTTATTTCAGTTATAGAGGATAAAATAGGCAAAAAGGCAGACAAACATTATATGGAGATGCAACCAGGAGATGTACTTAGAACCTATGCTGATGTCTCTGATCTAGAGAAGGATATAGACTTTAAGCCTAGTACAAGCATTGAAGAAGGCATAGAAGAATTTGTAAATTGGTATAAAGATTATTATAAATATAATGATTAGATTTGGAAGGAGAAGATAAAATGAATAAAATTGCTATTGTAGGTACTGGATATGTAGGCTTGGTTACAGGAGCATGCCTATCAGACTTTGGTCTAAATATAATATGTGTTGATAATGACAAGCAAAAGATTGATGATTTACATAAGGGGATTATCCCTATATATGAACCAGGTCTAGAGCCTATAGTAGAGAGGAATGTCTACTATAAGAGGTTGAGTTTTACAACTGATATAAAAGAGGCAGTAGACGAATGTGATGTAGTATTTATTGCAGTAGGCACACCTCCTGCTGAAGATGGTAGTGCAGATTTGCAATATGTAGAGGCTGTGGCAAGAGACGTAGGAAGATACATGAATGGCTATAAAGTAATTGTGGACAAGAGCACTGTACCTATTGGAACAGGTCAAAGAGTGAAGGGATGGGTTAGAGAAGAACTAGAGAAGAGAGGATTGTCTTATGATTTTGATGTGGTATCCAATCCTGAATTTTTAAGAGAGGGATCAGCTGTACACGATTTTACCCACCCAGATAGAGTAGTTATAGGTACTGAATCTGAAAAGGCAATGGAGCTTATGAAACAAGTATATAGTGTTCTCTATTTAAAGGAAACTCCATTTGTAGAGAAAAATGTAGAGACGGCAGCGATGATAAAATAGGCATCTAATGCAGTTTTAGCTATGAAGATTACATTTATCAATGAAATAGCCAATCTCTGCGAAAAGGTAGGAGCAAATGTGCAAGATGTGGCTAGAGCCATGGGCAGAGATGGGAGAATAAGCCCCAAATTTTTACACCCAGGTCCAGGCTATGGTGGTAGCTGTTTTCCAAAGGATACTTTAGCACTTGCTGAAATAGGCAAGCAATATGGTTCACCAATGACATTGGTAGAACAGACGGTGAAGGCCAATGAACTTCAAAAGAAACTAATGGCGCAGAAGATTGAAGATGAGCTAGGAGACTTAGAAGATAAGCAACTGGCTATTTTAGGTCTATCTTTTAAACCTAATACAGATGATATGAGGGAATCCCCTGCAATTACTATTTTAAATGATCTAGCTAAAAAAGGTGCAAAGTTTAAGGTATATGATCCTATGGCATATAAAGAGGCTAAATGGAGACTTGAAAATATAAAAGATCAAATCACATATTGCAAAAATGAATATGAGACTATGGAAGATAGTGATGCACTAGTTATCATTACTGAGTGGAATCAGTTTAGGAAACTAGATCTAGATAGGGTTAAAAAGGCTTTAAGACAGCCATATTTCTTTGATTTCAGAAATATCTACAAGAGAGATGATATGGAGAAGCGAGGATTTAAATATATTGGTGTAGGTCAGGGAAGTGGTAATATACAAATGAGAGAAGAGCTTAAAACTAAGCAAGAAGTTGCGGCTACTAAGACCTCTGACTGATAGATTTGAATTTATTTTATAAAAGAGTGGGGTGAATACTTTGATAAAAAAAGCAGTTATACCAGCAGCGGGGCTTGGCACCCGCATGCTCCCCCTAACTAAGACCCAGCCTAAAGAGATGTTACCGCTGGGGAGAAAACCATGTATCCAACATATTGTAGAAGAGCTAGCCCAAGTAGGGGTTAAGCAGATTCTCTTTATCACAGGTTATAAAAAGCGAGCCATAGAAGATCATTTTGATAAGGACAATGAGTTAAATCGCAGTCTTTCTTTGAGTGGACAAAAGGAGATCCTTAAAGAATTGGCATATGAAGATATGGATATCAATTTCTTCTATACTAGGCAGAGCGTTCAAGCAGGACTGGGGCATGCTGTTGGCTGTGCAAAAGACTTTGTAGGTGATGATAGCTTTATAATTGCGCTAGGCGATTCTATTATATATTCAACTGAGAAGAGCAGCCTACTTACAAGAATGATAAAGCAATATGAAGAAAATGCGCCTTGTTTTGTAATCGGAACTAGAAAGGTTCCCATGGATCAAGTTCACAGATACGGCATAATAGCTCCAAAGGATGATTTAAACGGAGGGGTTCTTGAGATAGAAGATTTAGTGGAGAAACCACTGTCTAGTAGTGCTCCATCTAATTTGGCTATTGCAGCAAGATATATAATGCCACCTGATATATTTGATGCCCTAGATAGGACAAGACCAGGTAAGGGTGGAGAGATACAGCTGACCGATGCAATTCGCTTGATGCTAAGAGAGGGGAAAAGAGGATACTCTGTCAGTTTGACTGAGAATGAAAAGAGATATGATATAGGTAATTTTCCCTCTTATTATGAGGCCTTTATAGATTTTGCTTTGAGGGATGAAAAGTATGGATATCAATTGAGGCAATATGTCATTGACAGAATGAATCTTTAGAGGAAGGGTGAATAAAAATGCTTAGAGTAACAGCACCGGGAAGAGCAGGAATTCTTGGTAACCCCACTGATGGCTATGGTGGTAGTATGATTAACTGTTCTATAGAAAATAGGGCAGAGGTGATTATACAGAAAAGTCCAGAATTAATTCTGGAAAATCAATATGGACAGACGACATTGAAGTGGAAAAATGACTTTGATAACAAGGGAGACTACTTTGATGTTGTACGCTCTGTACTTAGGTGTTTAAAACTGTATGATTTAAAGGCTAAAATAACTTTGAATAGCAATATTCCTGTGCAAGCAGGATTGGCTGGCTCTACTGCTATTTTATCTAGTATATTGTCTGCCGTTTTAGCTTTTACTGGGCAAAAATATCATAAATATTACTTGGCAGAGCTAAATCGGATAATTGAACTCCATTATATGAAATGCCAATGTGGATATCAGGATGCTTATGCTACCACGTTTGGAGGACTTAATTATGTAGATTTCAGGGGCAAAGAATACTATAGAGAGCTAGAACAAGAGAACTATGCAACTGTTGAACCACTTAGCCCTTTTATTGGAAGTCTTCCTTTTGTCATTGCCCATACAGGTATAAAACATCACTCTGGTGACTTTCACAAACCACTGCGTGAGCGCTGGCTAGAAGGTGAGAAAAAGGTGGTAGAGGGCTACGCTGGGATTGCCGATATTGCCCGGCAAGGTGAAAAGGCGCG
>CALKWW010000064.1 GCA_938003945.1 uncultured Bacillota bacterium | reverse complement strand
AAAGATACAAAATCCCATAAATACGATAATAAATGGGACATAGACAAATTTAAGCCCAAGGGTGTAAAATTCAACGCTCTTTATAGATTCATAAAAAAGCAAGATTATTTAATAGATAGACTTGTCTCTCAAGGTTATGAAATAGCCAGGTATAGATTCAAACCAAACGGTAGGGTCATAGTAGGCTTGGGAAGTGAATCGGTTAGAGATATTTCTATGACTTTGCATTGGATATATGGTATGCCTTATATTCCAGGACAAGCTATAAAAGGTTTATTATCTAATTGGATGATAGCTGAAGGTGCAGATTCAGACGAACATTTCAAATTAATTTTCGGCGATGAAGAGAACAAAGGCAAGGTAATTTTTATGGATTCTTATCCTAATGATAGTAATTTTACTATAAAGCCTGATATAATGAATCCCCATTATTCCGATTATTATACATCAGATAGGGAGCCACCATCTGATTGGCAAGCTACCATCCCTATTCACTTTTTTACATTAGCTGATGTTGAATTTAATATATGCTTGATATATCTTGAGAAGGATATGGAAAATATAAAAGTCTGTGGTAAAACATTAGAGGACTGGTTAAGGGAGGCCCTTAAGTACGGTGGTGTAGGAGCTAAGACTTCTTTGGGTTATGGAACAGGGAATTTGCGTTTAATAGAGGGGAGTAGATAAACATGTATATTGTGGATTTTGATATTAAGATTTTAACACCCCTTTATATGTTTGGCGCGACTCCATGGGAACCAGAGATACGGTCAGCGTCTTTTAAAGGGCTATTGCGTTTTTGGTGGCGGGCATTAAAATGTTGTGATGATTATGCTAAGTTAAAGGCCATGGAAGAGAGTATCTTTGGTGGTACTTCTAAAGAGGCCGGCAAGAGCAAGGTCAATATCTCAATTGATACTAGGTACATGAAGATATCCCACAACTTAAAGAAAGATTATGATCTGAAATGGTACTCCGATCCTGAGAAAAATAAAAAGAGTTTAGAAGGTAAAGACAAAGGAATAGGTTATTTATTTTATCCTATGTTCTTAAAAAATGTAAAAAAATGCTTTAAGCCTGATGAGACATTTAGAGTTTCATTATATAGTAGAGACGAATTTGCCTTAAAAAATGCAGTGGCGGCATTTTGGTGTGCTATTAACCTAGGTAGTTTTGGTTCTAGAGCGAGAAGGGGTGCGGGGTCTTTGGCTGTCTATAGGGTTGCGGGAGATACATATGGTTTTAATTTTATGACCAACGACTGTAAAAATAGGACAGAATTGATACAATGGATTATCAAAAATACCAAGAGAGCTACAGAAATAATAGGACCAGTCGATAATAGGTGTATAGGTTACAGCAATATTTCTTCTGCGTCTTTTATAATTTCAGAGAGGAACTATAAAAAATGGCATGAAGCCTTATCAGATATTGGTGAAAGATATGCAGATTTTAAAAATGAGCATAGAAAAGATATACAAAGTGGAATCTTTGGACTTCCTATACGGCATACAAATAAAAGTATAGTCCAAGCAACATTCAAAGACAGGCAAATAAAAAGAAGGTCATCACCACTTTTATTCAAGCTAATTAAGTGTCGGAATACGCATTATTGGATGGCATTGAGGTTTGCAGGAGATTTTTTACCCTATGGAGCAAAATTGACATGGAATTCTAAACCTGCGCAAACCCCATCTTCTAGACTTCTCGACGAATTTTGGGGTAATCTCAGTAATGGCAATGGTGGAGAACATAGGTTTAATTTGCGAGGTGAGACTGTATGAAAGAAAGGGAAGAACTGTTTGAGAAAAAGTTAGGACTGTTTTTTCATGATTCACCTGACAAACCTTTTGTTCTTTTGTCAGGTAAAGGCCACGCGAGGAGAGCTCGTGAGATAAGTGAAAAACTTGGACTTACCTATATTAGAGGGAGCGCTTCAGATATTATAGCATCATCTATGGAACGATATTATCTACCTAAGGGTGCCAATCTAAACAAGGATTTACAGGTGAGATTTAAAGATTCGCCTGAATTTATCCATTCGCTATCAGGTAAAAGTTATGATGGTTTTACCAATATAGAAGATCATGTATTTATAGAAGCGGTAGATGCGGCTATAGATGAAATATCTCGAATAGATTTTAATAGTAATTTTGAGATGTTTGTATATATATGGCGATATTTAAATGGAATTTTGAAAAAGCACACTCCCATAGAATATAGAAAATACTGGGATGTAGCGCCGGCGGATACGCGTTTCCCAAACCATACCATATTCGATCATTTACATGTGACATCATCCATAGACGCTGATATGGTTGATGGAAATAATATGACCTTATTTCTCCTCACGATTGGCCCAGTACAAGACTATATTGCTCAGGCTAGGAAGACACAAGATCTATACTGGGGAAGTTATATACTATCCTATCTTACATGGAAAGCCATTGAAAGAGTAGTGGAAGTGTTCGGACCTGATTCGATAATTTTTCCAGATCTTGTGGGACAACCATTTTGTGATTTATGGATAACGAACTCAATAAAAGCTTGTGATTTTAGTGTTGACGATATCAAGGGCTTGAGGACTCCTACCATTCCCAATAGATTCTTTGCATTATTTCCAACAAAGGATATGGAAAAGATCAGACACTTAAGACTTGAAGAGACGATAAAGAATGAGTTTGAGAAGATGGGAAATCATATTTTAGATATGTTATTATATTGTGACCATGAGCAAAAAGAGTTGTTCAGAAGACAGTTAAAGCAATTCCCCAGTGTATATTGGGTAGCGCTACCACTCGAAAATGGCGATATGGATAAGTCAGATTGGGAGATAGAGCTAGATAAGATAAGGGCTTTTTTAAACGACGAGGAGCTTGCAGACACGCAGGAGCTACTTCAATTTGTACAAAGACATGGCCAATATCAGCCCAATATAGGCAATATCTATGGTGTATTATACTCCTTCATGGAAAAAATGATGGGAGCTAGGAAGGGTATAAGAAATTTTAGCCAGTTTGAAGAAACTGGTCGCAAATGTTCCATATGTGGTGAGTATAATACTATAATCTACAGGTTAACCCATGATGAAGACCAGAGATTTAGCAAGGGAATGGGAAGCCATAAACTATCCCTCCTAAAAGATCAAGGAGCTGTCATTAAAACTAGTCGCGATTCAAGTATTCCCTATAGATATATAAATCAAGGTGAAGGTCTATGTAGTATATGTTTCACCAAGAGAGCTGCAGAACTATATTTTGAAACTCTTATTGGTACCCACAATATAGAAAGTGCATTTCCATCAACTGCTGAAATAGCATTATTAGATGTGATAAGTGATTCTGATGAGGAACTTCAATTCCTTTTACAGGAGTATAGGAAGACATTTGACGATAGTGGCGATAGCTTTGATTGTGAACTATTATATGATGAAAACCTCAATGAAGCATATTTTGAAAAATATGATCTACATATGGAAAATATTCCAAAGCTTAAAGAACAATTAAAGAAGATAGATGCGAAAGTTAAGGATTTAAAACTCAATAAGAAAAAATATTATGCCATGCTCAAATTAGATGGAGATGATATGGGGAAGTGGCTGTCGGGTGAGTTAGCTCCAGATATTTTAGATATGTATCATAGTAAAGTTCAAGACTCTCTTCCTAAGAATTTTAAGGAACAAATAACCAACAAGAGACGTTTGATGACACCTGCTGTTCACACGTGTATCAGCAGAGCCCTTAAGGAGTATTCCTTAAATTATGTAGAAAAAGTGGTAGAGGGCTCAGGCGCGGGTAGAGTAATATATTCTGGTGGCGATGATGTGTTAGCTATTGTGAACTTAGATTTACTTATGGATGTTATGCTGGCACTTAGGGCTGGGTTTAGCGGGCATTTAAACAGCAGAGGAGAACCAGATTTCACGATTGACACAGGTTTTGTAGAATATAGTGACAAGGTGGATATGCTCATGGGAGACATGGCCACTGCTTCGATGGGTGTAGTCATAGCACACTATAAAGAGGATTTAAGAGATGTTATATCTGCTGTAAATCATGCAGAAAAGTGTGCAAAGGAGTATTACGATGATAAAGATGCCTTTACAATGCATATTATGCTTCGTTCAGGCAAGGGCTATACAGCTACATCAAAATGGCGTCATCCTTATTGCTCAGATAAGAAAGAAGGTACAATAGGTATATTAAAAGCGATAGACTCAATTTTTGCTAGTGAAGCAGTTAGCACTTCCTTTATGAAAAAGTTGGATGCTTCTTTAAAGGATCTAGATGTGTCAGAACTTCCCGACGGAATTTTCAGTAGTGAATTGAGGCGAAATATAATGAGTTCCTTGAATGATGACCTCAATGAAGATGAGAAGAAAAAGGTCACAGGTGAATTATATGATTTACTCGACACGCTAAACTCAGAGCGAAAATATAGTAACTTCATAAATCTTTTGTGGATTTTAGTATTTTTGAAAGGGGGGTGTGAGGATTAATATGTTATTTCAATTATCATCATTAGATAATCTATATTTCGGAAAAGGAGTGCCGTTTGGGGCTGGGTTTGAAACTGTAGGGGTGAACGTATTTCCACCACCTCCCTCTGTCTTTTATGGTGCATTTGCCACGTATTATCTTTCTCTAAATGGCATGACTTCAAAGAATAAGGCTTTTGTAAAAGAGAGGATGCGAATAAAAGGGTTATATTATAAGCGAGGGGAAATCTTTCATACTCTACTACCTGCAGATTTTGTGAAAGATAAATCACAAAATGAGAGCAAGGCTTTAGAATTGGATCTTTGTGAACCAGTAGTCAAGACAGATTTAGATAATAGGGAGAATTTACAACTCCTATATTCTAAGTATGCAGTAGAGAATGTAAATGCCCTGATTAGCGAATATGATATGAGTGAGTATTTAAAGGGAAATATAGAGGATATGAACTATATATCGTTTGACGATATTATTACGGTCGAAGATAAAATAGGAATAAAAATAGACAGTAAAACCAAGTCGGCTCAAGAGGGCTATTTATATAAGACCCATTATATAAAGATGGCAAAGGATATCTATAATGAACTGCATTTTGTGATTGACGTAGGGTGTGATGATTTTTGTTTTCCAGAGGAAGGACTCTTGAAGTTAGGAGGAGAGGGGAAAGTAGCACGTGTTACAGTTCTTGATGAGAACCCAAGTTTTATTAAGGGTGATGTCATTGAAGATATCAAATCTAAGATTGATGAGACTGGTTATTTTAAGCTTATATTGGTCACACCTGCGTTTTTTAGAGAAGGCTGGAAACCAGATCTAGAGTCATTAGGTGTACATGCAGAACTTGTCTCTGCCAATATAGGTAAGCCAATTAGTATTGGAGGTTGGGATATGGATGCAAATTGCCCAAAAACCATGTCTAAAGCTGTGCCTTCTGGTAGCGTCTATTATTATAGATTGCTAGATGGAGCAGCTGATGAACTTATGGAGAAAGTATATACAAGAGGCGTATCATATAAGCGGAGTAACGAAGGTTTTGGTATATCTTTGATAGGGGTGATATAAATGATAAAAGTGATAACAATGGTGGGAACCTCAATTTTTAATAATTATCTCAGAAAAAAGAGAGATATAGAGTCATCATATGAAACTATTAAGGACAGAAGCTATGATGAGTATGAAGAATATAAAAACCAAGC
>CALKWW010000063.1 GCA_938003945.1 uncultured Bacillota bacterium | reverse complement strand
TTTTAATAGCACTCAGTCTATGGGTTATAATTAAAACGGTTTTATCCTCTGATAAAGAAGAAATAGATTCCAACACTAGTTCTTCCGACTTTGCATCAATGGATGATGTAGGTTCATCCAAAAGCAAGATAGGGGCATCTTTTAAAAATGCCCTTGCAAGTGCCATTCTCTGTCTTTCTCCACCTGAGATATTTTTTGAATCTTCACCTATCATAGAATCATATCCATCTGGCAGCGACATGATAAAGTCATGTATATTAGCTCTCTTGCAGGCCTCTATTATTTGGTCAAGACTGCTATCCGTATTGCCAAAGGAGATATTTTCTCTTATTGTCCCTTGAAATAGTATATTTTCTTGTGGTACATAGGCAAACATATTCCTTATGTCCCTATTTTTTAGTTTGCTATAGGGCTTATCAAATAAGAATATCTCACCACTGTCAGTTTCATAAAGGGCTTGTAGCAATCTAATAATAGTGCTCTTACCTCCGCCAGAAGAACCTACTATTGCGACTACATCACCCCTATCTATTTTTAACGATAGAGAATTTAAAACCTTATTATTGGAATTATAGGAAAACTTGACGTCCTTAAATCTTATCGCCTTAGAGTAGTTTAGATCTGGCAATTCTTCAGTCACTTTTTCTTCCTCCAAAGGCATATCTAAAACTTCAAAAACTCTATCGGAAGACACGAGTCCATTCTGAATAAACTTTATAAAGTTTGTCAAACTGTTTAAACCATCAGCCATGATACCTATCAGTCCGGAAGTCAATACGACATTTGCCAACTCCATCCTACCTGAAAACACCAAATAAAGACCAAATAAAAATCCCAGCAACTTGGATGAATTTAAAAATACAAAAGTAATCGAGCTCACTAGCCCATTAAATCTTATAAACTTTGATCTGTTTTTGTAGATTCCTTTACACCTGTCATTGTACTTGTCTTTAAGGGTATCTTCCATCGAAAATATTCTAACTAGACTAGCTCCCCTCACAGCCTCCATAAGCACACCTGCAGAATCTGCCAAACTCTCCTGAGCAGCTCTTTCATGAAATCGAACTCTAGGGTTTAGAAAAGTTGAAGCTATGACTGTAATTATATTTAGTATAACACCAAGCAGTGCCATTCTCCAATCTTTAAACAACAAAACTAAAAAAGCCGGGATATACAATATAATCGGAAAAGATTTGCCATCCCAAATCCCTTTAGCATTCTACAGATATTTTCTACATCGCTTGTGATATAGGTTATACAGTTTTCTAAAGTAAGGTCATGTACCTGCCTTATGCTTGAATTTTCAATGTGGTATAATAGATTTTTTCTGATCTTGGCAGTTCCATATATCGCTGCAGCTTGTTTGAGATAATTGCCGATAGATGCGATGGGAATGGCAAACAAGAGTATGACGCAAAGCATAACTATTTTATGTATCTGAGCGCTTGCAAAT
>CALKWW010000062.1 GCA_938003945.1 uncultured Bacillota bacterium | reverse complement strand
CATGTGTTAAAAATATCTTATTTTTGCCTATGTCGCAAACTGTATGACTTTTTGCTTCACTTCTATAGTCACAATTACCCCTGACATATATCACGGGTATGTCTTCTGTATCCTGTATATATTTTGCATCCCTTGTATAATCTCCAAGGTGAAATATAAGCTGTATATCCTTCATACAATTCAATGCTCTCCTCAGCGACAATTGTCGTCCATGAGTATCACTTAAAACTCCTATGTACATAAGACCCTCCAAATTTATGCATATTACGTTTAAACTAAATTTTATTGTGTACCTACAAATAACTACAATCTACACAAGAGCTTAGCTCTCTTTATATATTTCCTCCAAAAGACTTTTCAATTGCCTTAATGCCTTTCCCCTATGACTTAACTTGTTTTTCTTATCTGGTTCCAATTGAGCAAAAGTTGTACCCCTATCATCTATCACAAAGATTGGATCATAACCAAACCCCCTGCTACCTTTAGGAGTGAAACCTATTCGTCCTTCACATATCCCCTCTGCCTTTAATATACGACCATGGGGATAAACCATTACAATCGAACATTTAAAGACAGCATGCCTAGCCCTTTGTGGTACACCTTCAAGTTCTCTAAGCAGTTTAGCCATATTTTCTTCATCTGTTGCATCATTACCTGCATATCTAGCTGAATATACCCCTGGTTGTCCATTTAAATAGCAGACCTCCAATCCAGAATCGTCAGCTATGGCGATTTCACCTGTATATTTCATAGTCTCAATGGCTTTTTTGACGGCATTGCCCTCAAATGTAAGTTGATCTTCCTCCACATATATATCATAGCCTATTTCATCTAGCGAAACTATTTCAAAAGGCATATCATGCAACAAGCGTCGTATTTCCCTTACTTTCCCCTTATTATGGGTTGCAATTACTATCCTATCCATATCTATATTCACCACCATGCTATAACCTATATTACTATTATATAGAAAACTATTCTTAACAGATTAAATGAAGCAATAAAAATAGAGAACCATAGCAAAAAGATCACCTATAACGTTTTAAGTGCAAAAATCATAATGCTTTGAGGCGCTTGCCATGGCTATTTCTAATTTTAACACAGGTAAACATAAATTTAAACATCTAAATCCTAAAATGCCCTGATAAACTAAACTAGATACATGAAAAGCTGAATATGCTATTGAGCCAAAAGCTATAGATACGATTGCTACTATTTTATAGATTGATTATAGTCACTTTAGATATCAAATTCACCTTGTATGACTAATATTATATTAATGGGTAAAAGATTTATTATATATAGTTGTTTAAAATTGGGCACATAAAAATCCAGTAGATTTTACGTCTACTGGCATAAATAACATTATATTTTTATTATATATTTACTTGGTATTTCATCTGCTAACCAGACTTCCTTATCTATTTCCAATTCATATTCTCAAGATGCACGGTGAAGTGCATAAGAAATCTCCTTACTTAATCTTGTTAACCTATCCATCATATTTTGTTTTGGATCCATATGTTCCCCATTCAAGAGAGGGCTGAATCTACATTTGTCAATAAATATTTACAAATGTAGACACTGTCACCCCATCTGGTACGTAGTTCTCTCCATCTACCAATATATTTACCTTTTCCACAGTAGGGAATTGCTTCGCTGTCATGTGTATTGATCTAATTACAATCTCCTCATTATCACTGTAACTTGACAATCCTTTAAACTCACTACTAAAGTTAATATTAGCTATGCCATCTTCTAGTTGTACTCCCAATAATCTTGTGCCACTCGGTATATCAAGCCCAAGTCCACTTTCTGATTTAGGTCCTTTTATAAGTTCTTCAATAGCATTCTCTAAAGTAGGAGTATCATATGCAATAATCCTAGTTATAGGGACTAAGTAGCTATATTGACTACTGCTTCTATTATGGTAAAAAACCGTTACCACTCCCCCGTCTATTCTATCTGTAGCTCCTAGCTCTAAGTTAATATTTTGTGACTTTAACGGTCTACTTACATCAGTACCGTGTTGGAGAGTATCTACTATTTCCCCATCAAATAAAAATTGGACGTTCTCAATGGCTGGAAATTCACACAGTGTCATCACTATACCCTGTACCATATTGTTCTCCTCTACTGCATTGTTTAGTCCCATTGCCTCTTTACTGAGATCTAACTTTGCCAATCCATTTTCTATGGAGAGACCAATTATTTTTGCACTTCCAGGCAAAACAGGTTTTAAACCCATTGCCATAAAATCCATCTGTTGCTCCCGTGTGTCTATCATCATATTAAGGGCTGCCTTTGCTATACCTTCCTCCCACGGAATCTTTCTGACAACAGGGACGAGATATCCATGGTCATCTTGATAATAAAGTAGAGTCTCTCTCAACTCTGTATCTAACTCCCCATCATCTTGTATACCTAGGCCCTCCTCATCTAAGTTACTGGATAAATCAGACATACTCACATCCATATCATCATTCTTTTTTGCCAAAACGCAGCTTGTCATTGTAGATATAATTATCAAAAGCAAAAAAATATATCTCATATATTTTTTATATGACATAAACTCCCCCCTCACCTACTCTCTGATAATATTTATATTAAAGTTTGTTCAATAGTATGATATTTTAAAGAATATTTATATATGATTAAAATTTTACTTTATAGTATAATACTCATTAGGAGGTGTAGATATGGCATTTGACGGTATAATGCTATCTAGCATAATAGGAGAATTGAAATCTGAGATTATAGGAGGACGGATCGATAAAATATATCAACCTGAAAGAGATGAGCTCCATATATATATACGTGCCAACAGACAAAACTATGTTTTGCTCATGTCAGCTAGCCCCAATTTCCCACGAATACATCTGACAGAGCATACAAAGACAAATCCCAATGTGCCACCTATGTTTTGTATGGTATTGCGTAAGCATCTGATAAATGGAAGAATAGTCAATATAGAACAGCCAAAATTTGATAGAATATGTCACATACAAATTGAGAGTATGAATGAATTAGGCGATATTTCAATAAAGACACTGGCCATTGAAATAATGGGACGCCATAGCAATATAATACTATTTGACAGTGAAAATAAAATAATAGACAGTATAAAGCATATCCCCGACACTGTAAGTAGTGTCAGACAGGTCTTACCAGGGGAAGACTACGTACTTCCTCCAGGTAAAGAAAAACAAAACCCATTATTGGAAAGGGGAGACAAACTAGAAAACTTTCTCTTAGAGGTGAGACAAGAACAATTCTCCAAAACAATACTAAATAACTTTATGGGGATATCTAAGGTATCTGCAAATGAAGTAGTATATAGGACATTAGTGGATACTAATGAGAAACTAGATTTCGAAGAGAAGGTAGACAAAGTATGCAGATCTTTTCTAGAGTTCTTTACCCATGTTAAGAAAGGTAGCTTTGTTCCTACCATATTAAAAAACGAGGAAGATGAGCTTATAGACATTCTTCCCTTCCTATATGAACAATTTCCACTATATCTTCAAGAACGCCACGATAGTCCTTCCAATGCTGTAGACATATATTATTTTGAAAGGGATAGGACTGATAGAATAAAACAACGAGCCTCTGCTCTACACAAGCTGCTTAAGAGAGAGTTAGAACACAATGAACATAAATTGGGGATACAAAGAGAAGAACTAAATAGGGCTAAAAATGCTGGAAAGTATAAATTATGGGGCGAACTCATAATAGCTAATATATACAAGATACCCAAAGATACATCTAAAGTAAGTCTTTTAAATTATTATGACTCCAATGGCGCTAAAGAAGAAATTATACTAAATCCCAATAAAACACCTGCACAAAATGCAGATATATATTTTAAAAAATACAGTAAACTTAAGAATGCCCATAGACAGCTTTCAAAGCAAGTAATAGAAACGGAATACGAAATTAGATATATTGAAAATCAAATTGAAAACCTAAATAACTGTACTGAAGAGTTAGAAATTGAAGAAATACGAGAAGAACTCATGGAGGAAGGCTATATAAGAAAGCCGCGTGGGAAAAAGGCAAGGAGAAAGAATAAAAATAGGTATTCAAAACCTCATCATTTTCTATCTAGTGATGGATATGATATATATGTGGGAAAAAACAATAGACAAAACGACTATCTGACACAGAAAGTGGCCAATAACAATGATATATGGCTACACGTCAAAGATATACCTGGATCCCATGTAATAATAAGAGCTCAAGGAGATGAAACTCCTGATTCTACCCTAGAGGAAGGGGCTATCCTTGCAGCCTATTACAGCAAAGGTAGGAATTCTAGTAACGTGCCAGTAGATTATTGCTTAAGACGATATGTGAGAAAACCATCAGGGGCAAAGCCTGGAATGGTTATATATGATAACCAAAGTACTTTGTACGTAACACCAAAAAAGAAAGTTGTAAAATCCTTGAGGAGAGTCCAATAAAAAAGTTAAACATCTCCTACTATATATAGATACATGGATAACCTTTACTGATATTAAAAATGGTTATCTATGTATCTATTCAAGTTTATAGACTGATTTTGTTAGTACTAAAATTAGATAAGCATATATTACTTTCAATAGTGGGACCTGTGCAGGCCATTTTCAAAACTGAACTAGACTATAGAGCTCATCCTTGGCATCTTGATCTATACCAATATATCTTAGAGTAATATCTGGGCTTGAATGATTGAACATATCCATTATAAGTCCTATATTGTATCTAGAGACTTTATAAGTCCAATATCCCCATGTCTTTCTTAGGGAATGAGTACCAAAGTTCTCTATACCAACAGCCTCTGCCGCAGCTTTAAGGATTCTATATGCCTGTGTAATGCTTATGTGTTGCCTCTTAGTATGCTTTCTACTCTTAAATAGGCAGTCGTAAAATTCTAATTTATTATGTTCTACATATGATTTTAACGCCCGTCTAAGTTCACTATTTAGTTTTATCTTTTTTTCTTTTTGGGTCTTTTGTTCCTCTAATATGAAATAATCTCTAAAATTGCCCTTATATGTAAATATATCTGATACCTTAACACCGATCACATCAGAAATTCTAAGACCTGTATTGAGTTGAAACTTTGCAAGTAGCCAATCCCTTTGATTTTTACCTTTTAAATATATAAGTAGATCATCTATTTTCTTTTTGTCTTTTATAGGTTCAACAGTCATAACTCATCCCTTCCATGAAAAATGCATCTGTCCAATGTAATGTTTTTATCATATAACAAAAAAACATTACATTCAAGCCCGTAATTATGTTCCCCAACTAAAATTCGATATATATCAGCACATATATAGGGTTAGCTATCAATATCTGAATGTAATGTTTTAGATAAAATATTACATTCAGATATCTTTTTGAGAACTTTCTACGTCTTTTTGAGAACTTTCCACATCTTTTTTCTCCAATAATTGCATAGAAACTTCTCTATACAATGTCATGAGCTCCCCTATTCGTCCTTCGTATAATCTCTTCACTTCCTCCTCCTTGTGCTGCTGTCGCTCTAGACGCTCTCTAAAGTCAGCTTTTATATCTTCTACTTTCTTAATATGTTCCTTTTCTAAACTTAGAGCCATTTTATCTATTTTTACATCGAATTCCTGATTTAGAACCTCTAACTCTTCTTTATGTCGTATTTTAATGGTTCGAATTTGGCTATCTAGTTTTCTTATTCTTATATCCCTGGTATCTAGTTCGGCTTCAATTCCCTTGAGCTTTTCTTTAACTTTAGAATTTTCCTCTCTAAGACTATGGTTTTGTGCCTCTAATTCTCTATATTTTTGAATCTTTCCCTCTAAATCGGATATATTATGCGCGTATTCTCGATTTAAGGACTTTAAACTCTCGTTATTTTCAATTATCTGTTCTAACCTATCATTTAATTCATTTATATTGTTTATCTTTTCATTGTATAGCTCAACTAGATTTTCGTATTTTTCTCTACTTTCCTTTAGTTTTTCACTCAATTCAGTAATTATCTCATCCTGCTTCATAAGTTGCTTATCTATTGATTGTTTCTGACTCTCACAGAGATTTTCCATTCTATAGCCCATATTTAAGTATATATCATTTATTCTTTGAGTAATGCCCTGCAATTCCCTTAAATCTTGAGCTATCTCAGGGATTTGTTCCTTTGCCAATTCTAATACATATGTATCTATAACTTGTTGCATAAAGTCTTTTCCCTGTAGTCCACTCTCCTGCATAAGTCTATTTATCTGTTCTTTTAGTTCTTCCGGTACCTTTACACCCCATGTCACATCTGCCATTAACAAAACCTCCTACATTTCATTAAGTTAACCTGAAAAAGCTTGTATAACAATGGTTAACTAGTTAACCAAATATACTATATATAACTATATATTATTAGATATAAAAAGACAAGAAAATAGGCCTAAAAAGGTGAGAGAGGAATTTGAGACCAAAACTCCATAGTAAATCATGTAATTAGCGTAAAATGTCACGATGAAAAAGTATTTAATCAAAAAGCACCCTAAATACCTAGGATGCTTTTTTAATAGAAAAGGGATGGCGTTCTAATTGCTTCATTCAGATTTGTGTCAATACTTTAAACTTAGAAAATCAATCATGCCTTTCTACTTCCCATCTTTACAAGGGGGATACCATCCCTACAAAGTGGACATGTATTGGGTTCATATGAAATAACATCCATAGTTAATGCAGAGACAAATGTAGTTTTAAAATCTACTGTACCATTACTCCTATCCACAAGACATGCAACCCCCTTTACATTGGAACCCAAAACTTCTACAAGCTCTATTACTTCCTTAACTGACCCACCAGTTGTAACCACATCTTCTACTACTAACACATTTGAACCTTTGGGCAAATTAAACCCTCTCCTAAATATCATCTTCTCCTCTTCCCTCTCGGCAAATAACGACTTGCTCCCTAATTGACGGGCCATCTCATAGGAGAGTATTATTCCTCCTATAGCAGGTCCAACTACATAGTCTATACTGCTGTCCGTAAAATGTGAAGCTAGGTGTTTTATTATCTCTTCCGTATATGCAGGGTACTGAGTAATCTTTGCACATTGAATATATCTATCGCTATGTCTTCCTGAAGTGAGCAGAAAATGTCCTTCCATGAGTACTTCTGTCTCCTTAAATATATCCATTACTCTATTTTTATCTATCATAATAATCGACCCTCTCCTCTAAATTATTTCTAAAGCCCCTATTAGCTTATCTATATCTTCAACCCCATTTTTTATCATATAACTTATAAGTTCATCTAAGATATCTATACATGTAGTTGGTTTCACTAAATTTGCAGTGCCCACACCTATACCAGTAGCGCCGGCGAGCAAAAACTCCACTACATCAGTTCCCTTCATTACACCCCCCATACCTATTATGGGGATATCCACCACATCTTTTACCTCCCATACCATCCTCAATGCAACAGGTTTTATAGCAGGTCCAGAGAGGCCTCCTGTTATATTAGCAAGAACGGGCCTTCTTCGATCTATATCTATGGCCATCCCAATGAGTGTATTTATAAGGGATAGACCATCACAACCCGCCTCAGCCGCAGCTTTGGCAGTCTCTCTTATATCTGATGTATTTGGTGTCAGCTTTACAACAAGTGGATGTTTTGAACTTTCTTTAACTGCCTTTGTCACTTCATATACAGTGTCAGGATGGGCACCAAAGGCAAGACCACCCTCTTTAACATTTGGACACGATATATTTAATTCTATTAAATCTATAGGGTATTTGCTCAGTTTTTCAGCAAGTTTACAATATTCATCTATAGTAGTTCCATTTATATTGACTATAATATTCGTATCATATTTAAGTAGTTTGGGGAGCTCAGCCTCTAGAAAATAATCTACACCTGGGTTTTGGAGACCTACACTATTTAAAATTCCAGATGCTGTCTCTGCAATTCTAGGTGGGGGGTTTCCACTTCTTGGCTCTAGCGTAATCCCTGTAACAGTCACACCCCCTATTAGGTTTATATCCATATAGTTTGCAAATTCTCTTCCAAATCCAAATGTGCCTGAGGCTGCTATTATGGGATTTTTAAATTTAACTCCACATATGTCAACAGCTAAATTGGGCATTTTCATCTAGTATCACCTCATCACTTAAAAATACTGGTCCATCAGAACATACCTTTTTATATTCCAATCCACCTTTAGTCCTTATCATACAAGAACAGACCATACAAGCTCCTATGCCACATCCCATTCGCTCTTCTAAAGATATCTGGCAAGTGATATTACGCCCATTTGCAATTGATTGAACCTCTTTAAGCATGGGAATAGGTCCACATGCCATTATGAGCTGTGGGGATATACTGTCTATTTCCCTTTCAAGCACTTTAGTTATAACTCCCTTCTCCCCTTGACTTCCATCGTCAGTTGTTAGGTAAAGTCTCTCTGATGCTCTTTCAAAGTTCATCAACTGGTATATAGAGTCCATATCTCTATATCCTAAGAAGGTGGTATATGATATATCCTTCCAATAATCTACTATATATTTGAGTGGAGCTATACCACATCCACCTCCCACAATGACAATATTCTCTACCCCTTTGGGTATTGAAAATCCATTTCCAAGAGGTCCTAATATATCTAGATTGTCACCCTCCTTTAATTGAGATAAAATCTTTGTTCCTGTGCCCACCACTTGATACACAATATATACTATGCCATCATCTTTATTCACACTATTTATGCTTATGGGACGTCTTAAGAGTAGAGAGTCGTCGTGGGGTATCTTTATATGGATGAACTGCCCTGGCCTGCCCACAGTTGCAATATATTTATTCGCAATGGCCATAAGGTACATATCAGTTGCAATACTATAATTAGATATGATCTTACATATGTGAGATACTTCCATTATAATTCCTCCAATTCTATTATTTTCTCATCCCATATATCTACACCTTTAACATGACGTTTTAGGGAATCTAAGAATGCGTTAGCAGTATCAAGTGAAGTAAAGCATGGAATTGAATATTCTGCCGCCCTCCTCCGTATCTGAAACCCATCTCTGTGAGGTATTCTACCCTTTGTAGGCGTATTTATGATAATGTCTATATTCCCTTCAGCCAAATAGTCTTCTATATTGGGAGATTCCTCCCTGAGCTTAGAGATGGTATTAGCTGCTATATAGTTAGACCTGAGTACATGGGCTGTCCCCTCTGTTGCGTATATTTCATATCCCAACCTTTCAAACTCAGAAGCTATTGATATCGCCTCTTGCTTGTCGTGATCCGCAACTGTAATTAGGACAGTTCCCCTCTCTTTAAATCTGTATCCTGCAGATATTAGTCCTTTGTATAGAGCTGTTGAAAAGCTCCTTCCCAAGCCCAATACTTCACCTGTAGATTTCATCTCTGGTCCCAGGCTTACTTCCACTTGAGGCAGTTTTTCAAAGGAGAAAACCGGTACCTTCACGGCAACTATATCTCGCGCCGGCGCTAATCCTAGCCCATAACCCATGTCTATAAGTCTCTCTCCCAGCATAGCCCTCGTAGCTAAGGCCACCATGGGAATACCTGTAACTTTACTGAGATATGGAACCGTTCGGCTAGACCTTGGGTTTACCTCTATTACATATAGTTCATCTTCATAATATACAAATTGAATGTTTATAAGCCCCTTCACATTTAAGGAAATAGCAAGCTGTCTAGTATATTGTGTGATCTTTTTGATTATAGTCTGAGAAAGTGTCTGAGATGGATATACTGATATTGAATCCCCCGAATGGACCCCTGCTCTCTCTATATGTTCCATTATACCTGGTATAAGTATATCCTTACCATCACAGATTGCATCTACTTCAATTTCCTTTCCCAACAAATATTTGTCTATTAGCACCGGATGTTTTTGCTCGGTACGAGTGATTATATTCATATACTCTACAATATCATCGCTATTATATGCAATCTCCATGCCTTGGCCTCCCAATACATAAGAGGGCCTTACAAGAACCGGATAACCCAAATACTCAGCACAATCTACAGCCTCTTGTGGAGTAAATACTGTTTTGCCCTTAGGTCTCGAAATAGCTAGCTCATTTAATACCCTATCAAATTCCTCCCTATCTTCTGCCTCATTTATGTGTTGTGGTTGAGTTCCCAATATTGTATAACCTGCATCTGATATTGCCTCCACTAGCTTTATGGCAGTCTGACCTCCAAATTGTACAATCACGCCAACAGGTCTTTCTATATCCAATATATTTAATACATCCTCGCTGGTTAGAGGTTCGAAATATAATTTATCTGCCGTATCAAAGTCGGTACTCACAGTCTCTGGATTGTTATTTATCATTATCGTCTCGTAGCCAAGAGATTTTAGTGCCCACACCCCATGTACAGAACAATAATCAAATTCTATTCCTTGTCCAATCCGTATGGGACCTGAACCTATAACTACAACTTTTTTGTTTTTTTCCACCTCAAGCTCATCTTCCCCCACATAAGTTGAAAAATAGTAGGGCGAAGCCTGTCTATACTCGGCAGCACATGTATTGACCTTTTTATATATGGGAGTTAGATTTTCCCTATTTCTTATATCTCTTATCTCCTCTTCACTTGCTCCTATGAAATGGCCGATTGCTATATCGGTAAAACCCATGTCCTTGGCCTCTTTCAATGTATCAATGTCTAATGTGTCAAGGGAATAGTCTTGGAGCTTGCTTTCCATCTCGATTATATTCCAAACTACATTTAAGAAAAATCTATCTATATTGGTATAATTATATATTGATTCCAGCGGCAATCCCCTTCGCATACATTCGGCAACTATGAACATACCCTCATCTGTCTTCTCGCTGAGCTTAGCTATAAGCTCTTTTTTACCTAATTTTTTCAAATGAGGGAGCTCTAACCTGTCTATATCTAGTTCAAGGGATCTTATACCTTTCATTAAACCCTCTTCAACAGTTGAAGCAAGAGCCATCACCTCTCCAGTCGCCTTCATCTTGGTACCTAGAGTCTTATCGGCCTTTATAAATTTATCAAAAGGCCATTTAGGGATCTTCACAACAGTATAGTCCATGTCTGGTTCACAACTTGCGAACTTTGTTCCTTCCTCGTCGTACGGAATCTCATCTAATGTATAGCCTATTGCTATCTTTGCACTCACCTTTGCTATTGGATATCCTGTTGCTTTAGATGCAAGAGCACTGGAACGACTCACCCTTGGATTGACTTCAATTACATAGTAGTCTAAATTTGACGGATGGAGAGCATATTGGACATTACATCCACCCTCTATACCGAGTTCTTCTATTATTTTAAGGGCTGAATTCTTTAACATATTGTATTCCCTATCCGATAAAGTCTTAGCCGGTGCAACCACTATGCTATCGCCGGTATGTACACCCACCGGATCTATATTTTCCATACTGCACACTACTATAGAATTGCCTTTTTTGTCCCTGAGAACTTCAAATTCTATCTCTTTCCAACCAGCTACTGACCTCTCAACTAGCACTTGACCGACCCTACTCACTCTAATACCATCATGAGCTATTGTCTTTAGCTCATCTACATTGGCGGCTATACCCCCTCCAGTACCCCCTAGGGTATAGGCTGGCCTTATTACTACGGGATATCCTACCTCTTTGGCAAACTTAACTGCATCATCTACTGTATGGGCAATTATACTCTCTATTGTAGGTTCATCTATTTGAGCCATAGTCTCTTTAAAAAGTTCCCTATCCTCTGCCATTTCTATGGTTCTAACTGACGTACCTAAAAGTTTTACTCCATTGTCCTCTAAAAATCCATCTTCAGCCAACTCTACTGCAAGATTAAGCGCCGTCTGCCCCCCGAGAGTAGGCAATATACTATCGGGTCTTTCTTTACATATAATATTCTTTATACTATCCACTGTGAGAGGTTCTAAATATACATGATCAGCCATATTAACATCGGTCATTATGGTGGCCGGATTACTATTTACTAAAAAATTGCACAACGAGATAACAGCGTTATTGTGGTGTGGCATCAGCACACAACGCAGC
>CALKWW010000061.1 GCA_938003945.1 uncultured Bacillota bacterium | reverse complement strand
AAGAAAATAAAGTCGTTCCGTAAGGGCAGGATTTAGGGGAAAATTTAAGGGAAACAAGAGAAAGAAAAGGGGGCTAAAGGCCTCATATTAGAGGGATAGAAAGATTTTAAAATAAGAAAAAGGATTAGAAGAAAAACCTTTAAATCTTACTTTCTGACCCTGTTTCAGAGAACAACTTTATTTGCCGGGGAGCAACTTTATTTGTTGGGGAAAGGGTTTATTTGATGTTGACAACGGGTATCTCAGTTTTATTGCTTCCAATTAGCTCTTTACACAATAGAGCCCTTATATATCCCCTATCGGTAGAAGTTGAATAGATATAAAAGCCTAAGCCATAGTAAAATCTAATCAGAGGCATCATTTTAGAAGCAGTATGGAGAGTGAGCATATGGGCTCCTTTTTTTAGTGCATCTTCTTCTACCGCCTTTACCAAAGTCTTTCCCACGCCACAGTTTTGGGCATTTGTCTTTACGCCAAATCGGGTTATATAGGCAATATTATCGGGTAGCATTTCATAGCGTATAGAACCTAGGGCCTCCCCCTCTAAATATGCGATGAACACAGTATTCTTTTCTATATCTGACTTTATATCTTCTTGGGTCTCGGTCAAAGCGGAGACTATATGTGGTAGACCTAGATCTTTTGCATATTTTCTAAAGGCCTCTTGTGTTATTTTATGGATTATGGGTATTTCGTGTTCTTCAGCTTTTTTTATAAAAAGCTCCATGTTTGCCCCTCCTTTCTTTCATGAGTAGCACCATGATTGCCTTTTGGACGTGTAGCCTATTTTCAGCCTCGTCAAATACGAGGGAATTAGGGCCATCGATTATATCTGATGTCACCTCTTTTCCTCTATAGGCGGGGAGGCAGTGGAGAAAGGTGGCATCGGATTTTGCATAGGAAAACAGCTCTCTATTTACTTGATAGCCGGAGAAGGCTTCGGCCCTTATATTCTTTTCTTTTTCCTGTCCCATGCTTGCCCACACATCGGTATATACTGCATCGGCATCTCTTATTGCAGCTATTGGAGAGCTTGTGATTGTAATACTGCTACCGGAGATTTTGCTATTTTCCATCCCCATGGCTATTGCAGCCTCATTTGGTCTATATCCTTGGGGACATCCTATAGCTATATCCATACCTACTTTGCTACATCCTATTATGAGAGAATTGGCCACATTATTGCCATCACCAATGTATGCCAGTTTTAACCCTGATAACTTTCTCTTTGCCTCATAGATTGTGAGTAGGTCAGCTAGTATTTGACAGGGATGATAACTATCTGTAAGACCATTTATAATTGGAATGGTTCCATACTTTGCAAGCTCAACTACATCACTTTGCTCATATGTCCTTATCATTATCCCATCTACATATCGCGAAAGTACTTTGGCAGTATCTTCGATGGTTTCGCCCCTACCTAGCTGTATATCACCACTACTTAAAAATAGTCCATATCCTCCTAGTTGATGTATTCCAACTTCGAATGATACACGTGTACGTGTAGACGACTTTGTAAATATCATGGCTAGAGTTTTACCTTTTAAGAGTGGATGGGGTATATTCAATTTTTGCATGTCTTTAAGTTTTAGTGCAAGGCTGAGAACTTGATATATCTCATCTTTTGAATAGTCCTGCAGACATAGTAGATGCTTTTGATTGAATATCTCTTCAGCCTTATAATTTTCAAGATCTAACATATATATCTACCTCTCTGTTTCTAATATACGTCTATGATTTCAAATGAAATACATTCGTATTTGAACGATTATGATTATTTAAAGGGTGTATATTATTTTTATCCCTAATAGTTTTAATAGCTCTCAATGCCCATATGGCAGTACTTAGACATGTTATACATGGAATGTCAAACTCCATTGCTGTCCTTCTTATTAAAAATCCATCAGTGGAAGGATCTTGGCCATTGGTAGGCATATTTATGACCATATGTATGGTTTCATCTCGTATACATATGGGTGCTTCTTTCTTTGTCAATAGGTGGATGGCACCTAGCTTAGGAGATAGATAGCTATAGGTACCTTCAGTAGCATATAGGTTATAGCCCATATCTATGAGCTCCTTTGCAAGTTTTAAAGCTTCACTCTTTTCTCTGTCGGTTATGGATAGCAATATATTACCACTTTGGGGAAGTATGATATTTGCCGATATAAGAGCCTTGTATAGTGCCTCATCAAGTGTATTTCCTATACCCATTACTTCGCCTGTGGACTTCATCTCCGGACCTAAAAAGGGATCTACTCTGCTTAATTTAGCAAACGAGAATACTGGAGCTTTTACAGCGATAAAACTTGATTCAGTAAGTATGCCTGTGTTATAGCCCATATCCTTAAGGGTTTGACCGAGCATTATATTAGTTGCCACAGATACAATTGGTAGACCCGTTGCTTTGCTCATAAATGGTACAGTACGACTAGCTCGAGGATTCACTTCAATAACATATACATTTTCATGTTCATCCACTACAAATTGTATATTAAATAGTCCCTTTATATTCAAATTTCTTGCGATGGCTACAGAGTAGTTCAGTATTTGATGCTTTACTTTGTCTGACAAGGTTTGGGGAGGGTATAGTCCAATGCTGTCGCCTGAATGTATACCTGACTTTTCTATATGCTCCATTATGCCTGGAATAACTACATCTTGTCCGTCGCATATTCCGTCTATTTCTACTTCCTTACCCATTATATATCTATCAATTAACACATTGTGTTCATCAGATATTTTAATAGCCTTATCAAGATATGCTATGAGCTCAGAATCACTATAGACTATCTCCATTGCCCTTCCACCTAGTACGTATGATGGCCTTACAATCACTGGATAACCTATACTTTTTACAATATTTAGCGCTTCTTCATGTGTCTTAGCACACCCACCTTCGGGAGTGGGTATATTGAGGCTATTCAAAAGGTTTAGGAATAGCTCTCTATCTTCTGCCCTGTTTATATCGGATTCTGTAGTGCCCAATATATTGACTCCTGCATTTTTTAAAGGGGTTGCAAGGTTTATGGCAGTTTGACCACCAAATTGCACTATTACCCCTAGGGGATTTTCTCTGTCAACTACATCTAATACGCATTCTAAGGTGAGGGGTTCAAAATATAGTGTGTCTGCTGTATCAAAATCAGTACTTACCGTCTCGGGATTACTATTTATTATGATGGCCTCCATATTCTTCTCCCTCAGTGCCTTGACAGAGTGGACACTACAATAGTCAAATTCAATTCCTTGACCTATTCGGATAGGGCCAGAGCCTAAGACAATCACCTTTTTAGAACCATTTGATGACTTACTTCCATATCTGTCTTCATAGGTGGAATAATAATATGCTCTCTTGTTATCTATACTTTTGTAGGAGGGTAAGATATTGTTTTCCCTCCGAAAAGAAGCTATATCTTTTCCGTCTCTTCCAATGAGTTTGCCAATATAGGTATCGGAAAGTCCACATTTTTTTGCTTCTAATAATAGGCTAGGTGTTAAGGTGCCTTTAGATTTAACTTTATCTGCCACTATATTAATATATTTCAGTTTTTCTATAAAGAACTTATCTATCTTTGTTATATTGTGGATATTTTCGACTGTATACCCCCTATTCAATGCTTCAGATATTGCAAATATTCGTTCATCATCAGGTCTTCTTAGAGAGTCTAATATGAAGCTATTATCCCATTTGCCAATTTCATTCATACCTATGTGAAAATTTAACTTAATATCTAGGGAATCTATGGCTTTTAATAGAGCCTCTTCAAATGTAGCACCTATTGCCATGACTTCTCCAGTTGCCTTCATTTGAGTGCCCAGCCTTCTATCTGCTGTTGTGAACTTGTCAAAGGGCCATCTTGGAACTTTTACTATTACATAGTCGAGGGTGGGCTCTATAGAAGCGCCTTCTATCTCATCTAGATTTACCCCTAAAGCTATTTTACTGGCTACCCTTGCTATGGGATATCCTGTCGCCTTAGATGCAAGGGCGCTGGAGCGACTAACCCTTGGGTTTACTTCGATTACTATATATTCCCCTGTATCTGGATTTAGGGCAAACTGTACATTGCATCCACCCTTTATATCAAGTGCCTCTACTATAGAGAAGGCACCTTTTCTCAAAGTAGATAGCTGGGAAGGGCTGAGGGTTTGGGTTGGGGCTACTACTATGCTATCTCCAGTGTGTACTCCCACAGAATCTAAGTTTTCCATACTACATACAACTAGTGAGTTGCCCTCATTGTCCCTTACTATTTCAAGCTCGATCTCCTTCCAACCGGCGACACTCTCTTCTATGAGTACTTGATGAATGGGACTACTTTTAAGTCCTCTAGTACATATGTGTATGAATTCATTCATATTGTGGGCAGTTCCTCCACCAGTTCCACCTAGCGTATAGGCTGGTCGGATTATAACTGGGAATCCCACTTGGGCTATAAAATCAGTGCCTTCCTCAAGTGTGGTAGCTATTTTGCTATTAGCTACCCGTTGACCTATTTTTTTCATAGTAGATTTAAAGAGTTTTCTATCTTCGGCTAATTGTATAGACCCTATGGATGTGCCCAAAAAGTGGACATTATATTGCGTGAGTACTCCATCTTTATACAGATCGGTGGCAACATTTAAGGCAGTTTGCCCCCCTAAAGTAGCCAATATCCCATGAGGCCTTTCTATATCTATTATCTTAGTTAAGCTTTCCATAGTTAGGGGTTCAATGTATATATTGTCTGCTACGTCTAAGTCGGTCATTATGGTGGCAGGGTTGCTATTTACAAGTATGACCTCAATGCCTTCTTCCCTGAGAGCCTTACAGGCTTGGGTGCCTGAATAGTCAAATTCCGCCGCTTGCCCTATTATAATTGGTCCAGAGCCTATTACAAGGACTTTTTTTATATATTCACTTATTGGCATATTGAGATGTCTCCTTTGCTAACATTCATTAAATATTTTCTCTAAAGTGTATATGAGGTCGTTGATTTCGTTTACAGATATTATGAGGGGTGGAACAAAGCGCAGTGTATTATCCCCAGTACAATTTATTATAAAGCCCATGTCTAGGGCTGACTTGACTACATGTTTGGCATCTACACTATCATATAATTGAACTCCTAACATGAGCCCCTTTCCCCTTACATCTTTGACTATGTGGGGAAAAGTATTTTGTAGGTCGATTAGTCTATCTTTAAAGTATTTTCCCTTTATATTGCATTCTTCTATGAGATTTTCTTCTAGGAGGGTCTTTATTACGCAGGCGCCGGCGCTACACACAAGGGCATTGCCCCCAAATGTCGTTCCGTGATCCCCTGGCTCAAATGCAGATGCTATCTCTTCCTTTGCAAGTACTGCTCCAATGGGAACCCCTCCACCTAAGCCCTTTGCCAATGTAAATATATGGGGCTCTATACCGTAGTGTTCATATGCAAATAATCTCCCAGTTCTTCCTATGCCAGTTTGTATCTCATCGAATATGAGCAGGATATCATGCTTTTCACACAGTCTATATAACTCTTTTATATAGTGATTTTCAGCTTCAATTACGCCACCTTCACCTTGTATAGGTTCTATCATTATGGCACATGTATTTTCATTTATAGCTGCTTTAATGGCTCCTATATCGTTGAAGGGAACATTTATAAAACCTGGAGGTAGCATTGAGTGGGGGGCATGATATTTTTCTTGGCCGGTGGCCGCAAGTGTGGCCAGGGTTCTACCGTGGAATGAATTACAAGCCGTTATTATTTCATATTTATTTATGCCCTGCTTATAAAAGAACATACGAGCAAGTTTTATTGCTCCTTCATTTGCCTCAGCACCACTGTTTGCAAAGAATACTCTATCCGCACAGCTGTTTTCCACAAGTATGTGGGCAAGCTCTGTCTGGGGTTTTGTATAGAAGAGATTAGAACAGTGAATTAAACTATGGCTTTGTTCTACAAGAGTTTCAACAAGGGCTGGATGATCATAGCCAAGGGTATTGACTGCTATACCTGCTAAGAAATCTGTATATGCTTTGCCTTCGTTATCGTAGAGGGTAGCCCCTTTGCCATATTCAAATACTATGGGGTATCTAGTGAATGTGTTCATATAAGCCTGTTGGGTTAAGTTTATATACTCATTTGAATTCATAATAAAAGCCTCCCTTTACAAGTTACAAATAATTATACACTAATGTGAATAAATATTCAAGTATAATTTGGAAATCTTTATTATGTCTATTATCTAACTGTCTCATTGATATGGGAACGGGAAGCGTGACATAGGTTTACATGCCCCAAAACACACCGAGACCGCCTGGCAAAAATGCTTCAGGCGGTCTCAATTTATATATATTTTATGGAGGATAAACATTTGTTTTAGTATACATAGGAAATATTGCATCCCATGTATTACAGATATTATAATAGCAATTAAATGCGAATAAAGAATAAACTAGTTGTGAACAAATTGTGAATTATGTCATTTTGCCCATTATCTAGTCACCATTGTGCCAATGCCAGTGTCAGTAAATATCTCTAGCAGTATGGGATGGGGGAGAGTTCCATTCAATATATGGGTTCTGTTGACCCCTTTTTCAATTCCCTTTATACATCCCATCACTTTAGGAATCATTCCTCCATTTATTATTCCCCTATCTATAAGTCTATATACTTCATCTATCATAACTACAGACATGAGAGAATCAGGATTATCTGGTTCCCTATAGATTCCATCTATATCGGTTAAAAATATGAGTTTTTCTGCCTTGAGTACTGCGGCAATTTCACCTGCTACTATATCTGCATTTATATTATAGCTATGTCCATCAGGCCCTATGCCAATTGGTGCCACAACTGGTATATATTCATCTTGACTGAGGAGATCTAATACTCTGTAGTTTACATCTTTGATCTCTCCAACATATCCCAGGTCAAAGCCATCTGCTGGCATCTTCTTTTCTGCCTCTATGAGCTTTGCATCCTTCCCACAGAGTCCAACTGCGCTTCCGCCAAGCATATTGATTTTAGCTACTATGTCATTGTTTATCTTACCTGTGAGTACCATCTCTACTACATCAATGGAGTCCTTGTCAGTTATACGTAGTCCATTGCGAAACTTAGACTCTATACCTAGAGTAGTGAGCATTTTACTTATTTCAGGTCCTCCACCATGTACCACTATGGGATTTACCCCTACATATTTTAATAGCACTATATCCTGCATTATGGTACGGGTTATCTCCTCATCTACCATGGCATTGCCACCAAACTTTATGACCACTGTCTTACCACTTAATTTTTGAATATAGGGTAGGGCTTCAATGAGTATATTGGCCCTTTGTATATATCCATCCATATCTACATAATCCTCCTTATCAAATTTATAGATACCATGCAGGACTATCCAATCCTGTGGTCTCTTCGAGTCCAAACATTATATTCATATTTTGTATGGCCTGCCCTCCGGCTCCCTTTATGAGATTGTCGAGTACTGATATTGAGATTATCCTATTCAGTCTATTATCTACTACAAAACCTATGTGACAGTGGTTAGAACCATTTACAAACTTAGGCTCGGGAAAAATCTCTTCATTATATATATCTATAAAAGGCTCATTGGCATAGAACTCATTATATATATTATATATATAATCGGCTTCATATTTATCATCTAGATCTGCATATATGGTACATAATATTCCACGTCTTATAGGTAGTAGATGGGGGGTGAAGGATAGTTTTATATCCTCATCTATAATGAGACTTAACTTTTCTTCTATCTCTGAAGTATGCCTATGGGTTGCCACACTGTACGCGCGCATGTTTTCATCTAATTCGCAAAAATGGAGTTCTTGGGCTGGAGTTTTGCCGGCGCCGGTGGCCCCCGATTTTGCATCTATTATTATGGAATTTGTATCTATGATTCTGTGTGCCACTAGGGGAGCTAGTGGTAATATAGAACATGTGGTATAGCATCCAGGGTTTGCTACAATGGATGCATCTTTTATATCATTTCTATAGAGTTCTGGTAATCCGTATACAGATATATCTAGTAAATCTGGATTCTTGTGAGTCCGACCGTACCACTTTTCGTATGTAGAGATATCCGTATATCTAAAATCTCCACTTAGCTCTATTATTTTTACCTCACTTTCATGTAAAAGTTGTACAATATCATCAGAGGCACCATGGGGAAGGCTTGTAAATACCACATCGCTATCCTCTATTATTGCATCCATATCTAAGGGTGTGCATATTTTTTCACATATCCCCTTTAGACTAGGATATATATGGGATATAGGTTTGCCGGCGTGGCTATGGGATATCAAATGGACAATATTCACCTCAGGATGTGCAATAAGTAGTCTTACTAGCTCAATTCCAGCATATCCAGTTGCGCCTATTACACTCACATCTATCATAATATGACCTCCAAAGTTTAATTATAGATAGTAATAATTATACACTATAATGTATATTGATACAAGTATATTATTGTAAATTCTTTTGACAAAGGAAAAGAATATGGTATAATTGACTCAAGAAATGAGACGAGTTTATGCAATGTTTTCAAAAAAAGACGCAGCATTTTTGTTAATAATGGCTATAGTCATATTATATCATCACATATATAATGGAGTTAGAATTAGAAAGTAAAAACTTTTGCATCCGGGGGGATGCAAATAAAAAATATGGAGGGGTTTTAATGGCAAGTGTGACTTTAAAACATATGTACAAAGTCTATCCAGGTGGAGTAACTGCTGTTAGTGATTTTAACATTGATATTGCTGATAAAGAGTTTATAGTATTAGTAGGTCCTTCCGGATGCGGAAAATCTACAACACTTAGAATGGTAGCTGGACTAGAGGAGATAACAGAAGGCGAACTCTATATTGGTGACAAGCTTATGAACGACGTAGCTCCTAAGGATAGAGATATTGCAATGGTTTTCCAGAACTATGCCCTTTATCCACATATGACAGTATATGACAATATGGCATTTGGATTGAAACTACGTAAGACACCAAAGGCCGAGATTGACAGGAGAGTTAAAGAGGCTGCAAGAATCTTAGATATAGAGCATTTACTTAACAGAAAACCAAAGGCACTATCTGGTGGACAAAGACAGAGGGTTGCTCTTGGGCGAGCCATAGTACGTGAGCCAAAGGTGTTCTTGATGGACGAACCTTTGTCAAACTTGGATGCTAAACTTAGAGTTCAGATGAGAACTGAGATAACAAAACTTCATGAGAGATTACAGACTACATTTATATACGTTACACACGACCAGACTGAAGCTATGACAATGGGAACTAGAATTGTTGTAATGAAAGATGGATTCGTTCAACAGATTGATTCACCTCAGAATCTATACGATCACCCAGTAAATCTATTTGTTGCAGGATTTATTGGAAGTCCTCAGATGAACTTCGTAGAAGTTACTCTTGTAAAAGAGGGAGACGACGTATTTGCAGTATTTGAAGACAACAAGGTAAGAATACCAGAAGGTAAGATCAAGCAGTTTAAGGATCCTTCCTATATTGGTAAGGAAGTTATAATGGGTATTCGTCCAGAGAATTTACATGATGAGGAGATATTCCTGCAGAGTGCGACTGACAGTACAGTTAAGGCCTATGTAGACGTTGTAGAACTGATGGGTTCTGAGACCTATCTATATCTCAACATTGCAGGTCAAAATGTTGTAGCTAGGGTAGATCCTAGATCCACTGCAAGATCTGGCGATACAATCAAGATTGCCTTCGATCCAAACAGACTACATTTCTTTGACAAGGATACTGAAGAGACTTTACTTGACTAAATACTAAAGATATAATGTAAAAGCAAAAAAGCAGAGTTATTATCTTGACTTCAAAGATAAATATCTGCTTTTTTGCTTTTATTTTTAAAAATCGCTTCACTATATCTAATAAATGTTGTATAATATACTTAACAATTTTAATAATTGTGTAACAATTTTGGTAGGTGAGTTGTTTGTTAGCTGAAAAGCGGATGCAGAAGATACTAGACAGGATAGTAAATAAGATTCACGTTCCCACATCTATTATAGATATTACTGGAACTGTTGTAGCAAGCAGTGAACGGAATAGAATAGGGCAGCTAGAGCCGTTTATAAAGGATATATATGAAAAGGGAGACATACAGAGTTTTAGGCATGATGGTGCGACCTATGCGAGGTTTCTTGTAGATAGGACGATTCCGTATTATCTGGCCATGGATGGCACTACACAGGCCATAGAAAATTATTGTCTACTTACGGCTTCCCTATTTGATATATACTTTAAATCGTCTCATAAAAAGGAAAGCAAGGAGACGATGATAAGGCAATATATCTACAATCAAGTAGATGAGATTGAACTTGAAGACTATTGTAATGAATATAAACTAGATATAGATACTCCTCGATGTGCATTTATAATAGAGACTTTGTCCGTCAATGTACAGAACATATTCGATATTCTGACAGAGACATTCCCCAGAGATAGGGGGGATATGTGGATAGCAGTGGACGGACGCACTATAATGCTCATGAAGAGCATATCGGAGGATATAGATGATGCTGGGCTCGTTGAACTTGCCGGCGCTATGGAGGATACAATATTAAATGAAGTATCCATAAAGGCTCATATTGGAGTAGGTCGAATCAAGGCAGATATATTTGGGATTAGGGATTCGTATAGTGAGGCCAAAAAAGCTGTAGAGATAGGCAGGATTTATAATCCCAATGATAGAATATATGTGTATGAACACTTATTTCTAGAACGTTTTTTGCATGAGGTACCTGCTGATGTTTATGAGAAATTCTATGGCGATGTATTTTACAGGAATTTAGATAAGGTGTTCAATGATGAGATGATACTCACAATTGAGAAATTCTTCGAAAACAGTCTAAACTTAAGTGAGACATCAAGGCAGCTATATATTCATAGGAATACTCTAGTATACCGCCTAGATAAGATACAGAAGGTTATGGGGCTTGATCTTAGAAATTTTCACGATGCAGTTACTTTTAAAATAATTATGATGATGGATAGACATGTACAGGAGTGTTTACATTGATTGAATTTAGAAATGTAGAGAAGATATATTCCAATGGAGTGAAAGCTCTATCTAGTGCGAGTTTTAAAATAGAAAATGGAGAGTTCGTATTTGTAGTAGGAGAGAGTGGCGCAGGAAAGTCTACCATACTCAAACTTCTCCTAAAGGAGATAGATCCTACTTCAGGGGATATAATAGTGGCTGGACAAAACTTGCGCGACATGGAGGAACGGGACATTCCCTATTATCGTAGGGGATTAGGTGTTGTGTTCCAAGATTTTAGACTATTGTCGGATAGGGATGTATATGACAATGTGGCCTTTGCCATGGAGATAGTAGAGGCACCTAGGAAGGAGATTCGCCGTAGGGTGCCTATGGTACTTGCTATGGTAGGTCTATCTTCTAAAGCTAAGTGCTATCCCAATGAACTGTCAGGGGGGGAGCAACAGAGAGTGTCGATGGCCAGAGCACTTGTCAATCGCCCATCAATCCTAATTGCAGACGAACCGTCTGGGAATCTCGATCCTGCTACAGCAGATGGAATAATGGAGATAGTAGAGATGGCAAATAGACGAGGTACTACAGTCATAATGGCTACACATGCAAAAGATATAGTAGATACAATGGCAAAGAGGGTAATAACTTTAAAAAATGGAGTCATAGTAAGAGACGAAGAAAAAGGTGGTTATTTCAATGAAGATTAGGACGTGGCACTCTTTTTTCAAACAGGGCATAAAAAGTGCCTTTGGAAATAAAACCATGTCAGTGGCATCCATAGTAGCAATAACGGCAGCACTATGTGTACTAGGCGTTGTGATGTTGGTTGTACTCAATCTAAATTACCTTATGGACGATTTAGAATCCAAGTCAGAGGTGACTGTGTTTCTAGAAAAGGATGTAGAGCTCTCTGATATTAAAGGGATTGAGGCTAAGATAAAAAATTGGGATGGGGTGAATGAGGTAGAATTTGTCTCAAAATCTTCTGCCCTTGAAAGTTGGAAGGAAGATCTAGATGACAAGGCCTATCTTTTAGATGGGTATGAAGGCGCTGAAAATCCACTTCCCCATTCATTTGTAATAGGAATAGAAAAGCCAGAATATACTGAAGATATAGCTTCAAAGGCAGAAACGTTACCTCAAGTGATGAAGGTAAACTATAGCAAGGAGGTAGCGGAAAGTTTAGGGAAGGTGGTGCATACTGTAAGGTTAATTGGATTTGTAATTGTGCTTATACTCGCCGTAATTGCAGCAATTATAATACACAACACGGTAAGGCTCACCGTCTATTCTAGAAGACGGGAGATAAAGATAATGAAGTACATAGGTGCTACCGATTGGTATATACGTTGGCCATTTATAATCGAAGGATTTACAATAGGTATGACAGGAAGTTTAATTGCAATTGTAATAATAATGCCACTATATAAATATGTATTAAATAAGTTGGCAGGACAACATCTAGAAGAGGGTTTTTTCGTGAACATATTTAAATTATTACCACTTGGTGATGTTGTAAACACTATACTATTGGTATTCATATTGGTAGGCGTATCGGTAGGCGTAATTGGAAGTGTAATGTCTATAAGGAAACATCTAAAGGTTTAAATTATGCGTGCATAAAAAATGATGGGGTGGTTTACTTGAATAAAAAGGTGGTTTGTTGTCTTCTAGTAGCTCTTCTTTTAGTGTGTAATTTTACAGTTGCCTTTGCAGATACGATCAGTGATAAGAAAAAAGAATTAAAGGGCATAGATGAGAATATAGAAAGTGCCAAGAGCGATATAGAAGAGGTAAAAGAGGAGCAAGATATTTTAGTCAAGCAAATTGCAGATATAGAAATAGACCTTAAGGATAAACAGAAACAGCTTACAGAGGTAGAGGAGATACTCGAAGAGATTCAGAAAAATGTAGAGATTACACAGGTAGAACTAGATGAGGCAATAGAAAAGGAAAATGCCCATAGAAAACTGATGGATGAGCGTGTATGCGGCATGCATATGTGCTATGATACATCTTATTTAGAGATTCTACTAGATGCTGAGAATTTTACAGACTTTTTAGATAAAATAGAAATGATAAAGGAGATAATCTCTCTAGATCAAGAAGTACTTACCGAGATGGAGGCAATTAAGGAAGAGGTAAAGGACAGAAAAGAAAATCTAGAGGCTCAAGAGGAAGTAGAAGAATATATAAAAGAGGAAATAGTTGCTCAAAAGGAAGCAATTGAGGATAAGCAGGAGGAAAAAGCGATTCTACTTGCCGAGGTCAAAGAAAAACAAGAGAAAATGGAGAAAGATCTAGATAAGCTTGAGAAGAC
>CALKWW010000060.1 GCA_938003945.1 uncultured Bacillota bacterium | reverse complement strand
ATATAGAAGATCTCAATGATAGTGAATACGACAATCTAATGGATGCCTTTGCAAATTATAGACAACTTGAAGAACTTCACTATTTAAAAGAGGAATTTAGAATCTTCTTCAAGCTTAGAACTAGAGAGAAGGCTTTAACGTTTTTAGAATATTACAAAGGTTTACTCACAGAGTATGATATTCCTGAACTAAGAAGATTTATCAGAACCATCGAAAATTGGCTGCCATATATTCTAAATTACTACGAATATCCGATAACTAATGGCACAACGGAAGGTAATAACCATAAGGCTAAAAATATCAAACGTAGAGCCTATGGATATCGTAATCGTAGCAATTGGGAAATCAGACTCAAATATGAATTTGAATGTGCTTAAAAAAATCAGTTTTCAAGGTACCTGAGATACGTATAAGTATCTTTATTGCCGTAAAATTCCTACATAGGGTCAATAGACCTAGTGATGAAAATCTAGGGAATATACGAAATTCTGTGATCCATATAGAGGAAGACCATTTCAATAATTTCCCTGTAAATTCATCTTGACAGGGTAGATATATCGTTTATCACAAAATTTATCGTTGAACCAAAAAAATAGAAGTAAGATATATTAAAGATAGATTAACAATTAATTGTTATAGAGGGAACAAATCATATGTTCAGGGGAAACAAAGTGTTTTGTTTCAAAAACTTATTTCTTATGTAATAGAAAAACTACCAACTGATAATTCAGTTATAGAAACACTGAATACATATCATGCTTTAACAATAGATGAAATAGAGGTTGAAAATGAATTTAAAAACTTATTACCTAATCTCCCCAGAAAGTTTTCAGATACTAAGCATTATAATAACTTACTTTCAGCCGTTTTTAATACAATGTTAGTGGGCTATATGCCTGATTATACTTGTTTACTTACACCAATTTTTAGGGCAATGGATTATTATTTGCATAGAATATTATGTGATAAATTAGGGAAGAATACTGAAAATAGCAAAGGACGTAATAATTTTTCTTATTTTAGCAAAAATGAATCAACTTTAAGATATTACTATAATTCAACTAGTAATGGACTAAGTGTAGATCAAGTTGATTATTTAAATGATTTATATAATTTTTATAATAAGATTAGACATCCATATTCTCATTGGTCACAAAATTCAATAGATGTTCAAGTGATTACTGAGATGAATGTGGCAAGAGATTTAATAGCAGAGGGCTTGAAACTGGTTGATAAATATTATAATTTGAAAGGAGGATATATAAATGGAAAAGTATTTAGTTAACAATCTAGATGCAGATGATTTTAGCATGATAATTACTTTATTAGACTATGAGACTAAGATTTCGGATTGTTTAAAATCTATTAAGGTATCCTCTTTTGTGGATGCAGAATTACTAGTAGATACTGCATTGTGCTCAGGCATGAATAAATATAGATTTATTGCAACCACATTAAATAATGATGGAACTATTAATATTAACGATTATAAATATGTAGATGTTAATTCTGATATATTAGAAAAAGCAAATGAAATAATACGACATGAACCACTTAGACTTAAGAATTCTATATTGACTATTCCACAAATAAATTCATTGAGCAGTACTTTAAATTAGTATTATTGAAATATGATTTATAAATCGTAAATAAGAATTAGAATATCTTATAAAAGCATTTAATTTTGAATTAGGTGCTTTTTTTTGGTGTCATTAGCTTGACACGAGCGGGTACGGGCGGATTTCTTATAGCAGGAATGCATAAGATTATAGAGCAGGCTGAAAGTAAGGAAAAAATAGAGGATATAAAGAGAAATAGGATTAATGGCATAGAGGTTAGGGAAGATCTATTTGCCATAGCCATTACAAATATGATTCTGAGGGGCGGTGGTAAAAGCAATCTTAGAAGGACTGATTTTTTAGAAGAATCTATAGATGAATTATCCAAAATAAAAGCGACAGTGGGATTTATGAATCCCCCATATTCCCAAGCTAAAGGGAAAGATACACAGCATTTATCTGAGCTGGCTTTTATAAAACATCTATTAGATTATTTGGAGTTTGGTGGACGTGCAGCGGTGATTGTACTCCAATCATCCATGATAGGCAAAAATGCTAATGCGAGGGAGATCAAAAAGCAAATATATAAAGAACATGCCTTAGAATCCGTAATAACTTTAAACAAGAATACTTTTTATGGTGTGGGAATAAATCCATGTATAGCAGTTTTTACAGCTAAGATACCCCATGACAAAAATAAAAGGTGTAAGTTTTTCAATTTTGAAGATGATGATTTCATCGTTAGTAAGCATATGGGGTTGATTGAAACTGAAGAGGCTAAAGATAAAAAGAAAAGATTATTAGATTGCTACTTTGATAGGGCGGATGCTCCAAGTAAATTTAAGGTTAAGACAACTGTAGGGCCTGATGATGAATGGTTGCATTCTTTCTATTTTTTTAATGATGAAATACCAACAGAGGAGGATTTTAGAAACACTATGGCCGATTATCTTACCTTTGAATTTAATATGATTACTCATGGAAGAGGATATCTATTTGGGGTAGGTGACAATAATGAATAGGCTAAGGTTAGAGGATGCAGAGTCGGGAGAGTTTAAGATAGGAGACCTATTTGGAATTGAAAACTGTAAGCTTTCAAAGGTATTAGATGTTGAAAAAGGCGAAATAAGTTATGTAGGGGCAACGAATAGAAATAATGGAGTAATAGATTTTATAGAGCATAGCCCTAATTTAATGACAAAAGGTAACTGCATCGCTTTTATTTGTGATGGAAAAGGATCTATTAGGTATTCGATTTATAAGCATGAAAATTTTATTGGCTCCACAACAGTTAAGGTTGGTAGAAATACTAATTTAAATAAGTATAATGGAACATTTATAACAACTATATCTGATAGGGTGAAACGTGTTTAAAAAAGCATAAGGCTAAATATCCATAATTTCTATTCTTGCTTTTTGATTATTGGTAGTTTTTTATATGAAACTTTTATGATTTGTGTAGCATACTAATAGTACTTATATACTATTAGAAGGATGTGAAATTGTATGGGTGAAAAAACTTTTAATGTAGAGGAACATCTATCTAAGCTACCTATTAGAAAAAGGGATGTAAAGACAAATATATGGGAGACTACGTATGCCGACTATTTAGAGGTCAAATGGAGGATGGTCTGGTTTAGGACGGAGAATAGAGAGAGGACTTGTACTATAGTGAAGGATAAGATAATAGATACTGAAAATGAATTTGCATATTTTGAACTTGAGGTCACCGATGCTAAGGGTAACACAGAAATAGGAGTAGGTTCAGAGACTGGTTCTGATTTTAAAGACTATATCGAAAAGGCATATACAAAGGCTTACGGCAGGGCGCTTGCTGCACTTGGATATGGCACTCAATTCTCGGTTGAGTTGGATGAAGATGAGAGGATTGTAGATAGTCCGGTTTCTAGTGAAAGAGAAAAACATGATATAGATTCTATAACAGAACCGCAGAAAAAAGCTATATATGCCATATATACATCCCTTGGTTATAGCGAGTCTAAAATGAAAGCTTTGATACAGAGGCGATATTCTAAGCCCGATAGTAAATTACTGACGAAGTATGAGGCATCAGATCTTATAGATTATTTAAATTCATTAAAATCTCAAGCAATAGGGCATAAGATAGATTGACGTATCTATAGTGTTCTTATACAATTATATATAAATATGTAGAGGGGTGTGACTATGATTGAACTTATACCTTTTAAAGGAGTGCGCTATAACTTAGAAAATATAGATGATATAGGTGATGTAGTGACTCCACCATATGACGTGATTTCAAAAGAGGAACAGCAGGAGTATTACGACTTAAACCCGTATAATATAATTCGCCTAGAATTGGGAAAAGAATATGCCGATGATACTGACAGTAACAACAAATATACTAGGGCATCTGAAGATTTTAATCGCTGGTTACAAGAGGGCATAATGAAACAAGAAACAGAGCCTTCATTATATATATATGAACAGCGTTTTAAAGTCGATGACAATGTATATGTTCGCACTGGATTTATAGGGCTTGTAAAATTGCAAGAGTTTTCAAAGGGGAATATACTGCCCCATGAGAAAACACTGTCAAACCCTAAAGTAGATCGACTCAATCTAATGAGGGCATGTAATGCTAACTTCAGTCAAGTATTCGGACTCTATGACGACGAAGACAGCAGAGTATCAAATGCAATACATGAGTATAAGAAAAACCATGCACCTGATGTATCATTTGAAAATGAAGAGAGTATTGTGGAATCCCTATGGAAACTGTCTGATGAGGAGATAATAAATAATATAAAAAACGAAATGGCTGATAAAAAAATTTTTATCGCAGATGGTCATCATAGATACGAGACAGGACTTGCCTATAGGGATGAACAAGCTGCCCAAAACCCTAATCACACGGGGAATGAGTTGTATAATTATGTAATGATGATGTTGGTGGCCATGGACGATCCAGGATTGGTCATTTTACCTACCCACCGATGTATAAACAATATCAGAAATTTTAATATGACTAAATTTTTAGAAGCCTTAGATGAGCAGTTTAATATTCAGTCGTTTGAATTTGAAGGGAAATCTGTTGAGAAAAAGGTGAATCAAATACAAGCAATGCTAGATAGCTCTGGGCAGCATTCGTTTGCATTATATGAGGGCAACAGATCTAATTTTCATATACTAAAACTAAAAGATATTGAGAATATAGATAGATATATTCCTGATAAAAAGAGTTCATATAAGGAACTTGATGTGACTGTTCTTCATACTTTCATATTAGACAATATATTGGGGATAGATAAAGAGAAACTCGCAAAGCAAGAAAATATAACCTACACTCATGATATGAGAGAGGGGTTGACTTGGGTAGAAGAAGGGCAGGAACAGTTTGTATTTTTTATGAATCCAACTTCCATAGAACAGGTAAAGAGTGTATCTCTAGATGGAGAAAAGATGCCACAAAAATCTACATATTTCTATCCGAAACTAATAACTGGTTTAGTGGTAAATAGGATGTAAAACTCGGGGGCTGTTGCAAAATAGCCCCTTCTTTTTGCGAACAAACACCTGCGAATGGCATAACTCTATATCTATTAAGTTAATTGTACTCTCGGTTAAGGTATAATGCTAAAGAACTATGAAGTAATTGGGCCAGTAAATATCACTGCTCAATAGCGTTTCACTTTATATATAAAATATGTTATGATTATGATGATAACTGTAAGAAATTTAGATTTATGGAGGGAAAAAATGCGCTTTAAAGAGGATAAAAATATACTAGAAGCGATGGATTATATAAAGCAAGAAAATAAAGAATTCTATGATAAAACTAATAAAAAGAAACTTGCAATTATTATTACCTATGGTTGTCAAATGAATGTACATGACTCAGAAAAGCTATTAGGTATGCTTGAATATATGGGATATTCTACTACAGAAGATAGAGAACAAGCAGATCTTATAATTTATAATACATGCTGTGTTCGTGCACATGCAGAAGAGCGTGTCTATGGTAATGTAGGAGCATTGGCTTCTTTAAAACGTGAAAAACCCGACCTCATAATAGGTGTGTGTGGTTGTATGATGCAGCAAGACGGAATGGCCGACGATATGGCAAAACGTTTTCCTTTTGTGGATCTTATATTTGGTACGCATAATTTATATCGTTTTCCAGAACTTTTATTGGATGCGACAAAGTCTAGCTTCACAGTAGTAGAGATACTAGATGAAGATGGAAATATTGTAGAAGGGATACCTATAGCTAGGGAAAAGGGGATTTCTGCATGGGTAACAATAATGTACGGTTGTAATAATTATTGTAGCTATTGTATTGTACCTTACGTAAGGGGAAGGGAAAAGAGTAGAAAACGTGATGATATATTATCAGAGATTAGTGATATAGCCCAAAATGGATATAAAGAAATAACTCTGCTTGGACAAAATGTAAACTCATACGGAAAAGATTTAGATGAAAAATATCTATTTTCTGATCTGTTAGTTGATATTGAACAAATAGATGGGATAGAGCGAGTGCGTTTTATGACCTCTCATCCTAAGGATCTGTCTAATGAGCTTATAGAAGCTATGGCTTCATGTGAAAAGGTATGTGAACATCTACATTTGCCTGTACAATCGGGAAGTAATAATATCTTGAATAAGATGAATCGAAATTATACAAGAGAGCAATATCTAGATCTTATTGACAGAGTTAGAAATGCCATGCCCGACATTGCTATCACTACAGATATAATAGTAGGCTTCCCAGGGGAAACAGAAGAAGATTTCAATGAAACTCTGGACCTGGTAAGAGCAGCACAATTTGATTCAGCATTCACATTTATGTACTCTCAAAGGAAGGGTACGTTAGCTGCCAACATTGAAGGGCAGATCTCCACAAATATAAAGAAAAGTCGTTTGAGCAGATTGTTAGAACTACAAAACCAAATTACAGGCCAAAAGAATTCGATATTCAAAGATAGGATTGTAGAAGTGCTCGTAGAAGGAACTAGTAAAAACGATCCAAATTATCTATCAGGTAGAACTAGAACAAATAAGCTAGTAAATTTTGAGGGGAGTAGAGATCTTATTGGAGAATTAGCTCTTGTAAAGATAACTAATCCAAGGTGTTGGACACTGGAGGGAATTGCAATCAATTAGTTTTAGGAGGTAGACTATGGCAGGTAACTTAACACCCATGATGCAGCAATATCTTCAAATAAAAGAGCAACATAAGGATGCTCTTTTGTTTTTTAGATTAGGAGATTTTTATGAATTATTTTTCGAAGATGCGATTACAGCATCAAAAGAGCTTGAAATTACATTGACTGGTAGGGACTGCGGTCTAGAAGAGCGTGCTCCCATGTGTGGAGTGCCGTATCATTCGGTAGAGGGATATATAGCAAGATTGATTGATAAGGGTTATAAGGTTGCGATTTGTGAGCAATTGGAAGATCCATCTGAAGCCAAGGGTATAGTAAAGAGGGATGTCGTCAGAATTATAACACCGGGTACATTAGTGGAGACCTCTATGCTTGATGAGAAGACTAATAACTATTTGGTTTCTCTATATAAAGGTGAAGAGTCTTGGGGCATCTCAATTGTAGATGTGTCTACTGGTGAGTTTTTGGTAAGCCAGGTGGCATATGATAAGCTCATAGATGAGCTTACACGAATACAACCTAGTGAAATAATAATAGACGAAGACTTGGAAAGCAATGAGACAGAGCTAATAGGTATTATAAAGAAAAATCTAAATATGTATGTAACCCCCTATCATAGCTGGGCTTATGACAAAGATACTAGTTATAAATGTTTACTTAGGCATTTTAATGTTCATTCATTGGAAGGATACGGTTGTGAACATATGCCATATGGTATACGTGCTGCAGGAGCTCTGATCGAATATTTATCAGAGACTCAAAAAAACGCCCTACAACATATAAATAGAATACAGACCTATCACTTAGACAGGTATATGATACTAGACTTTCATACAAGGCGTAATTTAGAGCTTGTTGAGACTATGCGTAGTAAACAGAAAAAGGGTTCCCTCTTATGGCTTCTTGACAAGACCAATACGGCTATGGGTGGTCGGCTTCTTAAAAAGTGGATACAACAACCCTTGACAAATCCTAAAAAGATAAATAAAAGGCTAGATGCAATAGAAGAACTTACCCAAAATTTCTTCTTGATGGATGAACTTAAGGACCATTTAAATCTTGTATATGATCTTGAACGGTTAGCAAGTAAAGTTTGTTATGGAAGTGTGAACGCAAGGGATCTCATCTCATTGAAAGAGTCAGTAAAGGTGCTCCCTGATATAAAAGAATTACTTTCAAAGTGTACTAGCGATCTATTGAGGGAGATATATGAGGATCTAGATCCTTTAGAGGATATATATTCTTTAATATTTGAGTCTATAATTGATAATCCACCTATAACTATAAAAGAAGGTAATATAATAAAAGACAATTTTAACGCTCAATTAGATCATTATAGAAAGGCTCTTACAGAGGGAAAAAGCTGGATTGCTTCCTTAGAATTGCAGGAAAAGGACTCAACGGGAATTAAAAATTTAAAAGTTGGTTTTAACAAGGTCTTTGGCTATTATATAGAAGTTACCAAGTCACACCTAGACAAAGTACCTGAGCACTATATACGTAAACAGACCCTTGTCAATGCTGAGCGTTATATAACCCCTGAATTAAAGGAAGTTGAAGACGATATCCTAGGGGCGGAAGAAAAGAGTATCAAACTGGAATATGATATATTTACCCAAGTAAGGGAGAGTATAGCTAAACAGGTAGAGCGTATACAAAATTCAGCCAATAGAATAGCCCTATTGGACAGTCTATGGTCATTGGCAAAGATAGCGTTGGACAATGGATATACAAAACCTACTATAAATAATGAGGGCATAATACACATAGTTGACGGCAGACATCCAGTTGTTGAAAAAACTCTATTGCACGAACAGTTTGTACCCAATGATGCCTACTTGGATATGGATGAAAATAGAATAATGATAATCACAGGTCCGAATATGGCGGGGAAAAGTACTTACATGCGTCAGGTAGCCCTTATAGTATTGATGGCTCAAATAGGTAGTTTTGTGCCGGCAGAGGAGGCAACAATTGGCGTTGTAGATAGGATCTTTACAAGAGTAGGCGCATCTGACGATTTGGCAGCAGGGCAGAGTACATTTATGGTGGAAATGAGTGAAGTAGCAAATATTTTAAATAATGCTACACCTAATAGCCTTTTGATATTAGATGAAATTGGCAGGGGTACAAGTACTTTTGATGGACTCAGTATTGCTTGGGCAGTGGTAGAATATATATGTGAGACTAAAAAAATAGGTGCGAAGACCTTATTTGCGACTCATTATCATGAGCTTACCGAATTAGAAGGGCAGTATGAAGGTGTAAAAAATTATAAAGTCGCAGTTAAAGAATATGGTGATGATATCATTTTTTTGAGGAAGATCATAAAAGGAAGTGCAGACAGGAGTTTTGGTATACAGGTGGCTAAGCTTGCAGGACTGCCAATTCCCGTTGTTGAAAGAGCGAAAGTTATTCTAGAGCAATTAGAGAAGTCTGATGCGCACAATGTACAAAGGGAAGATATTCCTACGCACCAATTGACGTTTTTTGATTCAAGTTCTGCAGAACTTGAAAATATGTTGCGGAAAGTTGATATTGTAAACACAACTCCTGTGGAAGCGTTAAATATTTTAAATAAAATAATAGAGAAGATTAGAGATGAATAGGTGGTGTTATCTTTGGAAAAAGTCCATCTCTTAGATGAATATACTATAAATCAAATTGCTGCAGGAGAAATAATCGAAAATCCTGCCTCCATAATAAAGGAGTTGGTGGAGAACTCCATGGATGCAGATAGTTCGGCTATTACTGTGGAGATAAAAGAGGGAGGCAAGAAGTTTATACGTGTAACCGATAATGGAATTGGTATGACGGGCGAAGATGCCAAGTTGTCTCTACTTAGACATGCAACTAGTAAGATATCTGATTCCAATGATTTAGAGATGATATCTACATTGGGATTTAGAGGTGAGGCTCTTGCAAGCATTGCAGCTGTAACTCAATTTGAAATGCTTACAAGGGCACGGGAGAACATTTCCGGAACTCATATAGTGAATCATGGTGGAAAAATGATAGATGTCAAAGAAGTAGGATGCCCTGAAGGTACCACTATAATAGTTCAAAATCTATTTTATAATACTCCTGCTAGACTTAAATTCTTAAAATCTACTAGAGCAGAATCGGCAAAGATCAGTGATATTATTAGCAAACTAATAATGGCGAATCCAGATGTATCAATAAAGTATATAAACAATGAGAAAACCATATATCATTCACCTGGAAATGGTAAGCTTTTGTCTGCTATTATGACAATATATGGCACTGATATATGTGATAATATATTGGAATTAACAGATAAAGATACAAATAACAAAACTTTGATAGAAGGATATATAGGTAAACCGCTTTTGACGAGAGCCAATAGGATACACCAATCATTTTTTGTAAACGGTAGGTATGTGGATAGAAGTGATATACTTACTAAAGCGCTTGAAGATGCATATAAGGGATATATCACTGTAAACTCCTATCCATGGGCAATAATTTCAATTACTATGCCAGCCCATTTAATAGATGTCAATATACATCCGGCTAAGACGGAAATTCGATTTAAGGATGAAAAATTCATATATGAAACGGTGTTTAAGACAGTAAAAAAATCTTTGGAATCCGAAGAGTATATACCCAATATCCAACCGTCAAGAAATGAAGATATGAGTGAAGAATCAAATTCTCAATTATCGTATATAGTAGTTGATGACGTACCTAGTGAAATTATTGATAAACCCTATGATGACCATAGTGATCGAAGAGATCGCAAATCTGAACATACTAACTATCAGGAGAGAAAAACAGTGCATATTGTTGAGGAAAATATTGATAACGGACGTATTAATTCCCAAGATGTTGTCCATAATATAGCTAATAGGGTTCCCTATAGGCTTATTGGTACTCTTTTTTCCACATATATATTATTGGAGGGAGAAGATAGTCTCTATATAATAGATCAACATGCTGCCCATGAGCGAATTTTATATGAAAAGTTTAAAAATGCTCGATTAGACGGTGAAATTGCTGTGCAAATTGTAAATCCTCCAATAGTTGTAGATGTAACACATAATGAGAAGAATATATTAGTAAGTTCACTAAATACCTTCTTAAAACTAGGTTTTGATATCGAATTTTTTGGAGGGAATACATTTATAATAAGGGGAATACCAGCATTCTTAGAAGGAGCCAATATCAAAGAGTTGTTTTTTGATATACTTGATACTGTAGTAGACGAGAATCCTACACATCCATATATCATAGAAGAAAACAATATAATATCTTCTGCATGTAAAAAGGCTATAAAGGCTCATGACATGCTAAGTGATAGCGAAATACGGGCTCTGTTTGCCCAATTAGAAAATATGGACATAAAACAGCTGACATGTCCCCACGGCCGACCTATTATGATTAAACTTACTAGATATGAACTAGAAAAATATTTTAAGAGGATCGTGTGAGGAGGGGAGATACATATGGAAGATAAAACAAACTTGATAGTTGTTGTAGGACCAACTGCCATAGGTAAAACTAAAATTTCCATAGAATTGGCTAAGATATTAAATGGGGAAATAGTTTCTGCCGATTCTATGCAGGTATATAAATATATGGACATAGGAACGGCAAAACCTACTTTAGAGGAAAGGCAGGGAATATCCCATCATATTTTAGATGTAGTTGAACCAGATCAGGATTTTAATGTGGCCATATATCAAAAAATTGCAAAAGAGGCCATAGATCATATATACGAGAAAGATAAACTACCTATAGTAGTAGGGGGGTCAGGACTATATATAAATTCTATAGTGTATCCATTAGATTTTACCGATGCAAAAGAGGATCAAGAATTAAGAGATAAGTTGTATAGAGTAGTAGATAAAAAAGGGAATCTTTTTTTACATCAAAAGCTTATGAAGGTTGATCCTGTTACAGGTAAAAAAGTTCACCCAAATGATGTAAAACGGATTGTTCGTGCAATGGAAATTTATCATTTAACAGGAAAACCAATGTCCGAATATAGACAGAATTTAAAAAATGCAGAGATACCATATGAATTGGCGATGATTGGACTTACTATGGATAGGAGTAAATTATATGATAGGATCAATCGTAGGGTAGATGAAATGATACAAAAGGGGTTAGTATACGAAGTACAGGAATTACTAAATAAAGGATACGGGAAAGACCTCATATCTATGCAAGGCTTGGGCTATAAAGAGCTTATAGAATATATAGAAGGTAAATCCTCTTTGGAGGAGGCAGTAGAGATAATAAAACGTGATACCAGGAGATTTGCTAAGAGACAACTGACTTGGTTTAGAAAAGATAAGCGTATATATTGGATTGATATTGAAGATTTTCCAGATGAGGATTCATTGAAGGCTCATCTATTTCACCATATAATAGAAAAATTGTCTTTAAATAAAGAGGATTTTGCTCTATAATAGTAAGTGTAATGTTAAAAAAATTGAAGGGTGGTTATTAAATTGGCAAATAAGGGAACTATTATTTTACAAGATGCATTTTTAAATGCGTTAAGGAAAGATCGTATTCCAGTGACAATCTATTTGGTAAATGGCTTTCAGTATAGAGGGATAGTAAAAGGTTTCGATAATTTCACTATAATCCTAGAGAATGATGGCAGACAAAATATGCTGTATAAACATGCAATATCTTCAGTAAATCCTGTAAGGCCTGTGTCGTTTGGAGGCAATAATACGAATGAGGCAAAAGAAGATTAGAGGTATTTGTAACATATGTAATATTATGTAGAAGGAATGTATACGGGGGTTGGTGGTAACTATGAATATTGCAAAAAATGTTGAGGAATATGTTGAAAATATACATAGAGACATAGAAAAAAGTTTTGATAATATCAATTATATTGTAGACTATAATCAACGCAAAGTCATTGAGGCAATGCAGGAATGTAGAATAAGTGAAAGACATTTTTCACCATCTACGGGATATGGATACAGTGATGATGGTAGGGATACTCTAGATAAGTTGTTTGCTTTAGTTTTGGGTGGGGAGGATGCTCTTGTACGCCCCCAATGGGCATCAGGGACTCACGTACTTTCAGATTGCCTATATGGTATTTTGAGGCCAGGGGATACTATGTTGTCTGTTACGGGTACACCTTATGACACTTTAAAAGAGGTCATTGGTATAGCAGAAGGACAAAGTAGTTCTTCAAGTTCTTTGAATGATTGGGGAATAGGCTATAGGCAAGTTGAATTGCATGAAGATGATACTATAGATATAGAAAAAATAAAAGAAGTTCTTAGTAAGGACAGCACTATAAAACTGATATTAATACAAAGGTCTAAAGGATATTCATGGCGTGATTCAATTTCCATAGGCGAGATGCAGACAGTTATATCTGAGATACGCAAGATCAATCCTCATGTCGTTATAATGGTGGATAACTGCTATGGAGAATTTACAGAGTTAAGAGAACCTTGCCATGTGGGTGCCGATATAGCCGTAGGTTCCCTTATTAAAAATCCTGGAGGAGGTCTTGCACCTACGGGAGCATATGTAGTTGGACCTAAAGATATAATAGAGCAGATATCCTATAGACTTACATCGCCAGGAATAGGGAGGGAAGTGGGTTCCTATGCTGCATCTTATTTACCCTACTATCAGGGTTTCTTTATGGCGCCCCACATAGTAGGTGAAGCGTTAAAAGGTGCCATATTAGGGGCTAAACTATTCCAAGAGTTAGGTTATGAGGTTGCACCTTTGTGGAATGCAAAGCGTACAGATATAATTCAATCTATCAAATTTGAAGATAGGGATCAACTTATATCATTTTGTCAGTCCATTCAAGCTACATCACCGGTTGATGGGCATGTTGTGCCCTATCCTTGGGAGATGCCAGGATATGCTGATCAAGTAATAATGGCAGCAGGCACATTTATACAAGGAGCATCAATTGAACTCAGTGCAGATGCACCTATAAGGGCACCATATATTGCATATATGCAGGGGGGACTTACTTATTCACATGTAAAGTTTGCCCTTACTAAGGTATTGTGTGACTTTAATGAAAAAGGATATGTAAGAATATAGTACAAACGAGAATTTAATATGAACTTAAAGAGGAGCCAGTCTAGCATAAAAATAGATTGTCTCCTCTTTAGAACATTCTTATAACACCTATTACCTTCCCAAGGATTACAGCTTCTCTTGTTGTTATAGGGTTCATGTATTTATTACGGGGCTGTAGACGGATAAAATCTTTTTCTCTATAAAATGATTTTATAGTGGCTTCATCTTCTATGAGTGCAACCACGATATCTCCATTTTCTGCTGTCTGTTGTTGTCGTACAAGTACAAGATCGCCATCTAAAATACCTGCTTCTACCATACTGTCACCCTTTACAGACAGCATGAAACATGTACTATTGCCTATATAGTCAACTGGAATAGGGAAAGTGTCTTTTATATTTTCTACAGCAAGTATGGGTGCACCTGCAGTGACATCACCTAGTATAGGAATATTTATTAATTCTTTTTTTGATATAAACATTATATCATCTAATACTTCAATGGCCCTTGGTTTGGTGGGATCACGCCTTATATAGCCTTTTTTTTCTAATCTTTCAAGATGTCCATGGACAGTAGAAGTAGATTTTAAACCAACAGCATCACATATTTCCCTTACAGATGGGGGATATCCCTTAACCCTCAGTTCACTCTTTATAAAATCAAGTATGGCCTTTTGATTTTTGCTCAAGCTTTTATCATTCAACGGTTACACACTCCGTTTCATATTGTATTATAAGGGAATTATATCATATATTGTTGCATAAATCAAACATATGTTCGGGGTTTTGTTATTATTCTATGATAATGTCATGTTGAGTTTATTCTGATAAAATGTCATG
>CALKWW010000059.1 GCA_938003945.1 uncultured Bacillota bacterium | reverse complement strand
CCAATGCCGCCGGCGCTTTGAGCCGTCCATTTTTACCTATAAACTCTCGCCTATCGGCCGTATATGAATATATATCCCTACTAGATGCCAAAAATACCTTCTCTCCAACAAACTCCTCATTGAAGGGATTTTCTGCAATTAACACATCCAAATCTACATCATATTGAGATTTTATAAGTTGACTCCCTGTATACCTGTCCACACCTAGCACCCATTCCGCATAATAATATATACTTATCTCTCTAGAATCTGGACTGGGATTATATAGTGTTAGTAGATTTACTTTCACAGGATCTTCTCTTGGTACATATATGGTCTGGATACCATATAGTCCATGGCTATTGTGTTCAAATATGGTATAACCCTGTCCATGCCTTACTACATAGTCTTCTCCATTCCTTATGGGAGATGGGGTAATAGTCCATGCATCACCTGTCTCATCATCCCTGAGATATATTACCTCCCCAGGTGGATCAATTATGGGATCATTGGACCATCTAGTGAGTTTATTTTCACGACTATTTTTGTACCAAGTATAACAAGAGCCCTGCTCTGTAACTAAAGTACCAAAATCTTCATTGGCTATTATATTACTCCAAGGCATGGGTGTATATTCCCCAGACTTTAGTTGTATTATATATTCCTCGCCATTTTGCCAGAACCCACCTATCCCATTGTAAAATGTAAGTTCATCTTTAGGAAATAAAGGAGGATGAACATAAGTATATCGTGGAGATGATATTCGCCGAGCAGCTCTTGGTAGTATATATTGAGTTCTAGTCCTAATCTGTCCTTCCAAGCTCCCACTATCTCCCCTTATTACAAGGGAGGCCATGGCTATGAATGTGTTAATGTCTTCCTCTTTCATATGATCAGTCTGCCTTACAAATACACCTCCCGGCTTATCTATGAGATCCCTTATATGACTTATAGATATTAGATCTCGTATTCGCTCTTCCACAGGTTGTTCATAGCTACTGCCAAATTCATTTAGTATTACAAGGTCGACTTTTAACCCCTTTATACCCCAGTATTCATGGGCAGATAATAGTTGCTCGAGTATATCAAGCTCATAGACAGAACTTATAATAACCACTACTATGGGAATATCTCCTGAAACTCCCTGTGCCCATAGCGCTGATCTCCCCTTAGTATTGGCCTCTATCATATCTCTATTATATATTCTATTGGGAGAAAAATATATCACGTGAGAAGCTAGCTTCTGATATAGATTGGCATCTTCGACAGATAAATTCAAATATCTAAGTTCTATCTGACTATGTGTCCATGCCAACTCAAATATAGATTCTATTTCCTGATGTGTCCCATGTTCCTCAAGCAGGGCAATAACTTCATCTCTAGTCTCACCCACTCCAGTTATGAAAGATACAGTGGCAGTCTTTCCTCCATCTATACCAACTCTCTTTCTCAAACTCATAATAGGGTCTAATACTGCTCCTATGGTGTTAGATAGGGGCGTACCTGGTTCCATGGCAGTGGGAGAAGATATATCCCTGCCCCTGCCTATGAACTTCAGTCGATTTGTCTCATACTGAATAGTACCTATATCGTCTCCACTTTCTAGAACTAATGTATGCATTACCCATATCTTCTTGGAGAGATCACCTCCCCATCTCCTATATCCAATAAGTGCATTATACTCGGGGATAAACTCTGTAATCACAAATAAATTATTAAATGTCCTATGAGCAATATCACTGATAGAAGACGAGATTGCAAGCTCAAAATAACTAGTAATATCTAGCACTCTCCTGTGAATACTTCTATTAGTCAGAGTAGTCCTACGTACCTCCATATTATAAGTTGGAGATACTACTATGTCAGTACGAGTCTCTATATTACCATCTCTTCTAGTAAAGACAGCCCTATCTTCATCAAATACCACATCATATCTCTCCGGTCTGATGCCACAGGGCATGTAAGTGGCTGACCAAAAATTGTTTGAATTTAAATTTTGTATATATATATACATCCCCCAATCTTCGGCAACCGCATCACGCCTCCACCTACTTATGGCAGCATCCCCATACTTTATAAAGCCACTTCCACTATTGGTCACCATAGTGGAAAAACTACCATTTGACAATATCTGTACTTCAGGTATATATGTGTTTATTCCCTTGAATCGCCTTACTGCATCCCCTTTTGTCTTCCCTATCCTATAAATAGAGGACATTGGTTCTATAAAGTCCTTTAGATATACCTCCCTTGCAGGTATACGCTCCTGTAATATCAGTTGTGTTGCCTTAACAATAGGCTGATTATGAAACCTCTCTTGCATTATATTGCCGTTCAATAGATTATCTATTGCAATTAGACTCATACCTTGATGGTGAGCCATAAAACTCTTTATTATAACAGAATTTTTACCTCTAGGAACCCGAGATGGGGTATAATCAATTGATTCGTATAACCCATATTCCCCTTGTAATCCCTGGTCTATGAGTCTGTTTATATTAGTCATGGCCTCATGTGGTTCAATTTGCAGCGCAAGTATAGAGGAATATGGAGAGATCACCAAATCATCTACGAGCCCTCGTTTTAAGCCTAACTTTGGCACTCCAAACGCCTTATATTGGTAATTCATATGGCGATCAAATGCATGATATGCCGATTCCGATATCCCCCACGGCACTCGGCGTCTCTGCCCATACTGCCTTTGCCCCTTCATAGCACCCATATAGGTCTCATCTAGTAATGTATAATCATAATTCTTCATTATTAGAAGAGGCATGAGATATTCAAACATAGTCCCACTCCAGGATAATAAAACTCTTTTATCTTTTATAAGCGTCAACGCTCTACCCAATCTTAACCAATGTTTCTGGGGCACATCACCTTTGGCAATTGCAATAAAACTGGCCTGCCTTGCCTCCGATGCCAATAAGTCATAATAACTATCTGACAAGATACCCTCCTCAATATCATATCCAATAGAAAAGAGTTCCCTTCTATGATCATATAAGACACCAAAATCTATAGCATCAAATAGATCTTCAATCTCTCCCTTGAGCTCATCTATACGACTTAAAAGTTTTTCTATATTTTCATGTGATAGCTCTAAAGTACGTTCGAGATCTTCAAACCATTCCACTGCCCTATTATAATTCTTATCTCCATGCGGTTCAAATTCCATTCTAAGCCTAATATTTGATAGATATTCCATTGTCTCTGGATAACTTTTAATATATTCATACATGGAGATGGGACGATTCAATAGATTTAAAACTCGCAATAACTCTTCATGTATATCCTTATATAGTCCCTTACCTTCTATTAAGAAATCAGGTATCTCCACTAATACTTTGACCCAAGGAAGTAGCTCATCTAGCTCTCTACAATATGATTTTAGAGGTATAGCAAGCTCTGGGATTTCCATTCCCCTTATCTCTTCCAGTATCCTATACCATCTAGTTAGAGTAAAATCCCTATCTAGAATATTAGGAGGCAATAGATTTGACAACTGTTCCTTTTCCCTTCCTAAATATACGAAAATTGTATCTGATATACCTGTAATCACTGTCTTATCAACTATAGGAACACTAGAGACCTTGTCCAATCCCTCCAGTAATACAACTAGATATCCTGCAAGATTGCCACTGTCCACAGTAGATACGTATAGTGGCTTTAGAGGTCGTAGAGTTTTAGTATCATACCAATTATATATATGTCCATTCCACTTCTCCATATTATTTAAAGTATATACGGTGGCTTCTGTCCTCTCTATGAGTTCTAAAATCCCAATATAGCCCAGATCTTGCGCAGCTATATTAGATATGAGCATGAGACCTATATTAGTGGGCGATGTCCTATGGGCCAGTCCCATAGACGGATCATATTGATAATTATCAGGAGGTAACCAGTTATCACCCTCTGTGACAAAATCTTCGAAATACTTCCATATCCTCCGAGCAATTATGCGAATAGTCTTTAAGTCAGCTGCCCTCAGCTTAGGAACTCTACTTACCCTAGCTCTACTTATTAAATATGCTATCCAAGGCGCAAATATCCAAATCAAGCCTAGGCTTAAACCAAGTACTATAAACGACTGCGGTATGGATAGGGTAGCTATTATCTGTCCTACACCAATTATGATAGAAGGTAACATCTTACTGCGAAAATCACATAAGCTACCTGTAAATTTTCTCTCTGTATCTGCCGCCGTCGTCCATTCAAGCATATTTTTATGGGTAAAGCAAACCCTCACAAGAGTACGCACTATTGCATCTAGCATAAGATAGCCTTGATAAGCCATAAATACTATAGCTAAAACCGTCTGCCAGATAGTAGAAGATAGCTCCCTAATTATCTCCCCGAATCCCATATATTTGCGCCACTTCCGATAGTATTCTATAAAGAATCCCAATATGTCTAATACAAAGGGATAGATAATAGTTGCAAACGCCAACATTATCCAAGACTTTGATCCTACCAATAGATTTAGTGAGGCCAATATGGATATCAAAAGTAATATAGGTGATATTAAGCTTCGCCTCATATTATCAGCTATCTTCCACTTAGATACGGGAGATAGTGGATTGGCAATGATTTCGCCCCCACTATTTTTGACCTTACCCCCAAGCCAAGGTATGAGTTGCCAATCACCTCTTGCCCATCTATGTTGCCGCATAGCATAGGCCATATAGTGAGATGGGTAGCCATCTATGAGTTCTATGTCAGTTGCAAGCCCTGCCCTTATATAAGCTCCCTCTAAGAGATCATGGCTGAGCACAGTATTTTCGGGTATAGCTGTATACAATATATGGTTAAATACATCCACATCATATATACCCTTTCCTGTAAATATACCCTCCCCAAATAGATCCTGATATATGTCGGATACGGCAGTTGTATATGGATCAATTCCCACTTGCCCTGAAAATTTCAGTGCAAAAAACGAGCGAGTAGCACTCTCTATAGACACACTTATCCTGGGCTGTATAATTCCATATCCTTCCGTAACCAATGTACTCTCGTCATTCAATATAGCTCTATTTAGCGGATGAGCTAATGTCCCTATGAGTTTCTTGGCCATATCCCTTGGTAGACAAGTATCTGCATCCAAGGTTATTACGTATTTAATCTTAGGCAATATACTTAAATTGCCCTTTTGTATATAATAGCTAGTATCTTCAGCACCCCTAAGTAATCTATTAAACTCCACTAGGGCTCCTCGTTTTCTCTCCCATCCCATCCATAAGTTCTGACTAGTATTAAATTGTCTATACCTATGAAAATAGAAAAATATATCAGAATCATATTTATTATTCAGCTCATTAATCAACTCTATAGCAGTATTTACTATGGAATCATCGCTTAGCTCATGTTCTTTGCTCCCATCTTTATAATCTCCTACAAGGGCAAAATGTAGTCGTTTGTCTCTATTCGCAAGATAAAATACCTCCATCTGTTCAACTAGATCTTTTACGCCTGCTACATTAGTTAAAAGTGTGGGAATAACCACCATTGTCCTGAACTCCTCAGGTATTTCCCCCTCAAATTCCAAACGTGGTAGCATAGTAGGTGGATATATACGGGTTATTATCCAGTTACACACTCCAATTACTATAGTTCCAATTGGCACAACTGCCAACAGTGCATATAGTAGTATGAAAGAGAAATTACTGACCGACACGCCTGTTAAATATAGAAATGCTCCAATCATTACCACAATCAAACATATAATTCCCCCCATATACAGATTTGCGTTTTCTGTAATTTTTCTTGTTCCTATATTTAACTCCTGTTCTAATCGTCTTCTGCCTTTACCTATTAAATAATAACCTACATGACTATACCTAGCATCTTCATATAGATTCCCTTCCTCGTAGCTGAGTCTCAAAGCCATCTTTGCTACTTCTACTTCACTACATCTATTCCTCTTAGACAGTTTTTCTACTACCTTCCTATAGTAATCCCGAGAGGCAAATTCCATTTTAGAATAAGTATGAGCTGGATCTTCTCTGAGTATTTTTTCTACTTCAGAGAGCTCTTCAAATATATCTTTCCACTTAAGTCCTGACACAAACTTTAAAGAAGTTATGACATTGCCTATTGAAACTTTAGCCTCTGTCTGATTTCTATATTCCTGCCGTATTACTGCCTCTGCATCAGTCTCATAATTTACAAGCTTTTCGTCTATACGTTTTATTATGGCTGCTCCATCTACACCATTATCCCTCAATGCCCTGAGAAGACGTTCAACATATGCAGTTTGTATAGGATTGAACATATTATCATGCTCATCTAGCAGCTTATCCAATTGTGATTGAGATATATTATAGGTTTCTAGTAATCTATGCGCCCAATCTTCAGCTTCTTTTTGCATATTTTGAATATTGACTATAGCTAAGGCCTTATCCTTTATAATATCTATGAGTACAATCTTTATCATCATGGGTATAGCCCAAAGTTCTGCCATAGTAAGAAGGGTTTCTTCTTGATATGCAGCTAAAAAAGCATATATGCTATCCCTGTCCAATCCCCCATCTGTGAGATCCACAATAGCCCTTGCAACTGCATATACCCGAATTACACCCTGTAGCCCTTCTTCCATTAGTATGGGTAAAGTCTTTAGGTATCTTCGCGAAAGATTATAGCGTATTTCTTTCATATGCTCTTCTATCATATAGAAATTGTCTACAAACCATTCAGCTGCAGGAACTACATTGCTCCCCAAGCGTATATCTTCATTTATAGACCTATAACTTTGGATAAGTATATTATTACATTTTTTCATACTAGGAAATACAGATATTCTAATTGAGCCTTGTCTTGTTATCCCATGAGTTTTTGCAACTTCCCGTGCCTGTTGTCTTAAAGTTTTAATATCCAATATATTGCCTCTCCTTTGTAAATATACATATTCCTACACTAATTATGTGCTTTTTATCCAATATGAATACATTGTCATTGTTCTAATAGGATTCAATTTATATATGATAACTGGAAATGCCCATATATTGTAATTTTTTTATTTTAAGAGATGGAATGAAACACTCCAACCATTCCATCTCTTAAAATCTGTGCCTTTATTGCATTTGTTGTTGTATATGTTGCTGTGCCTTACTTATCTCCTGACCTGGTGCCATATCCACTTGATAATATCCCTTGCCCTGCATATAATCAAATATCTGCTTTTGATGTCCCAACGTAGTATTTAGAACTTGCATTGCATCCTCCCTTATGGATTGATCTACACTCTCTATTATTAAATTTGTAAGAGATTGTGCTCCAAGCTTGTGAGCATTTAATAGAACCGTGGCTATCTCCTTATCAGTTAAATGTTGATTGTCGTTCATTTAAACTCCACCTCTTCTTACTATGGCTTGGCTTGCATTATGTGTTTTGCCAACCTCTGACTTCCCTGTTGGTGTTCCTTTAGCATTTGCTGACACATGCTCTTGAGTTCTATATCTCCTAGATTGTCCATACTCGCCTGTATAAAGTCTGCTGTATCTTGACACATGCCTATATTATCTTGTAGTAGCAAAAGTTCCTTCTGAGTTAGATTTGCCATAAAAGAACCTCCTTTGTCATCTACCCTAAAAGGATCATATTTCATAATTAGTATTCCATTTTGCACTATATTTATGCTAAAAAAAAGGCATAGCTTGTAGCACGGTAAAACCATTGGATAAATAAAGATATCCTTAGTAAGGTTCAAAGAATTTGACCATTTATATGAATAACCATTATTAATATTAAAGACAAATGGAGTTATCCATGAAACTAGGCAAATTTATGACCTACTTTCTTTAGTATTAAGACTCAATAATCATAAAATATTATAATATGTTTATGACTATGTTATGACGAATGGCAAAAACTATCTAAAGTATTTGATTTAATCTCAAATATGTGTTTATAATAAGCCATACGAAAACACTAAGGAGAAGGAGCTAAACAGATTGGATAATAAAAGCAGTATAAAACATAAAATATTTGTTGTAATTTTGTTCGTAGTACTACTCTTTATATCTAGCCGTGATTTAGTATTTGAGCAAGACAATGTCTCTACTAACATTTCAGGCAATCTAGACGTATATTTTATTGATGTGGGTCAAGGAGATAGCGTCTTCATACATACACCTAATGATAATACAATATTGATAGATGGTGGTGAGGCTACACAAGGTGAAAATGTATTGAATTTCCTTAAAGAGCAAGGCATAGAACATTTAGATGTGGTTGTGGCAACCCATCTCCACTCAGATCATATTGGTGGATTGGTGACAGTCATAGAAAATATGGATATAGGTTCCATATATATGCCTAAGACAGTACACAATACTAAGACATTTGAAAATCTTGTACTCGCAGTCAAGCAAAAAGAACTAAAATTCAAACCTGCATACGCTGGAGTTGATATTTTGCTAGATGATGTAAATGCCACTTTTGTAGCACCAGAGAAAAAAGAGACATATGACGATCTAAATAATAGCAGTGCAGTACTCAGACTGACATATGGAAATGTGTCCTTTCTCTTTACAGGAGATGCAGAATCAGAGTCAGAGGAAGATATGTTGGCAAGTGGTCAAAATCTTGAGGCTCAGGTATTGAAGGTTGCCCATCATGGCTCCTCTAGTTCAACGACTGAGGAGTTTTTAGAAGCAGTAAATCCTGAATATGCTATTATAAGCTGTGGGGAAGAGAATAAATATGGCCATCCCCATAGGGAGACAATACAACTATTAGAAGAGTTTGACGTGTCCATATATAGGACAGATGAAGAGGGCACCATACACATAACATCTGATGGTAGTAAAATCGATTTAAAGTGAGGTGTTCACGGTGAAAAGAGCTATCATAGATAGGTTTGAAGGCAATTTTGCAATATGCGAGATGGAGGACGGTAGCTTTCAAGATATCGATATTCATACTTTGCCTGAAGACGTAGCCGAAGGGGACATTATAACCATATGTGGTGATTGTATAGAGGTAGCCACCGAGGCTACACAGTGTCGGCAAGAACATATAAGAGATATTATGAAGGATATGTGGGACGAATAAAATTTTGATGCTATCCTAACTCACATAATTCTACTACAAAAATTCCATTTGCGAAGTGAGCGCTGAAATAACATATTAGATATTTCAGCTTTTAGTTACTATTATAGATTTTCAAAAGGCTTTATCTCATAAGATATAGAGGAGATAAAGCCTTTTTTATTATACATATATGTCTTCCCTATGTTTAAGTCCGAAGAGATTTTCTATAGAAACTGTAAATACTATGCCAGTACCTGGTCTATCTAGATGTCCAGCCTTTATTATCGCTTCCTGTATAGGTTTTGCCCTATTACTATCCGTCACAATGAGTATTATCTCTTTAGATGATTCGATATGGAGATTAAAGAATTTTTGGAATTCCTTCTCCCCAGTGCCTCTACCATATACTATGGTAGCTCCTTCAGCGCCGGCTTCCTTTGCCTTTTCCACTATAAACTCGGCCTTGCCCCGCTCTACTATGGCAAATATGGCCTTATCCGTCAATCCCATTTTGTAATCCTCCTATTTCATAATTATACCTAGTAATAATACTGTCAAGACAGACCCCATAGAGGTAAGTCCTATTATACCAAATCCATTTAAAAGTGGATCAGCTTCTCCTAAAACTTTTGCAAGTCCTATTGCAAGAGCCATATTTATGGGTATATTTACAGGACCCGTAGTGGCGCTTGCAGAATCAAAGGCAATCGCTACATATTCATCTGGTGCAAAGTACAAAAGTACTATAGCCAAAACCATCATAGGTAATATAACTCTTTTGGTAGGAATGTTATTCAATATTTTTGCCATTCCAACTGAAAGACCTAATCCAAAACCTATGGCCACGGTATTTATGAGAACCTTATGAGGTATAGCTCCAACTGATATCTCTTCAACTTCAAGTGCAAGTGCCTCGAGTGCAGGTTCCACCAATGTAGAGGCATATCCAAGTACAAATGCAAATAACATTATAAGATATTTCTTCTCCAATATAACTATGTTCCGTCCTACACTCTCCCCAAGGGGGATCAAAGCATTTGTAACACCTTTTAAAAAGACATGAAGTCCTAGAATACTAAATATACAACCCACTATAAAGACTTTCACATTTCCTATAGGTTTTTTTAGTATAAATAATTGAAATATTATAAGTATGGACATTATGGGAATCACAGTCTTTGTGGTGCCCCATAGATCCTTAAGAATATTCACAATCACATTAGTTCATTCCCTTCTTTTGATTTAGACATTGTTTTGTTTGTTATTTAAATGCCATATGTAGATGTAAAAAGTATGCGTACGTATATTCGATTATGCCAATAAAATGCCATTTTGTCAATCTGACTTGATTTTTGAGACTCTCTTTTCCCAAACCTCCAAGGGGATAATACCTCAATCTTTACCATGTAGACAGTTAGTATGAATAAGCATTGTTAACATTGAAAATTAATATAACATTTATAAAGTTGCACTTTTTTGCACAGACCTATATTGACTTATACATGTATACTATCATATAATATATAGCAAAACTCAACGTATGTGATATAATCTAGTAAGTCATATTCCTAGTATACTTCTTTAAAGGAAGAGGAATACTATGCTAGAAAAATCCTCTTAAAAAGTATGATACTCATTACACAAATATGGAAAGGAAGTTTCTCCATGATAGATATGCAGGTAATTTATACTGTATTGTCTCCAATAACTTTCATATTTTTTATCTACCTAAACCAGCGCTTTTGGTCTAGCGCTGGCTATTTGTCATGGAATGGAATATCTTTGAGAAGATGAATATATAATGAGATAGAACTACAATTCTCACGCAGGACTCATTATATGAGTCTTTTTTTATATCAAAAACTATGAAGGAGGTCTAGAAAATGGTAATAGTTATGAAACCGTCATCCACAGCTAAAGATATAGAATCTGTATGTAATAAATTAGACAGCTATGGTTGCACCATACAAAAAGTTCAGGGAATAAACTACTGTATACTTGGTCTCATTGGCGATACAACTGGAATTAGTACAGACCAGATACAAGCCATGGATTGTGTCCACAAAGTTTTGAGAGTGCAAGATCCTTTCAAGAGAGCGAATAGGCTATTTCATCCAGAAGATACTGTGGTAAAAATAGGAGATAAACTTATTGGTGGTAATCAACTAGCTATAATCGCAGGTCCTTGCTCTGTAGAAGGGAGGGAACAGATACTAGAGGTCGCTTACCAAGTAAAAAAAGCAGGTGCCCATTTCCTCCGTGGAGGAGCATATAAACCTCGGACCTCGCCCTATAGCTTTCAAGGACTTAGAGAGGAAGGTTTAAAACTCTTAAAACTTGCAAAGGAAGAGACAGGACTCCCCATAGTGACTGAAGTCATGTCTACACAGCAAGTTGAACTAGTTTGCCAATATGCCGATATACTCCAGATCGGTGCTAGAAATATGCAAAACTTTGAATTATTAAAAGAAGTAGGTAAAGTCGATAAACCCGTGCTCTTAAAGCGAGGAATGTCGGCTACCATATATGAGTTTTTGATGTCTGCCGAATATATAATGTCAGAGGGCAATGAAGATGTCATACTCTGCGAGAGAGGTATAAGGACATTTGAGACATACACTCGAAATACTTTGGATATAAGTGCAATACCCGTAATAAAGCAACTAAGCCATCTACCCATAATTGTAGATCCTAGTCATGCAGCAGGTAGATGGGAGCTTGTAGAAACACTATCTAAGGCAGCTGTGGCCGCAGGTGCCGATGGACTCATGATAGAAGTGCACAATGACCCAGAAAACGCCAAAAGTGACGGAGAAGAATCTTTAAAACCTGAGCGTTTTGCGTCTTTAGTAAAAAATATAGAGAAAATTGCCCATTTAGAAGGAAAAATAGTATACTAGTAGTAGTAATAGAACACGAGGGAGGGGTTTTACTATGCAGACCATTGCCTATCAGGGTATCCCTGGCTCTTTTAGCCATCAAGCTGCATGTAACTATTTTGGAAGTAATGTGAAATTTATATCAGAAGACAATTTTGAGGCAGTATTTGAAGCAGTGGATACGGGAAAAGTGGAATGGGGCATTCTCCCTGTAGAAAATTCATCCATAGGTGTAATATCTAAGGTATTTGATCTATTATATGAATATGATTTAAAAATACAGGGAGAACTATATTTAGAAGTACAGCATCACCTACTCGCCCTTCCAAATACCAGACTAGAAGATATACACGAAATATACTCCCATCCTCAGGCCATAGAGCAGTGTAGCCAATTTTTATCACAATATCCAAACTGGAAGATAGTTCCCTTCTTTGACACAGCTAAAAGCGCAGAATGGGTAAGAAAACAAGGCTGGTTCAGATATGGCGCTATTGCCAGTATGGAGGCGGCAAAGCTCTATGACCTAAATGTACTGGTTAAAAATATACACGATAATCCATTGAACTATACTCGCTTTATTATAATAAGCAAAAAGCAACATATAGACAGGGCATGTAATAAAATAAGTTTGATTATTATATTACGCCATGAACCAGGATCCCTGTACAAAATAGTAGAACAATTTGCAAAAAATGAATTCAATATGCTCAAAATTCAATCTAGACCCATAATGGCAAAACCCTTTGAATATATGTTCTATATAGACTTTGAGGGTAACCTCAGTGATAAAAAGACAAATAAAATGTTAGAAAATCTTGAAAAACACTGTGCAGATTTTAAGATTATAGGTAACTACAAAGCAGGGATATTCAATCACATCCTTTAAACTTACGGTTTATTATGGGGCAAATAATTGGATTGCAATATCTAAAAACTCCTATCACTTCATATCACTCACGCTGTCGTAAATTGCAAATTACTATTAAAGTATATATTCTTGATATATGGGGAACTTGGGTATAGAATTGAATATGCAAAATTAAATGTACACTGAGGAGAGTGATTTGATTGTCAAATTGTGATAATTGTCCAACTAAAGAAGATTGTACATCACAGGATAGTTGTACAATAGAAAATAATCCCCATAACCATATAAAACGTGTAATAGGAGTGATGAGTGGTAAAGGTGGGGTTGGTAAGTCTACCATATCGGCTATGTTGGCACGAACCCTAAAGACAAAGGGATATAGTGTAGGAATTATGGATGCTGATATTACAGGACCAAGCATACCAAGGCTTCTTGGTATAGAAGATGCAAAAGTTGCGGGTTCTGAACTGGGAATAATACCTGTAAAGTCACCAGAAGGGATTGAGGTCATCTCCTTAAACCTCTTTATGGAGGATGAAGAACAGCCTGTCATATGGAGGGGACCTTTAATCGCCGGCGCAGTTAAACAGTTTTGGACAGATGTGATATGGGGAGAACTTGATTATCTTATAATTGACCTGCCCCCCGGAACAGGTGATGTCGCACTGACGGTCATGCAATCTATTCCAATAAACGGCATGGTAATGGTCTCTACGCCCCAGGATATGGTGTCCATGATAGTAGCCAAATCTATAAATATGGTGAAGACTATGAGCATACCTATCTTAGGTGTAGTTGAAAATATGAGTTACATGGTATGCCCAAAGTGCGATGAAAAAATAGATATATTCAATGACGGTAGCGTAGATGGTTTTCTAAATAGACAAAATATCAAGCTGCTTGGGAAATTACCCATGAGCAGAGATCTAGCATCTATAGCTAAAAATGATGAAAATAATATGCAAGGTGAGATAATAAATACCTTTAATTCTATTGCCGATGAAATAGACAGTAGTCTAAATTAACTAATATAGCGAAACAGCTATGATAGCACTATGCCATCAATAGCTGTTTCGCTATTTATATAAGTTCTTTCTTTTCTGCATTAGATAATAAGAGATATATGTATATACTCGATACAGATATACTGGGAATTGCCATGGCTACCATTCTTCTAAGACGATCTATATCCTCTCCTTCTAACCTAGGATCACATAGATATATTGGCAGAAACTCCATTAGTACAGGCATATTCTTAAGAGTCTTTGCTATATCTGCTTCTTTAATGTTGGAGATGGCCAAGAGAAGCTCATCTATATGCTCTTTAAAATCATCTCTATTAATTATATCTGTATATCTATCTAATATTATTTTGTTTATATCCTGCAAAGCATATATATCCCGCCTATTTATATTAAAATGATTGGCAGTTATCTCTGCCATAGAAGTGACAAAAGATACTCTTGAACCCTTGTCTTTGACAATATCTTTCACCATATTTTTCCTTATCAGCTTATATAATTTTTTTATTATCATCTTATTCAAAGGTAGTAGAGCATCACTATATTTTACTCCTATTATGGAGTATATATCCTCTAAATGGGATGGGACTATTATAAACTCTTTTGCATGTCGATCAGGAATATCTGATAGATAATAATTATTTCCTTTCAGTCTATCAAATGCCTTTAAAGCATCTAAATATCCAAGCTCCATGTTGAGTTTAGATTGCTCACCATTAAAATCGAGTACTTTTCCTAAATCTTCGGAATTTTTTATATGGATTATATTTAATTTCGATAGATCTATATCCCTTGGAAGCCCATCTTGGGAGATATCTACAACTATTAAATTCCTTATATTCTTTTTGAGCATTAGGGATATTGGGACATTGTTATATACTCCACCATCTATAAATTTCTTATTGTCAATTTCAATGGGTTTAAATGAGGGAAAGCAAGCGCTCGCCAATAGATAATCAATTAGACTCCCCTTCGGTATATCCTCTTTAAAAAGTTCCTTAGCTTCTAAATCAGTTAGAGAAAACGTAACTAACCCAAAATCTATATGAGAATGTCGTACTCTGTCTTCATCTATCACATTGTGTAACAAATTAGATAGAGGAGTTATATCTAACCCCCCAGATGTAATGGCGTTCTTTATAGCCGACAAAATCTCCATTGGATATTTGTATAGGTCGGATATGGATTTTATATCCCTCTGAAGCTCTATCACATCACCAACTGATAAACTACTCCACATAGAATATGCAGTATCAAAATCTCCTTGGACTACCATTGCACCATTCAATGCCCCTACTGAAGTACCCGTCACAGCAATTATTGGTATATTGAGTTCACGTAGGGCCTTCCATACCCCTATTTCATAGCTTCCTCTTGCCCCTCCTCCTGCTAAAACTAATCCATAACCTTTCATAGCCTACGCCTCCAGATATATTTTACATGATAGCTATATTATAGCATTTATAAATGAGAAATACACTAATATATATAAATGTCCTTTTTTTATTTTCTCTACTCTACCACATTCAAAATTTAAAGACGCCCACAAATGTTTGACACCTTTAATGCCACATTCAAAATTTTCGGAAATACTGTTGCTTTTCTCTCATATATATAGTATTATATTTTCAAGTCTATAGGATTTAAATTCTATGAAGAGGAATAGTAGTTAAGAGTGTCTACTCAAAGCGAATTAGGGATAGTGAGAGCCTAATAATATAACTCTTAATGAATGGACCTCTAAGATATAGTGCGAAATCTACTATAGATAGTAGCAACTATCGGAAGCCTACCGTTACCAAAGGACAGGGCATGTTAGTGCCCCCATAATGAGCCGATGCCTTGTGCATAAATTAGGTGGCAACGCGAATTAACCTTCGTCCTAATATGGATACGAAGGTTTTTTTATTTTGTAAATACTAAAAAGGAGTGTGTCAAATGAATTTAAAAAAATTTGTTTTAAGTTCGCTTTTATTAGTAATAGGCCTTATACTTCATCAGATAGCCCCTCCACTACTCATGGGGATGAAACCAGATTTTTTACTTACCATGATGTTTATAGCTATAATGCTATGTGATGACTATAAAATGGCAACTATAATAGGAATAACATCTGGACTCTTAACTGCAGCTACCACTACATTCCCAGGTGGGCAGATTGCAAACATCATTGATAAATTGATATCTTGTCAGATCATATTTTTACTAAATAAAACCCTTGGCAATAAAATAAATGAATCTGTTAAAATGCTCATAATAACAGCAATAGGAACATTGGTCAGTGGATTTGCGTTTTTAACAGCTGCACTTTTTACTGTCGGCTTGCCAACTTCATATAAGGCCTTGACTTTCACTGTCGTACTTCCTGCTACTGTAGTCAACTCTATCGTATCGGTTATAGTATATAAAGGGGTAACACTAGCACTCAAACATTCAAGGCTAACTTTATAAGAATCAATACATTAAGAGCTTCTACCATATACAGGTGGGTAGTAAGCTCTTATTCCTTTTACATCCCACATAAGTCTATATAAAATATTCTACAGATTCCATGTTTGAAATTTATGTCACATTGGTTTCATTTTATTATATTTCTTCACAGTATCCTCCGGTTCTTTCATACCAAACAAAGTCCTGTGTAAAACTTAAAGGGGGAGCATGCTCCCCCTTTAAGTTTTACATCACATATAGTTTTCAATAGCTTCTACTTTCTTTATAATATCCTCTGACAAAACTTCACAACCTGTCTCCGTTACTAATATATCGTCTTCTACTCTTATCCCTGTGTCTTCTTCAATATATAAACTAGGCTCTACAGTCAGTACCATACCATGTTTTAATATATCGCAGTTGCCAACGAATTCTCTTCTATTTTATCCATAAATCTTTATCTATCTGATATAAAACTACTATTGTTCATGACACTATGCCTCCAACAAAAACGCTTTGTATCCCTTTACTGTTTCATATATATCTGCTTTACATACAACCTCCCAAGGAGCATGCATATTGTGAACTGGCACACCACAGTCTATTACGTTCATACCGTAGTTTGCCAATATATATGCTATTGTGCCACCACCACCTTGATCTACCTTGCCTAACTCAGATGTCTGCCACATTACATCATGCTTATCCATTATGGCACGTATTCTTGCTATATACTCAGCATTAGCATCATTAGAACCGGATTTACCACCACTACCTGTATACTTATTAAAAACTATACCCTTTCCAAAATAGGCACAATTCTGCTTTTCTACTACTGATGGATAATTGGGGTCATAGGCAACACTCACATCTGAGGACAACATATTAGAGTTTGCAAGTGTTCTTCTCAATTTTATCTCACTATAATCACCTGAAGCACTCATAACTTCTGCTAAGGCGTTTTCAAAGAATCTAGAATGCATGCCAGTAGCGCCTACGCTACCTATCTCCTCTTTGTCCACTAGTAGAGTTACACATGTCTTCTCCGGCTCTTTTATCTCCATCATGGCCTCAAAAGACGTATAGGCACATACTCTATCATCATGACCATAACCCATTATCATGCTTCTGTCTAATCCAAAATCCCTTGCAGGTCCTGCAGGCACAACTTCAATCTCAGCGGATACAAAATCCTCTTCATCTATATCATATTTCTCTTTGAGAATTCTAAGTATATTGGCCTTGACTCTCTTATCCTTTTCATTATCGTCCTTTAATGGTATACTGCCAACACATATATTTAAATCTTCCCCTGTAAAAGCATCCTTAAGAGATTTTTGCATCTGATCCTTTGCTAAATGTATGAGTAGATCAGATACACCGAATACAGGGTCATCTTCTCCATCCCCTATATTGATATCTACTACAGTACCATCCTTTTTAACTACTACACCATGCATAGCAAGTGGCAAAGCAACCCATTGATACTTTTTAACACCACCATAATAATGGGTCTTTAACATAGCAAGCTCCGTGTCTTCATATAGTGGATTTTGTTTTAAATCTATCCTTGGGGAATCTATATGGGCCCCAAGAATTCTAAGCCCCTGCTCAAAGGGACTAGTCCCTATTACGAATAGACATAATGATTTACCATAACTATCCACGTATACCTTATCACCTGGTTTTAAAGTTTCACCATTTTCTATTATTTCATTTAAATTTCTATATCCCTCTTTCTCTGATAGATCTATGAAGGTATCCACACATCTTCGCTCTGTCTTATTGGCTGATATAAATTTCCTATACTTATTGCCCAGCTCAAAAACTCTATGCATCTCTGTTTCATCATAACTATCCCATGCAACCATTGCATCATCTTTTGCCATAAAACACGCCTCCCTTTAGATATGTATTACATACATATGATATCATAAATAGTAAAAATATTATATCGCCCTATAGTGGTAAAATATCACTGCTCTTTGGTTTTACTATAACTAAAACCTCTAGTTTGGCAGTCATTATATATCAATCCGACTACACTTTATGAAGTTAAAAGCATATAAGAGATATAGGAAGTCAAATATAACTTCATAAAGTATCCACAAAAAGAACATGGGCTAACAATTGTTAGCCCATGTTCTTTTTTACTATTTATAGTTTACTGATAGACACTATGCACACAATTACTCTACAGTATCTTCGGTCTCATCTTCTTGTTCTTCATCAAGCACATCTGCCTCATCGTCTTCGTCTTCAAGAGTATTCTCTTCATCATCTTGGCCTTCCAACTCGTCGTCTTCCTCTTGTGCATCGAAGTCCTCATCTTCTTCGGCATCATCTTCAACATTGTCCTCATCTATGATTTCTTCTTCCTCTGTTGGCTCGTTTGGCGTTTCTGTATCTTCTGTATCACCACATGCTGTAAATAAAAATGTGAAGATCATAACTGTTGATAGCAGTAATGCCAATTTCTTAAATACCTTGCTTTTCATTTTTTTAGACCTCCCTTGTCTAATTTATCCATAGATTATTCTATAGTATAGTAAAGTAATTGTCAAGTGTTTTGCTTTATTTTTTGACTATAAATAGCTTTATTTTTATTTACAAACTAATCAATTTATAAAGTTACATACAAGAAAGCAAAAAAGATAACTGTAGATATATATCTACAGTTATCTTGTATCCCTCACTGAATTCCGGATTACGAGTTTGGTATTTATTCTTATTACCTCTGCTGGTTTTTCCCTATTCACAAACTTTGAGAAAAGCTGTTCAACCGCCCGTCTACCATAATGCTCCCTATATAGATATATCATAGTGAGGGGAGGAATATTGTATTCTGTAAGTTTAGTATCGTCAAATCCAATAATGCTAACATCTTCTGGAATTTTAACACCACTTTTTATAAGCATACTACTCAATATAACTGCTAATATATCATTTACGCAAAAAAATGCATCAGGTAATGATTCCAAACCTTGTATAAAATCTCTTATGTCCTTTACCGGATCCTGGGGATATCTATTGAATTTATCAATTTTGCAATAGTCTAGATCTAGTTTAAGTCCTAAATCTGTCAAAACTTCAGAAAAACTCTTCCATCTCTCATAGTAATTTATCGATTCATGTATGTCCCCTAGAAAACCTATTATGGGTGTTTTGAGCTGTCTATTTAAGTATTCGATCGCTAGATATACTCCCTGCCTATTATTGGTCATTATACTGTCCATATTTACACGTTTTTCATAATGTTCAACTATAACACAAGGTATATTCATTTGCTTGAGTTTATTGACCAAAGAAGTTCCTATATCTGATATAACTATGATACCATCAACAATTTTCTGCCTAGCAAAGTCAGGTAAATTTCCATCAATATCAACATTTGCAATACTTAATCCATAATCCCTACGCCTCACCTCTTTTTCAATTTCATTTAATACCGTACTAAAAAAATATGGGTTCTTGAGCACTTCCTCCGATGTTATTACTCCTATAGTTCCCCTTTTTTCCATTGCCTTATGTAGTGCTTCATGATTAGGACGCGGACGATATCCCATTTCTTGGGCAGTTTGAACAACCTTCTCCCTCGTAATCTCCGATACACCCTTTTTACCTGAAAGGGCAAGGGATACTGCATACTTGGATATGTCTAGTCTGCTAGCAATATCCTCCATAGTAACCTTTTTTCTGCTCATATGCTACACCCTTATTTAGTTTTAACTTTACTCCTAACTATAGTTTAGTATATTGTAAAGTAAAAATCAATCTAAATATTTAGAAAATTTAATCTACTTCTATTGTGCATTAATTTCAAAGTTTAAATACATATAATCTAATATTAAAAATAAATTATCAAAGTTAATCATAAAATCACTCAAGTTTATCGATTGATATTTTTAGCTTTAACACAGATATTTATAATATGCTTTTATTAATTTTTTATACACCAACCGTTCTATTCTAATTCCACACCTTTTTTATGGAGTCCTCTATCTATGAGCCTACTCATGAAAATCTTTATGGTAGCTGCCACAGGTACAGCTAAAAACATCCCTAAAACTCCATAGACCTTCTGTCCTATTAAAATGGCAACTATAACCCAAAATGGTGAGAGTCCAACTTGGTTTCCCAATATCTTAGGGCCAAGATACCAACCATCAAACTGTTGTAGGAGAAAAATATATATAATCACCCATAATGCCTTTATAGGACTATAAAATAGAGTTATTATAAAAGAGGGCACCATGCCTAAGAAAGGGCCAAAATAGGGAATCATATTAGTAATGCCGACAATTACACTCAATAAGAGTGCAAACTCTATTTTCAATAATGTTAAACCTATAAAGCAAAGTATTCCAATAATCAAAGAATCTAAAGATTTCCCCAATATAAATCTCGAAAAAACCTTATTTGTCTCTGAAAATGCCCTCATTATTCGATCTGCATTTTCATTATCGGCAAATGCATATATGAGCCTAGTTAAAGTCTTTTTAAATCTCTCTTTGTCTTTTAATATATATATAGAAATAATGATAATAAATATACCTTTTACAAATGAAAAAGTGACATTAACCGCACTAGATAAAACTGTATTAAGACCTTTAGTTACATATCTAGATATGTTCTCCATAATTTCCCTAGTTCTCTGTTCTAAATTTCCACTCCCTTTATCATGTAACCCGAACTTATCTGCATTATCCTCTATCCATTCCTGTGCCATATCACGATAACTTGGAATAGAAGCCACCAAGTCGCTCGCACTCTTTACTACCTTTGGAGTTACAATTGTAACTAAGAGAATAATTATACCTATAAAAATGACATAGGTTAAGACTAAGCTCCACATCCTATTTAGCTTTAGCTTTTTCTCCAAATATTTCATCAAAGGATTGAGTACATAAGATATACAAAAAGCCCAGATGAAAATTCCAATTATAGGACTTAGCTGTTTGGTCAAGGAACCTACATTGGATATTAGTTTGTATATTATAAATGACAGAATGATCAAAGGCAATAGTTCTACATATGGTATCTTTGATTTCTTAAACAATTTATCTTCTCCTTCTATTGCTTTTTGAGTAAAATATAAACCTAAATATATAGCAAACTTGAGTAAATACCAATATGGAAAAATGATACAAATACTAAATGTAAATTAATTATATTTTATAAAACTATTATACATTAAACTCTGAGTAAGTAAAACAAAAATAAAAAAATAAGCACCTTTTTTTGGTGCTTTAAATAACCTACTTTCACATACATACCATTCTAGATATTTTCCTAAAACATTATCTATTTTCCTATTTATATAATCACCAAATCTATAAAAGATTCCGTCTCAGCTCTTCGTCAGATTTATGAGATAGATAGGCAGGAGGGATATCAAGTACCGTCTTCGCACCAATAACTCCTTCTCTATTTAGCCTATATACTGCTCTTGCATAAGCTATAAGCACACTGGCAGTAAATTCTGCATTGCTTCCCAAATTGAGAGAGTATTCTACTACACTTATATTTTCTTCATCGGCTCCTGTCACACCACTATGAATTACAAGTCCACCATGGGGTAAGCCCCCATGCTTGCATTTGAGTTCTTCCTCAGTTATAAATGTGACCTGTGTTTCATATTCAGCAAAATAGTTCTTCATAGTCTTTATTTTATTTTCTATCTCGGCTTTATCGGCCCCTTCTTCTATAACCACATAGCAGTCACGAACATGCCTATCTCCATTGGTAAGTTTAGGCATATTCCCTTTCCTTATTGATTCTACAGCGGACTCCTTTGGAATAGTATACTGTACAGCATCTTTGACACCCTCAATTCTACGTATTGCATCAGAATGCCCCAAGCTCACACCGGGACCCCAAAAAGTATATCCCCTACCCCTAGGCAATATGGCCTCGGCCATAACACGATTTAGCGAAAATAACCCTGGATCCCATCCTCCGGAGATAAGGCTCGTATTTTCTCCCATTTGTGCGCTTTTATCTACGGCATCAAAATATTCTGGTATTTTGGCATGGGTATCAAAACTATCCACTGTATTGAACATTTTAGCAAAATATGGTCCTTGCTCAACAAGATCCGTAGCCGAACCGCCGCATAATATCATGACATCTATAGTATCTTTAAAGGATTCAGCCTCCAAAACATTTACAACTTTCACACTTGTGTCATCTATGTTTATACTATTGACATCCCTTCTGGTGAATATGGCCACAAGTTCCATATCGGGATTTTGGTAAGCTGCAAGCCTTACACCCTTTCCAACGTTTCCATAACCTACTATACCAATCCTTATCTTATCCCCCAATGCGTTCCCTCCTATTATATACAAACAAACTCATACAAAATATCATGTCTATAACAAAATATTTCAACGAAATCACAATAAAGAACATAAAATATCTTTATAGCTTTGCCAATTTCAATATTTCCTTCGGAGACTCTAGAATTATAGACGTATTAATTGATTCAGGGGATTCAGCACCCCACTTCGCTAGAGCAAAGTCTATATTTGCTGCATTTGCAGATTGCATATCGTGTATTGTATCACCTATATACACACAATCTCCTCGCTTTTGCCCAGATATTTCTAAAAATTTTAAAAGAGGATCTGGATGGGGTTTATGTTTTTTAGTATCCTCTGCACATATTATGTGCCTAAAATACTTAAAAAAGTCTAATGGTCTAAAATCTCGCTCTAGCTCTTCTTCTGTCCTAGATGTGACTACTCCTGTGACTATGGAAGAATCTTTAAGACGTTCTAACACATCTAATATTCCATCATATATATGGGAATCTGATATGGACCTAGCCATACAATTATTCCATTCAGTGCTAATCCTTTCAATATCTTTAATTCCGTACTTTTCAAATACTTTTTCAGTTGGAACCCCAAATGCAAATTCTAAATCGCTCTGTTTTACATCTATACCCCTCTTATTCAACACTTTCTGCAAGCATAACAGTTCTGCATCTAGGGTATCGAGCATAGTTCCATCTACGTCTAATATTATACATCTATACATAATAACCTCACCCCATTTAAAATATTAGCCACATACCATTATATACAAATGTACATATTAAGACAAATATTAAAATTTCATATAACTATTGTTGTTTAGCTTTCTTTACACTACCTATAAAATAGATCAAAATTGGTATCACAAAACCCAATAACAAATTTAGGTGTGTAACGAGCTTAAATGAAAACGCCTGCATTTCAAATATTGTAAATGCTATATATAGGGAGAATAGGTAAAAGAATATTAGTAGTATCTTTAATAGATACCTCACATCCTCTGTTTTGAATATCTCATTTAATATATCCAATAATATATATATAAATATAGCTATTAATATGAAATCTGTAGCTATCCATTGGGTAACCACTACAGCCTCTATTCGTTCAATAATACTAAATACTGAAATATTCTTTACAGCACTAAAAAAAGGTACAGCTGAACGCTGTGCAACCGAATAACCTATACTTCCTATCACCATTATACTCAGAATAATGGTTGAAATCACTAAGAAAATACTATACTTAATCCCGGCATCCTTTAAATTCTGCTTGTCTTTTATCCTGTCACCTAAAAAACATAGGAGTGTAAAATAACACCATAGACCCATTATAAGATAACCTGCCTTCCCAATGGGTATTATATCTCTATAGCTTATTGGCATTAGATTATCAAGCTTTATATTATTAATAGATAATATAAATAATATTAAAAACGTTATATTTATAATCACTACTATTACCTCACCCATCCTTGCCAATATAACCAATCCATATCTAAGTACTAGATAGACAAGGATTAGAAGCACAATTATATTTAATTCCATATGCATAGTAGTGGCAAGAGCTATACTGAGCTTAGCGGCGTAATATCTTATATATAGAGCAGTCAATATAGAGATTCCGATGGCATATATGATCAACAGTATATTGCCTATTGGTCTGCCCAATATTTCATATATAATCCCAGTGTATGACATACCCTCATACATTATAAACAGTTTGTTAAAGGTCAAAATTAAAATAAATACGGGGAAAAAGGCAACTATAGGTGCAAGCCACCCAACCTGTTTTGCACTATATGCTTCAAATGCTGGTATAACCCTTACTGCAGGACTAAAACACAGACATAAAAGCAATTTGAAAATCTGTCTAATTGTGACTTTACCTCTGTCTCCCATAATGCCCTCCTAGTACTCTATATTCAAAAGAGAGAATACCTTGCCAATAAAGCTCTCCCTGTAGGGGTTTGATAGATAAAAAACCCCAAATATTGAAATTAAAATGGTAAATATTGATAATATAATAATATCCTTTGTACGTTTACTCCTTATCAGATCTATTAGATCAATTAAATAGATAATAATTATTATAATTATAAATTTTGTCATATCACTCCATACCTTTCATTCTATTAGGTTGAGTAATATCATAGGTTCTAACTACCCTTGATTTTACATCCAGATCCACTTGGAGGTTTGGAAATATACTATCCCATTGTGCCTCCACCTTCTCCCACCTAATTGGATGTTTTCTAAATATATCCCTGCCAAACCCTAGTACATCCACATTATTATCCTTGGCAAATTCAATTGCCCCATACACATCTTTTTTTACTACTTCTGCTTGCTCCATAAACAAATACTCTAAGTTCTCTTTTGTATATATATCCTCTCTAGAGTGTTGCTCATCTAAATTGCTATTGACTATAATTTTAAGTGTAACAGATTCTATATTGTCTCCACTAAATCTATACGTTTTTTCAGACAGTAGCTCAATGACCTCCAAGTTTACCTCCTGCCCATAAGGATCAGTTATAGTGATATTGCCACTTACATATTTATTATTCAAAATATTAATCCCTGTAGATACATCCTCATCAGCATAATCTATCAACTTCCCGTTTTTTATAATCCCATATCCGTCCAGCTTTAGAACTGCTTTCCCCTCTTTATCTTTAGCTTCTCCTTGAGGAGCCTCTCCTTTTTTTTCTATGAGTGCAATTGCCGGAATGACTACCCCTTTATTTTTATCATCTAACTCTCCCATGAGTTCTATCAATTTTTTATTCCCCGATGTGGAAGTAATATTATAATTTTTACTAAAATGCTCTACAATATCAGATAGGAAGTCCTCTGATTGGCTTGACTTCATAATTAACTCCCCTGCATCCATACCTTTTGCAATATACATATTATTATTTAACCTAAATTCTATTCCTCTAGAAATGAAATCCATATACTTATTCAAATCCTCTTTAGCAGCTTCATCTCCAATTATAACTCCAAATACATGACCCAAAAAAATCTCTCTACTGCTTTCCATCTGAGCTTTCTTTATTGCCTCGGATATAGTCTTGCCTTCTGATACCATTGTACTTACATTAGCTTGTTGTCCTGCCTGCCCACCACTGTTCCCTTGTGATTGTTCTTTTGACTCTTCCTCATGGGGAAGATATAACATTGTAATCTTTATATCCTCTGAATCTTTGGAGCCCTTGTCTATACCAATTATCCTGATAAATTCTAACCTATCTATTTCTGCCCTCCTTGGAAGATAAGTGGAAAGCTTGCATCCACATAGACCTAATGTAATGCTGATAATAAGTAACAATAATCTTTTCCTCATAACTAATCCTTCTACCTCTGCCTTCTCTTATTTTGCACCTTTAATTCATCTGGCCTATATTTGTTCAGATACAAGGGAAATCTAAATATTGTATCCTTATATTCGGTTCCCTCATGGCTTACAAATGGAATGAGATATGGTACACCAAATGTCTCAATAGTACACAGATGAAATAATAATAGTAAGCTTCCCACAGACAGTCCAACAAGCCCTGCAATACTACTAAAGATGACCAATAAAAACCTCCATAGTCTAAGAGCATTTGATAAGTCTTGATTGGGCATAGTAAATGTGGCTATCCCTGCCAATGCTATGATAATAACCACCCCCGGCGACACTAGTTTTGCGCTCACGGCAGCTTCTCCCACCACCAAAGCACCTAGTATAGATACAGCATTACCAATAGTTCTAGGAAGCCGAATTCCTGCCTCTATAAGTATTTCAAATGCTATGAGCATCATCATCACTTCCACAAAGGTTGGGAAGGGCACGCCCGCCTCGGAAGCAGCAATTGCAAGTGCAAGATCCGTTGGGATCATCTCCTGATGAAATGTTATTACAGATATATATAAACCAGGTAAAAGTAATGTAACAAACATAAGGCCAAAACGCATAACCCTTATGGCGGAACTTACAATAAAATTCTGTGAATAGTCCTCTGGCGCCTGTAGAAATTGGTTTAACACTCCGGGTATGATGAGACCTATGGGTAGCCCATCAATGAGCACACCTACCCTACCTGATATTATATTTGCACAGAATTTATCCGTCCTCTCTGTGGAAGCTATGAGTGGAAAGGCAGTTATCTTATTATCTACTATGTACTCCTCTATAAATCCTATGGACACTACCTCATCTATATCTAAGCTTGAAATTCGATTTATAACTTCATCTACAAGCTCTTTATTCGTAAGTCCCTCTATGTAAACTATAGCGATATGTGTCAGTGTCTGCCTTCCCACCACTAACTGTTTTATTCGCAAATTAGATGTGCTTACTTTCCGACGTACCTGAGCTGTATTAGTCCTAAGCACCTCGATGAAGGTATCCTTTGCACCTTTTAGAACATTCTCCCCAGATGGCTCAGTTATCGAACGTTTGTCATAACCCTTTACATCAAAGATAATTGCCGTATTTATATCGTCAAATATGATGGCCACATTCCCCATTATCACATCCTGTGTGCAATCATCTATTGTCTTCACTACTTTGTGAGAAGCAAAATATAATCTGCCCTCTTCTATCTGGTTTACTACATCTTTGCTCTTATGCAACTTAGTAAATTGTTCTACTGTAAGAAGAGGTTTCAACACAAAATCATTGATCAAATTTGTATTCACCATTCCATCTATATAAAGCAAAGTCATATCTACTCTGCCACTAACTCCTATATGAAAGTCACTAAATACTACATCGTCACTACTACCCAACGTATCCTTTAAGTTGGCAGTGCTTAAAGATGTTTTATCTTTACTTTTTTTCTTAAATAATTTCCTAAAGTTCATATACTTATCACCCTTTAGATATTATCTGCCATTAGCTAAATAACTATTCATATTCATAAAAAATACCTCCAAGTAGATAATCTAATTTTAATTAATTAGACTGTCTACTTTGGAAGTATCATACCAGTTTAAGGCTCTTCTTGTTCTATCTCTATTTACTTATCTTATAAGTTTAATATTTTCCAGTTCTACCCCATGCGATGCAAACATGCTGATAGCCGATATATTGTACCATCATCCAAATAATATTAGTTTTACCAAATTTATGGAGATATTGAAAGAATTATTGTCATAGCATTCCCAGACACCTATAAAAATAGCTGGTAAATTCAACAAAAAAAGCTCTATATTTCATTTGCATCCTTTAAACCAAACTTTTTATTGTAGCGATCTATTGATTCTCTAATTATAGATATTGCTTCTTCTTTACCTAAGACTTTCTGCACACTAGTATATTTATGTTCAAGCTCCTTATATCTCTCAAAAAAGTGAGAGAACTCCTCCATTATATGGGGAGGGAGCTCATGTATATCCTTATACGTATTGAAAGCAGGATCATTTATTGGCACTGCCACAATCTTTTGATCCACATCCTTTTCGTCAATCATACTTATGACCCCTATGGGCACACAATCCACCAATACAAGGGGATCTAACTTTTCTTGACATAGGACAAGTACATCTAATGGATCATTATCCTCCGAATAAGTCCGAGGTATAAATCCATAATTAGCTGGATATTGGGTAGAAGTATATAATATCCTATCGAGAATTATGTAACCTGTCTCCTCATCTAATTCATATTTTTTCTTGCTTCCCGACGCTATCTCTATAACTGCTATAAAACGCTCCGGCGTAATTCTATCTGCGTCTATGTCATGCCATATACTCATACAAAATCACCTCTTAGCAATATTTAAAACATTTTCAGCCTATGACATATCTAATGCCTTGGCTTTCTTGATACTGTCACAATTGCCTTTGTAAGTTCCCTTAAGACATCTGCTTCAAATTGCGCTTGCATCTCATTTAATTTATTATATACTCTACCTTCCCTAGATGTAAAATATAAAGGTTTTAAGTTATTAAGTGCAATAGCCTTTATATCATTAATACATTGTTCGCATTTACATATATTATCATACTCATTTAATACATCTAATAGAAAATGCTCTACCACATCTTCCATGTAATTTTTTAACACATATATCCCCTAATTTCTATTCACAATTTAAACTATATCACCGATTATATTCACGGTGTATTCTCATATAGAGATTTTCTCAACCTTGCCTACTTCTTCTCTTTTTATGCAGTTCATACCTTGCCCTACCCTTTTCAAAATTATCTTGTTCTTCTGGTGTCTCAACTATAAGATTCGGAACATCAGTAGGGCGACCATCATCATCAAGGGCTACCATAGTAAAATATGCCGTAAGGGCCCTTCTAGTAGACATATCACAGTTGAGATCCTCCACTAAAACAGTTACATGAATCTCCATAGAACTTCTGCCTACGAAAACCAACTCTGCCTTACAGGTTACCAGCTCTCCTACATATATAGGATGATGAAACTCTAATTCATCTACTCTTGCAGTCACCACATTACATCTTGAATGTTTCCTTGCCACCACATATGCAGCTGTATCCATCATCTTCATAATTTCCCCACCATGGACATTACCTGCTGCATTCGCCTCATTTGGCATCATTACATGTGAGATCTGTGATTTTGAATAGCTTATTGTCTTTCCCTTCATACGATTACACCTCAAAACTTATTATTTTATATTATGCGTGGTCGATTTCTACATTTTTTATAAAGTTAAATACATAACCTGTCTGCGTCTAATCTATTCTAACATATTTTTAACCAGCATTCTATATGAGCAAATATTAGATAAATCCATTCTAGCTATAAAAGTAAATTAGATTCTTAATCTGCCACATAATAATATAAAGGCTGTTTATCTTATTACCTATATCTTTAACATTCAGCTTTGTATATATAATACATCCTGTTATATCTATTAATTTTTTCAATAAAAATAAAATACCCCTTGACAAACGAAAAGTTATACTCTATAATTAAATTGTAATCGATACAAAACTATACTAGTTGTAAAATAGTAATGGTTACAAGTTCTTTATTGGAAATGGAGGGAATCTAACAGATAAAATGCAGAATATAGAATACTTGAAGCAATATTTAATAAGTCATGAGATAAAACCATCTACCATACGTCTAAATGCATTAGATTATCTACTTAAAAATAGAATACATCCTACTGCCGACGATATATATGAAGCGGTTGCTAAAAACATACCTACTCTATCTAAGACAAGCATATATAACACAATAGATCTATTTTTAGAAAAAGGGATAATCCAAGCTTTAGACACAGGAGAAAAGGAACATCGATTTGATATAGAGGTATCCACTCATGGACACTTTCTATGCAGAAATTGTAATAAAATATTCGATTTTAATATAGATTCAATAAAATATGATCAATCTAAATTAGATGATTTCCTCATAGAAGAACGAAAAGTTCTATTTAAAGGAATTTGCAAAAACTGTCAAGATTCATAATCGCCAAATTTTAGGCGAAATTAACATACAATATAAGAGGAGGATTTATAATGGAAGATACAAAGAGAATGGCGTTATTAGGTGAAAAGTTTCCATCAATGACGGTGAATACCACACATGGTCCTAAGAATTTACCTGAAGATTATACAGGAAAGTGGTTTGTCCTATTCAGTCACCCAGGTGATTTCACCCCAGTATGTACCACAGAATTTGTAGGTTTTGCAAAAAAAGCAGACAAATTCAATGAGTTAAATACTGAACTTATCGGGCTATCAGTAGATCAAGTTTTTTCACATCTCAAATGGGTAGAATGGATAGAAGAAAATATGGGAACTAAGATACCCTTCCCCGTAATCGCAGATGAATTAGGTAGGGTTTCAAATGAATTAGGCATGATCCATCCCAATAAGGGAACAAATACTGTCCGTGCTGTATTCATAGTGGATGACAAAGGTGTAATACGTCTAATAATGTACTATCCTCAAGAAGTAGGAAGAAATGTCGATGAAGTGTTGAGAGTTATCAAAGCACTACAGGTAACAGATAAGCATAATGTTGCAGCACCTGAAAACTGGCCCAATAATGAAATCTTGGGTGACGATGTAATTGTTCATCCTGCAGCCACTGAGGAATTAGCTAAGAAAAGATTAGAACAAGCAAAGAATGGCGAGTTTAAATGCTATGACTGGTGGCTATGCCACAAAAAATTATAATCTCCCATAATATGCATAAAAAAGCTGATACATTGTATCAGCTTTTTTTATATACAAAAATAAAATGGCTCCTCAGGTTGGATTCGAACCAACAACCCCTCGGTTAACA